>CAZCGG010000126.1:0-13238 GCA_964498135.1 uncultured Candidatus Moduliflexus sp.
TTTCATGCGCCGCTTCTTCCACCGATTTGCCCGTCACCTCGACCATGCGCCAGCCCCGCGCCACGCACATTCGCCGGAAATGCTGCAATTCTTTTTCAATGTAACTTAACGACGTGTACGGTTCGCGGGGAATCTTAAACGCCTCGGCGCGGACGATCCGCAACTCTTGCAAGCGTTCGAGGCTGATGTCTAAATAAAAGACTCGTTCGGCGGGTATCGCCAGCAATTCATCCGGCGGCGCGACTTCCAGCACGAGCGGCACGTTCGCGGCAAACCAGCCGCGATACGCCAAATACATCGTCAGCGGCGTTTTCATCGTGCGCGACACGCCCAACACGACAATTTCCGCCCGATGCAGTTCGTCCGGGTGCTGGCCGTCATCATGATAAAACGCGAATTCGACCGCCTCGACTTCGCGGCTGCGGGCTTCGGCCAACTGCTTGAACAGCCCCGGCTGCTCCAATGGCGTCACGTTCAGGCGGCTCGCCAAACGGTCTAACATCGGCCCCATCAAATCCATCGCGTCCACGTCGCGCAGACGCGCTTCTTCCAACATCAGCCGCCGCAATTCGTCAGAAACAAGCGTATGCACAATCAAGGCGCGCTGCGCGGCCGCATCTTGCACAACGCGGCGCACGTCGTCCGCCGCGCAAATCTGCCCCCGGCGGCTGATCTGCGTCGGCGCGTCCGCGAATTGCACCAGCGCGGAGCGCACCATGCGTTCGGCGGTCTCGCCGCTCGCATCGGAAACAATCAAAATCATGAGCATGTTATTCGTGGCTGCTTGTGTCATATATCCTCCCTGTTTCTGCGCGACCGCCGCAAGCTGTCAGACACCTTGAAGGTGTCTGACAGCTATGACGCTCACGCCTATTCCCCGCCTGCTCGCTATGTTCGATAGCCTCATCAAGGCGCGATCAACCAGTTCTGATAGCGAAAACGAGGAACGAACGCGGCTAACTCGAGATACAGCGCATCTGCTCCGATAACAACGCTGGATGCCATAATCGCCGAACTCGCGATCAATATATCCACGTTATATTTTTTCATTTCTTGTGTTTTCCGTCCTTTCGACAATTTCAAGGCATGCTTTATTTCTCCATAAACAGGCGCAATCTCTTTTGTAAACGGAAGAATATCGAATGATATTTCGATCTTGTCAATTGTCTTTCGAATGAACGGCTTTTTGTCTGCTGGCGCGGCAAAATAGCTGTACTCGAATTCGCATAACGTCAATACGGACACTTGAATCGTATCATCTTCGGCCAATGACGAGACACGGTGACGAATATGCGCATGTTCCGGCATTCTGGATGCGTCGAAGAAAAAACTGACCGCATCGGTATCGAATAAATATTTCATGACGCCTCATCGTGAGCGAAGGTAAAGTTTTCTCGAATTTCCTGCGAACACGCCAACACGTAGCCGCTTAACCCGTCTAACGGGCTTTCATCGTGGGCGGCTTGCGCGATTCGCGCCCATTTCGACGAGCGCGGCTGCGCCGGACGCCATGCTTCCGCAAAATAGCGGTCAAGCGCCTGACGAATGATGTCGAGCGCCGGGCGCTGCTCGGCTTGCGCGAGTTGTTCCAATTTGCTTTCGTATTCTGCCGGTAATTGAATCGCTAACATCGTTGTTCTCCTGTTGATATGCGACCGCCGCAAGCTGTCAGACACCTTCAAGGTGTCTGATGGCTGTAAGCAACATGTCATAACACGCGCTCCATTCGAAATAATCGGCGGAGTCGCCGAGTTTTCCCTGCTGGAAGTGCTGGTAAAATTCCGCCGACGTTTGCTGATATTGCGCCTCGAAACGCAATAATTCCGCTTTCATAGCTGCTTGCGTCATATATCCTCCCTGTTTCTGCGTGACCGACGCAAGCTGTCAGACACCTTGGAGGTGTCTGGCAGCTATGAGTTTGCCCATCAGCATTCACGCTTTTCCCGTGTGTTCTCCAGTTTGAATTAACGCAAAATCAATGACTCGCGCACTCAATCGGATGCCGTGTTGCTGCATTCGGCGAATGGCGTCACGCATTGAAAAGGGAGTTCCTTCGCGCCATGCCCGGAGCAAAACAGCAATCGAACCGGTGACATTCAGCCCGCAGAGTCGGGCGACTCGTCTCCCGACGGCCTCGTCAATGCACACGGTTCGAACGCCGAATTGCAACGCCGATTGAATCACCGCCGCTTCGCCGCGATCTAACGAATTGTTCAAATATGGAAGAAGTTCGACGGGCGCGTTTTGTTTTTTCAGCCAATGCGCCGCTTGAAATTCAGCCACGCCGAAACCGGATGCGCCTCCGATCAATATTTCCTGACACACTTCAAACGGAACATACACCTGCGAATACATTTGCAACATGCGCAAATCTCCCAACGCCGCAATCAATGCGAGCATCGGGCTGGTATTGATGACAAGCGCGTCGGCATCAGGCATAATTCATATCAGACAACAATTCGTCTTCCTCCTGGTCGATCATCGCCACGCCGTACCGATGCAGGCTCAACAAGAACGCCACGCGCTCCATGCCGACTAATTGCGCCGCCATGCCGGAAGAAAGGCGTTTCATCTCGAACAATTTGACCGCCATCGCCATTTTGGCTTCGTGTTCGAATTGTTTCCGGCTTTCATGCAGCGCGTCCGGCAACGAAACCGGATATTCTACGACAAATTGCATCATCTCATCTCCTTCGCAAGCTGTCAGACACCTTGGAGGTGTCTGACAGCTATCTCGTGCCGCCTATTGCCCCCGCCTGCTCGAAAAAGGCTTTGCGGAAGTTAGCTCTATCCAAATCTTCTTGCGCTTGAGGAATATCTGGATATTTTTGTAATATCTTTATGGCGCGTTCCGCTAACGCTAACCCTTCTATTTTATAAGTCTGTTTCGGATCGCGTTCGTACAAGATTTGATATAGATAACTCATATTCACCATCGTCATGCACAAATCAAGCTCATACGCCTGCGGATTATCCGCCGCCAATCTTTCGCGGATAGCAAGAGCGCGTTCGTAAGCATTCGTGGCTTTGGTATAGTCTTTTAAATCACTATACAGATTCCCCAAATTATTCAGTGTATTCGCCAAATAAGGCTGATAAATTTGCGGATTACTTACTGCTAACTCTTCACGAATTTGCAGTGCACGTTTTAAGAAATCTGCCGCCTTATCATATTGATTTTGGCTCCAATATAATCCCGCCCAATTGTTTAACGTTGTAGCCATATCCGGTTTGTAAACAGTAGGATTGGTTGATGCCAATTCTTCACGAATTATAAGAGCACGTTCGTAGAATTCAGAGGCTTTATTGTAGTCGTTCAAATCTGAATATAAATTTCCCAAATTATCCAGCGTCTCCGCTAATTTTGATTTGTAAGTTGAAGTGTTGTTCGCTACAAATTTTTCACAAATTGCGAGAGCGCGCTCGTAGGCGTCGGCGGCGTTGTCATATTCATTCAGAGCATTATATAGCAGTCCCAAGTTATTCAACGTTTTTGCGATATAACCATCATCCTTAGCAAGCGTCAATGCTTTTTCATAGAGCGGTAAAGCTCTAAGAAATTGGTTTTGTCTGTGTAAATAGAGAGCAAATTCATGGAGATTCTCGAAATTTTCCGGGTCGGCATCGGTGGCGATCCGGTAATATTTTTCGGCGTCATCGAATTGCAGGTCAGCGACGCAGAGCCGCGCTTTCAGCATGTAATTTTCCACGCTTTTGCGCAGGTCGTCTTTGGCGCGGCGTTCGGCCTCCTGCGCCGCTCTCAAGGCCGCGTCGTCCTGCGCCGACACGCCGACGATTCCGGCCAGATCGCCAATTGAAGCGACGAGCGGATACGGCGCAAGCATTTCGCTTTGCGGCGCGTTCGGCTGTCCGGCGTTTTCCAATTGCCGGAGTCTCTCTTGCGCCTTGCGCAGTTCTTCCTGCGCGTTGCGTAGCTCATCCGCCATTTGCGCGTCTTTCAACGCCTGTTTCGCCTGTGCGATATTTCCGGCTTGAAAAAATTCGATAGCCTTCCGGTATTCCGGCGACATCTCATCCAGATTTTTTTCCGCCAATGTTTTCGTAAATTCCTGCGCAAAGGCGATGACGGCTTCGGCGGTTTTGGCGTCGGGCTCTTGCGCCCGCACGTTTTCCGCGACGATATTATAAAAGCGCAGCGCGGTGCGATCCCGCTCGCCCGCCGGACATAGCACGATTTTGACCAGATCGTCGGGATTTTTGCGGAGGTATGGCGTCAAATCGTCTTGATTGACGACTTCGTAGCCCTCTTTTTTGACTTTCAATTCGACAGTTTCGCCCTGCGCTTTCCCTTTGATTTCAAACTGAAACAGGCCGTATTCATCGGAAAAGGTCGGGTTTTCTCCAACGCATTCGCAGAACGCCGCGCTGATTTCGACATTTTCAAGCGTCGCGCCGTTGCTGTTTTGCAGCACGGTGACGCCGCGCAGAATGGTGGAGATTTCCTCTGCCCGTGATGTGGAGGCGTATAGCAGGAAAAAAGAGGCGAGGCCGATGCGAAAAATGGTCTGTTTGGCGTTCATAAGATCATAGCTGCCAGACACCTTTAAGGTGTCTGACAGCTTGCTCCGTCAATCCTTTCCGATTGGTTTCAAGCGCACTTCAAACGTTTCTGCCGGCCGTTTCAAGATAGATTTGGACGCATATCCGGCTCGCGAAAACGTCAACCGATACGTGGCGCGTTGATGTTTTTCAGGCACGCTTACTTCGAATTTTCCGTCCGCGCCTGTCATCACTTCTTGAAAACCCTCGCCGGAGACGCGCACGCCGGAGAGCGACGTCAAGGTCGTTTCGTCGCTCACTCTGCCGGAAATCGCTGCGGTTGTCAAGCGATCTTTCCAGAAAAGATGCGCGCCGCCAGCGATGGCGAACAGGGAGAGCGCGACAAGGCCAATCAGGGCGATCCGGCGCGATTTCTTCGGCAGCGGCGGAATGGGCGCGGCGCGCCAGCGTTGCCGCAGTTGCTCGCATTCGGCCTGCTTGTCTCTGCCAACGCCCGCCTGTGCCGCTTGCAGAACGGCGTCCAGCGCGTCGCGGTCATCCGCAAGGTTGCCGTAGTCGGCTAACGTGCGCGTCAATGCTTGGCAAAATGGAATCGCCGCGCCATCAAAGAGAATCCGGCCTTCGAGTTCACGCCCCAGACCAGCCTGATAAATCAGGGATTTCCGGGTATTTAGATCGCTGATATTCGGCAGCGCGGCGAAAAATTGCGCAATATTATTTGTGAGGTTCATGCGTGTTTCTCGATGAACGTTTTTTAACGCAAACGGCGCAAGAGACGCAAACGCTTGCGTCTTTTGCGCCGTTTGCGTTAAATTTTTTCCGCGACATCGAGCAGATCGCTCTTCATCAGATTTGCGGAGAAAAAACTTATTATAATAACATTTTCTGCGTAAACAGTTCATTTGAGTCAAGTGATTTTACAGACTTTCGCTCGGCGATAGTGGGCTTGAGGATCATGTGGCTGGGCAAACGCTGCTCCTGCTGTTCGATCTGCTCGAACAGAATTTCCGCCGCCCATTTGCCGATGTGATATTTGGGGTGGGCGACGCTGGTAAGCGGCACCTCTGCGCGCGCCGCAAAGGCCGAATCATCGTACCCCACGATGGACAGATCGTCAGGAATCTTCAACCCGGCCGCGCTAATTACAGAATAGGCGCGCAACGCCGCATCGTCATTAAAAAAGAACAGGGCGGTCGGGCGGTCCTCTCCCAAATCAAGCACTTCTTTCACTAGTTTCTCGATGCTGCCCGCTTCATCCCACAGCGCTCCGGCTATCGTTTTATCAAAACGCTTCTCATACGCGATCCCGTTGTTTTCAAGAGCGTTCCGGTAGCCGTTGTATCGCTGGCGGCCGGGAATTTTGTCAGGCGGATAAATGCAGGCAATCCGCCGGTGTCCCGCGTGGATAAGATAATTGGTCGCCCGCAGGCCCCCTTCGAAATCATCGGGCGAGACATACGAAAAATTAAATTCGTCAATCGCCCAATCCATAAGCACGACCGGAATTGTTAGGGTTTGCAGCATTCGAAAAATCTCGGCCTCCCGAAGATCGTGATATCCGCCGGTCGGCTCGAACAATAACCCATCAATCGGTTTTTCAAGCAATTGTCGCAAACAGAGGACTTCTTTTTCAGGATCGGCGGACGTATTGCCTAACACGATATTATAGCGTTTGCCCCGCGCCACATCATCAATCCCCTGAATAATAAATGGGTAGATATAATACGTAATGCGGGGGGTCAGCACTCCGATAAGATGGCTGCGATGCGGCATATCCGCCGTTTTTCCAGAGAAGAAACTGCCGCTTCCATGTTTTTTATAAATCACCCCTTCGTTGACCAATTCCGCTAACGCTTGCCGAACGGTAATGCGACTGACGCCGAACAGTTCAATTAACTCATTTTCTGAGGAAATCTTTTGATCGGCTTGATAATGCTGATCTTGAAAATGGCGCAACAAGCTTTCCCGCAGTTGGAGATATTTGGGCAGCGGCTTGCCTGTCTCAAGCGGTTTTTCCGCATCAATTTGCATAATCATCATCCTTTCCGTGCCTTCTTGGCGTGTGTCTATCGCAACTCATTATAACAATATGATACAGATATGGCTAAATAGGCGAATGGTCAAGTATTTCTTCTTCAAAATTTCGAGCCAAATTTTGAAAACTTCTCGATTTCAAATAAATCATTATATCAACTTTTACAAAATTATTACGAAAAATAAAAATGTGGAAACAATTTTTATTCGATAACCATATAAAAAACAATAAAATAGAAGAAAGATAGGGGAGGCGGTGAAAATTTTTGATCGATTTTACTTGACATGATAAGTTTTGAACATATATTATAATCAATAAAGAAATAAAAGGTGAAATGGCTTGATATTCGTCAACAATAACATTGCGCTAAAAAGGAGGAGATGTCTGTTGAGCGTAAACATGATATGATAGGTTTCGTCATTTTTAAAACAAAACCAGTAAAAGACAGTTGCCAAGTGACATGAATATCGTTTATTTTCAATGAAGATGCGCGTTGAGCAGTTTATCGCGGGATGGTCCGCAACAATTGAATTTTGCACACGCACAGGAGAAGACGTATGTGGAGAAAACATATCGCAAGACTGGCATTATTTGTGATTGGGGTCGCGGCATGGGGCGTTTTTTCAGGGGGAAATGCTCTTGCTCAAGCGACGTGGCCTGCCATCACCAGTGACATTCAAAAGGTTCAGGCGATGGAAGATGAAATTACCGCCATCATGAGTAAGATGTCAGTGGAAGAAAAAGTCGGGCAGATGGTTCAACCTGAAATCGCAAGCATTACGCCCGCTCAGGTGGCGCAGTATTTTATCGGCTCTGTTTTGAATGGCGGCGGAGCCTGGCCGAATAATGATAAACATGCGCCTGCTTCGGCGTGGGTGAGTCTGGCGGACAGCTACTATAACGCCTCCGTAGATCCTACAGGACAAGAGACAACGACCCAAATTCCGATTATGTGGGGCACTGATGCGGTTCACGGGCATAGCAACGTGTATGGAGCGACCTTGTTTCCGCACAATATCGGGCTGGGGGCCGCCAACGATCCGGCGCTGATCAAGGCGATTGGCGCTGCCACGGCCGAAGAAATTGCCGTGACCGGGATTGATTGGACCTTCGCGCCGACGCTGGCCGTTGTGCGGGATGACCGTTGGGGGCGCACGTATGAGGGCTATTCCGAAGATCCAACCATCGTCTATAACTATGGCGGCGAAATGGTGAAGGGACTTCAAGGCGACGCAACCATTCCTGCCGAATTGTTCACTGATAGCCGTGTTGTCGCGACCGCCAAGCACTTTCTTGGCGACGGTGGCACGGATAAAGGGACGGATCAAGGAAACAACCTTTCGACCGAGCAGCAACTGATTGATATTCACGCGCAGGGCTATCGCACCGCGCTCGCAGCCGGAGCGCAGACGGTCATGGCCTCTTTTAACAGTTGGAATGGCATGAAGATGCACGGGAATCAATATCTGTTGACCGATGTGTTGAAAGGCACAATGAAGTTTGACGGCTTTGTTGTTGGCGATTGGAACGGTCACGGACAATTGAGAACCACAAATACGAATCCCGCGTCCGCAGAAGATTGTAGCAATACGAGCTGCCCGGCGGCGATTAATGCCGGTGTGGACGTAATTATGGTTCCCGCTGACTGGCAGGCGTTTTGGACGAATACCGTGAATCAGGTGAAGGCAGGAACGATTTCTGAGGCTCGCGTTAATGACGCCGTGCGGCGCATTCTGCGGGTGAAAATGCGATCAGGGCTGATGGGATACGGCGCGACCGCCGCCACGAAAGGGAAGCCCTCCACAAGAGCGCTGGCTGGCAATACAAGCGTTTTGGGATCGACTGCCCATCGGGATGTGGCTCGCGACGCCGCGCGTAAGTCGTTGGTGCTGCTGAAAAATAATAACAACGTTTTGCCGCTTGCCAGAACTGCGCGTGTCTTAGTGGCCGGAAAAAGCGCGGACAGTATCATGAATCAAAGCGGCGGCTGGACGCTGACCTGGCAAGGCACGAGCAACACGAATGCCGATTTCCTCGGAGCCACGTCAATCTGGCAAGGCATTCGCGCGATTGCGCCGAACGCCACGTTAAGCGCAGATGGCACGGCTGCCGGCACGTTTGATGTCGCCATTGCGGTGATCGGCGAAGCGCCGTATGCGGAAGGCGCTGGCGATCTCGGCAATAGCAAAACCTTAGAGCATGCCCGCAACTATCCGGCTGACCTTGCCGTGCTGAATACGCTGGCAGGGAAAGGCATTCCGGTTATTACCGTCTTCCTGTCCGGTCGTCCCTTGTATGTCAATAAAGAGTTGAATCGTTCCGATGCGTTTGTCGCGGCATGGCTGCCGGGTTCGGAAGGCGCGGGGATTGCGGACGTGTTGTTCAAAAACGATGGCGGCGCAATCAATTATGATTTTACCGGCAAACTCTCCTACTCATGGCCGGGCGCGCCTTGTCAGACTCCGTTGAACCGCAACGATGGCAATGCGGCGTTGTTTGCGTATGGGTTTGGCTTGACGTATGCTGACACGAATACGCTGGGGACGCTGACGGAAGAAGAACGCAATTACGGCTGTGAACAAACCCCGCCCAGCGGCGATACGAATACCGCTCTGGAAATCTTCATGAATGGCGCGAATCGAACGAATGTCGGAGACTTAGGCAATTACGTGCTGCGCATTGGCGCGCCGTCGAATTGGAGCGTGGATGTCTCGACTGATCCTGCGGCAACCACGGCAACGCCGAGCAACGAACTCACTGTGACGACGGAGAACGGCTCAGTTCAGGCCAGCGCAAAACGAGTTGTCTGGGCAGCCGCTGGGCAAGTGTATTCGCAGATCGCGGAAGTCACTCCCGGGAAAAATCTGGGCGCGTATCTCAATTCTCAAACGACCGTGAAATTCCGCGTGAAAGTGAATGCCGCGCCAACCGGAAACGTCAATCTGGCGATGCATTGTGAGTATCCATGTGTTTCGGAACTGCCGTTTGGCGATTACCTGAGATCGTTGCCGGTCGGGCAATGGCAAGACATCAATGCGCCCCTGGCCTGTTTTAACGGCTTGGATACGAGCAAAGTCAATACTCCCTTCCTCCTGTATAGCGACGGGCCGATGGATTTGTCCATTGAGGAAGTTCGGTGGGAGCCAAAAACAGCGAGCGCGACTCCGGACTGCTCCGGTTTTGGGGCGACGGTGGATGTGATTGATGCGTCGGTTCACAATGTCTTTAACAATGGGCTGGCGACAGGCTATGAATTCGCCAATTGGCAGAATACGTCCTCTCAAATCGTCCCGAATCCTGATGGGAGCGGCGATAATGTCTGGTCAGCAACCTTGGCGCAGGGCACCAATATCGAGATCAAAAAGAGCGGGCTCCCGGCAAATCTGAGCGCATACAATACGGCGACCGGAAGATTGGCCTTCGATATCCGCGTCGCAAGCCTGGCAGGCACAGGCACGGACATTCTCGTCAAAGTCGGGAAAGGTTGGCCGAATCTCAGCGACCTGTATCTGTTCAGCGAAGTGTTGGGCAGCCAGCCGGAGTTGAATACGTGGATTCCCGTCAGCATTCCAGTGCAGACGCTTCTTGCCAGTGATAATGCGTTGAATCCAGGCGCGTATGCGAATATTCAGGACGTTGTTGACATGCTGGTTCTCGAGTCATACAATGCGGCGGGCGATAGCAACGCGGAGATTTTTGTGCGGAACGTCCGTTGGATTAAAGACGGGAGCGTGACGCCGCCGGCGGAAACCTTGTCGTATGATGGCTACAATTTGATGTGGACGGATGAATTTGACGGCGCCGCGCTTGACACCTCGAAGTGGAGCTATGACATTGGGTATGGGCCGAATCCGTATGCTCGCGGCTGGGGCAACTCAGAATTGCAATGGTACAGCGATTCGCCGGAGAACATCTCTGTGAGCGGCGGCAACCTGAACATCACGCTCAAGAAACATGCGGACGGGGTTCCGACCAGCATCGCGTACACCGCGCCCGGAGTCACAGACCCGAATCCGAGTTATACCTCGGCGCGGATTCATACGCAGGACAAGGTGGCCTTTAAATACGGCATTGTCACAGCCCGCATGAAACTCCCCAAAGGCAATGGCGTGTGGCCGGCGTTCTGGATGTTGGGAAACAAGAATATGGGCTATTATGAAACCCGTCCGGCAGGCGTCGAACCTTGGCCGGTGTGCGGGGAAATTGACATTATGGAAATGCCGGGTAAGACCCCGAATGTGATCACCGGCGCGCTCCATTTTGGCGGGAAATGGCCGGATAATCATTTCTTGGGCGGCTCAGATGCCAGCAACTTAGGAACGCCATACACGCTGCCAAGCGGCGCCTTCGATGACGGATTCCATACGTTTAGCGTCAAATGGGAAGAAGGCAGTGTAAAGTGGTATGTTGATGACCAACTCTTCCAAGTAATTACGGCGGAGAACAGCGTGTTGGATTGGTATTCGCACGATATGGACAGCGAGACGAAACTTCTTGCCCCGGCGCCGTTTAATAAAGAGTTCTTCATTCTGCTCAACTTAGCGCTCGCGGGGGACGGGACGGCCTTCCCAGCAGGGGTGCCGGATGCCACAACAGTCTTTCCGCAGACGATGGAGGTTGATTACATCCGAGTCTATACGGCAGTTGCCCCGACCGTGACGGTCGAACAGGCAACTGCGCAGGCAGACCCGACGAGCAGCAGCCCGGTCAACTTTACCGTGACATTTAGCGAAGCCGTCACCGGCTTTGGTAATTCCGATGTCACGCTCGGCGGGACGGCCGGCGCGACAACGGCGGTTGTCAGCGGCAGCGGCGCGGTGTATCAGGTCGCGGTCAGCGGCATGACGGGCAACGGCATCGTGACAGTAAGCGTGCCAGCGAACGCCGCCGTGAACGCGGCTGGAACCGGCAATGCGGTCAGCGCCAGCGCGGATAACAGCGTGACGTATAACGCGAGTTTGCCGCTCTTGATGGTCAAGAAAACCGGCGCAGGCGCGGGAACAGTGACGAGCAATCTGACCGGCATCACGTGCGGCGCGGATTGCGCTGAAGGTTATGGCGCGGGAACGACGGTCACGCTGACGGCGACGCCGGAGGCTGGCTCGGTGTTTGTCGGCTGGACGGAAGGCTGCGCTGGAACAAGCTCATGTGTTGTGACGGTCAATGGCGCGGCAACCGTGCGGGCGGATTTCGCGCTCGCAACGTGGAACGGCAGCGAAACGTGGCAGCCGTGGATGCCCGTCGTCAAGAAAACGGTCGGCAGCGCAGTCACCATGACGGCGTTCAACGGGACGCTCTATCAGACCATCAAAGGCGCGGCGGACAGCTACATCTGGACACGCATGACAACGACGGGCGATTTCACCGCAGCCCAGCCGTGGAACAGCAACGGCACGGTGACGATTGGCGCGAAGACGAGCAAGCCGAAAACCGCGAGCAGCGTGATTGCGACGCAGGAATTCGGCGGGCATCTCTATCAGGCCGCGCGGCAATATAATTCAAATCGCGTCTTGACGCGGCAGCTTGACGGCAGCCCGAATTGGACGGCAGACGCGGCCATCGGCTATTACAAAGTGAACGGAAACATCACGATGGCGGCCGTGACAATCGGAGCGGAATCGCGCTTGTATCAGGCCGCGCGCGCGGTGGGAAGCCCCACGATCCCAGCCAACGCCATTCTGTGGCGATACACGGCGGCATGGCCGGCAGCATGGCAGCCCGAAGCCGTGAAGAATGGCTGGAGGCTTGACGCCAGCCGCAAAGTCGCTAGCGATGTGACGATGGCGGTCTTTAATCCGGGTTCAGGTGACCGGTTGTATCAAACCGCGATTGAGGTCGGCACGCGAAAAGTCATCACGCGCTATACGGATGACGGGATGACGTGGAAAGACTGGGTTGTGGATGCCAATCCGAAAAAAGCGTCTGGAAATGTGGCGATGGCGGTCTTCAATGGCCGGTTATATCAAGCCATCACTCAATTTAACGCGCTGACGCCGAGCGTCGGCAAAGTCTGGACGCGCTCATGCGATGGGACGACATGGTCGCCGTGGGAACTTGCCGGAACATCAGCGAAAATCGGTCTGACGCTGAAAGCTGCGACGGTCAACAATCAGACGCGGCTGTACTTAGTAGTCAATTCTGGGGGCAAAATCAAAATGCGCTATCACGATGGGAAGAATTGGAGTCCAGCGTGGGTGGCGCTCGGCGCAACAACGAATGCCGTTGCGGTGGAAGCCTTCAATCCTACGCCTTCCACGCCGGGCAGTGAACGCTTGTATCTGGCGGTGCCGCAGGTTGTTCTTGGGGCAAAACAGGTGAAAACGCGGTATGTGAGTAGCAAGTCAGCCGCAGTTTCCGCGTCAGTCTCGACGCCGAACGTGGTGACGATCCGTAAATCTGGAACAGGCAATGGAACGGTCACGGTTGGCGAATGGGTGTGCGCGGCGACGTGCCAAGAACTGCGCGTGCCGGTGATTTCGGGCGTCACGGTTTCCGTCAGTCCGACGCCGGACGCGAATTCGACATTTATCGGTTGGCAGAATGCGAACGGCGAGCCGCTTGCGGGCTTGGAGTATATGCGCGCGGGCGAAACGGTCATCGCGGTGTTCAACCAAAAGTAACCCACCTCTACGTAGCGGGAAGCCATGTTCAAGATGGCTTCCCGTTTTTTTGATCATGTTTA
>CAZCGG010000127.1:0-11557 GCA_964498135.1 uncultured Candidatus Moduliflexus sp.
GGATCGTTCGCGGCCATGCCGCCGGAACAGACGATGCCATTCGGGGCTTCCACAACATCCACCCCGCCGTCTCCGGCGGTGACGGCGCAGCCCGCGCTTGGCAGGACGTTCACCGTAAACGTCGCTGCCGTGACAGTGAATTTCCGTTTTATCCTGATGCTCCACGCCCCATCATTATCCTTGACGCGCAACATGACGGTATAGACGCCGGAAGCGTCAACCGTCCGCGTGACGCTCGCCTGATTGCTGGTCTTTGAAAACAGGCCATCGGAAAATGTCCACTCATATCTGGTGAGGAATCCGTCATCATCATCCGAGCATGAGCCGGAGACGGTGACGTTCTGCCCGGCGCGCGGCGACGGCGGCGTCACGGAAGTGATGCAGGCCACCGGACTCTCGTTGGCAGACGCAGGCTTCGCCGCCCCTCCCAGCAATATCCCCATGAGAAGAAGCAGGCGCATCACGCTGCCGGCATGGCATGACGCACACAACAACAGACGCGGCGCGTTCATTGGCATCCTCCTTCGTTCGATGACGCGAGGTCGGCAAACGCAAACGTCACCGTTCCCTCTGTCCGATTCGGCATGATGGTTCCGATTTTCAGAATCCGTCCATCCGCGCGGCGAAACACGACACTCTGCGTCTCCGCCGAGATTGGCTGCGCCGCCGGCGTCGCCCACGGAAGCTCAGCCGCGTCATCGTCGCTCATGTCGGCATACGCGAGGCCGCCGGACGCCGCATCCACGACCGCCATCTGCGCGACAACCGCTTCCGGCACGACGACCGCCTGCGCGTTCCGATATTCGAAATGGAACGTCACGGCGTCGGTGAAATTGAACAGATGCGGCATATTCGGTAGAATAATCTCGGTGACGGCGCTCAAATTCGCGCCGACGCCAAGCGAGAGGATCGTGTCATCGCGCTCCGTCACGCCGTCCGCGAGGTTGACGCCCTCCAAGAAGGCCACCGTCAGCGTCTTCGCGATGGGGGGAGCGCATCGGGTAAACGTCGCCGTGACCGTGACATCCTGCGTCATTTGAAGATCATTGGATGTGGGCGGTTCGCCATTGACCAGCCAGCCGCTGAACGCCGAATCCGCGTCTGGCATGGCTTTCAGCAGCACGGATGCGCCGTCGACATACATGGCCATGCACTGCGTGCCGCACACAATGCGGCCGCCGGAGCAATCATCGGCGGCGCGGCAATCATGCACCGCGCCCGTCCCTGTGCCCGTCATTTCCACGCGCAACGCGCGCATTTGCGCGATGCAGGGCGTCACGCTCAAGCCGGACGCGAACACGCTTAAACCGAACACAGCCAGCAATCTTTTCATCATGACATCTTCCCTCTACTTCGAATGCGGCGAACGATACACGCTAACGCCGCCGCGCCAAGGCCGACAAGCGCAAAGGTTGACGGCTCCGGCACGACAGGCGTGGTTGGATGCGTTGGAACGACGGTTGGCGTCACCTCCGGCAGAACAACCGTCGGCGTCGCGCCTGGCAACGGGTCGGTTGGAGTCATCTCAGGCGAGACAGTAGGCGTCGCCGCGACAAACGTGATGCGCAATAGCGTGGGATCGGGCGTCTGCGCATCCGCAGGCCACGCAACACAGAAACTCACCACTATAAGCACACACGCAAACAGGCTGTTTCGCATATAAATTTTCCTTATCTTATATTTTATGTTCGACGCGCGGCTGCAATAATTTTCCTAACACCGCCAAACGCGGGTCTTTCGGCTGTTCCGCGCAGCGACATGCCCCGTCGTTCAAATCCTGTCCGCACGAGGAGCATAACCCGGCGCAATCCTCTCGGCATAACGGCTTCACCGGCAGCCACAGCAACAATTGCTCGCGCACGAGTTCGATTAATGAAATCGCTTCGTCGTGATAATACGAGACATTCACGTCCTCTTCCGTCAATTCCACTTCGTCAGCGTGATGTTCCGGCTCGCGGTGCGGCAGATACATGACCTCGAACGCCTCGTCAATGCGCTCCTGATATTGCCGCAAGCACCGGGAACAGGTCATTTCGATCTGCGCCCGAATCCGCCCGGTCAAACGCACTTCCGTCTGAATTTTTTCGGCGTCGGCGTCCAGCGAAATCGGCGCGGTCACTTTTCCAATGTCCGCAGGCAGATCGCACTCGCGGCTTTCGATTTCGATGCTGAGATGCGTCGGTTTTTGCAGTTGCTCAACCAAAAGAATCATGCGTCATCCCCCGATTTGCTAAACAGAATAATATCTGAAGAAACGGAAAGCAGCCCTCGATTTTTGTCAAGAAGAAAGTTGACCTTTAGCGGAACGAATACCAAAACAGCCCCATTCCCACGACAAAAAACACAACGTAATCCACCGGCGCGCACCAGAGCCAATGCTTGTGCCAGGGAATCGCGCCGCGCCGGAATTTCGCAAGGCCATACGCCGGATTCAGGACGAACCAGAGAAAATCTTCAATCATCCAGAAATGCATCAGGCTGGCGAAAATTCGCGCTTCGATGGCAAGCGTCCATGTTCCGAGCAGAAAGACGGGCAGATGAAACGCGAGCGTCATGAACGAAAACATCCAGGCGTGATAGCCGGTCATGGGGCGGCTGCCCCAAAAAATATCGAGCAGCCAGTGTTCTTCGATCCGCCATGTCGGCAGATTCGCCGCCCATCCGGCATCTCCTTCAATGTGGATTTCGACGTTCGCAAAAAAGAACGCTAACAGCCCAATCCAACCGAGCAGCAGCGCGAAATGCCAGAGCGGGGTCATGATGCGATTTCCCCCTTTTTTCCAAGCACGATCCGCAAGATGTCGCGGGCGGCGTGGGGCGTTCTGATTTCCGCGATTCGGCGGCGCATCGCTTCCAAATGCTGTCGGTCTTCCAGCAGGCGCTTGACGCGAAATTCCAGCCCCGCCACGTCATAGGCTTTCAAGGCCGCGCCATGCTCCAGCAGATAATCGGCGTTGCGCTCTTCCTGCCCCGGAATCGGCGAAATCAGAATCATCGGCAGGTTCATGGCGAGGCATTCCGACGTCGTCAAGCCGCCCGGCTTGGTAATCGCCACGTCGGACGCGGCCATCGGGCGTTCAATCGTCGTCGTGAAGCCCATCGGCGCGAGGCGGCCGGGATAATTGCGGGCAAGTGTTTGAAGCGCATCCAGCAGATCGGCGTTTTTTCCGGCCCCGGCGATGAGTTGAAAATCGCATGGCAGGCGCAGCAAGCGTTCAGCGAGCGTCGCGGTTTCCCCAAGCCCGGCGGCGCCGGACATCAGAAAGGCGGTCGGTTTCGCCGGATCAATGCCGAGTTCGCGGGCGCATTCCGCCCGGTCATGCGTCGCCGCAAAGACCGGCATCACCGGAATTCCCGTGACATACAACTGCTCCGGCATGATGCCGTGATCCCGCATCCGCCACGCGACTTCCGCCGTCGCCGCGAAATAGCCGGTAATATGCTCATAAATCCACATTTTATGAATGTCGAAATCGGTATCCACCACCCAAACCGGCTGGCCGAATTTCCCCTTGCCGACCATGCGCGACAAGAGACTTGCCGGAAGAAAGTGGGTGCAGATGACCTGATCGGGCTGCAAGGCATTCAAGGTCTTCTTCAGTTTGCCGGTGTTCAGGCGTTCGATGCCCTGCCGCATTTTATTGAGCATCGAATCCTCTTTCTGGCGTTCCGCCATGCGGTACAAATAGCCCCATAACGCCGGATGATGCTTGATGACCTGCATGTAGGAATCGGCGTACAGTTTCCGAAAATGGTTCGGCACGAGTTCCATGACATCAAGGTGAATCGCCTGAACTGAGGGAAAATGCGCTGCGGCGGCGGCTTTCAGAGCTTCGGCGGCGCGGACATGCCCGGCCCCGGCGGAGACGCTCAATAATGCGATGGTTTGCGTTTTCATATCGGTTGTGCCTGTTATCATAGGTTTTTCAGCGTAATTCTTTGAGTTGCGTGGGTGGTTTTTATAAAAGTTGTTCCCGGCTGTCAAGAAATGATGTGAAGAAAAATAAATTTTGTCCGAAATGGTTTTTCTATATTCGTCTTTATTTCGTCTTTAATTGTAAAAATAAATTTTTTTATTTGACAAATCCTCCAATTGATCTTCATATAGCATGAAAGTTCCTGAACACGCCTTCACATCCGTGCTAACCCGTTCTCGCCCATTCGGCGAGCTTTTTCAGGGAGGGACGTTATGAAATTCTTCTTCACGCCTGACCGGCCTGCCAGAAAATGGCTGCTGCTCATCGCGCCGGGTCTGCTTGCCTGCGTCGTCGCCGTCGGCGCGGTGTGGCAGCAGGCCGTTCGGCATCGCTTTGCGCCGTCAAACCTGGCGATTTCGCCGCGCATGACGGAAGCCGAACAGAACGCGCTGTCCGAAAAATCGGCGTATCAGGCGGCGGATTTTCGGATGAAACGCTTGCGGCAAGAGGCGTTGGCGCGCTATGAAATCGAAAAACTGCGCCTGCGCGCCGAGATGCTGCCGCGCTACGCCGCCCTGAAATATTACAGCGTTTTGAGTGCGCTGGTCGGTGCGGGGCTGAGCGTGATCGCCTTGTTTATCGGTTTGATCGGCGCGAAAATGCGGCGGGCGTCGGTCTGCATGGCGCGCATCGGCAAACACAGCGAAATTCCCGTGCATTACAACGATTTGCAGAATTTTTATCCTATCGCGGTCAACCTGTCTTTGGCTGAAATCGAAGCGTCTGCCAGCGCGTCGCACGACGCCGCGTACCAAATTTCGCGACAGATGATGGAGGACATTCTGAACTACACGCGGGCGTTGGCGGGAAAACGCGGCCTGCTGCCGCCGTCCGGCATGTTTGCGGAAAAAACGGCGGAAACCGCCATGCAGGGCGGCGCGCGCCCAACGTTTGCGGAATTGCTTCAGAGCGGCATGATTGCCACCGGAAAGCCGCTTATTTGCGGGTACGATTCGCAAGGCCAGCCGCAGCTGCGGGAACTGAAATCGCTGAAAACCCTTGCGGTGACGGGTTTGCAGGGTAGCGGCAAAACCGTGTCAATGGCGTATCTCGTGGCGTCGGCGGTCGTCGCGTGCCAAGCGCAGGCGTATGTCATTGACCCGCACAAGGAGCATCCCGAAAGCCTTTCCGCGCTGCTCGCGCCGCTTGAGCCGACCGGCTACGTCACGCTGGTCAATCCGTTAGACACGCCGCGCATCATTCGCACGCTGCACCAAACGCTGGATCGGCGGCTGAATGGGCAAGAGCCGAGCGCACCCGGCATTCTGCTCGTGATTGACGAGTTGGCGCGGCTGTCGAAAATGGACTGTTTCAACGTGCTGCTCGATTTTCTCGAACGCTGCACCGAAGAAACCAGAAAGGCGAACATCACGTTTATCGGCAGTTCGCCGAAATGGACGGCGCGGCATTTCAACGGGCGCGCCGACATCCGGCGCTGCATGAACGCCGTGCTGATTCATAAAACCAAGCCGTCGCAGGCCGATTTGCTGATGGAAGACGCCGAACACAAGCGGCTTGTCCGCGAATTGGAGCAGCCCGGCGAGGCGGTCTTCGCCACCGATTACAGCGAGCCGCTACGCGTCGCCATGCCGCTTTGCACGCGGGAAGACATGCAGACGGTGGCGCAGCTTGTCGGCGTGTCGCGGGAAAAATGGCTGACGAATCTGCCGGATGACGTGCCGGTTGAGGCGGTTGAAGAAGAGCCGCCAATCGCTTCGTTAAAGAAAGCAAGAACGCCGCGACGGAAAAAGGCGGCGGCGTGAAGAAATTGTAACGCGAGGGGCGCGATGGCGGATGCAAGCGATTATTCGCGTATGCTGCTTTTTTCTGCAACACTTCATAATTGGATAACGTTGATTGTATTGTCAGATTCTCCAAATGATATTGCTGAATCAATTAGCGAAAGAATGCGTACTGCCCTATAGCGATATGCGGACTTTTTCCCTGCTATTCAAGCCATTCAAAGACAGAAATAATTTATCCCGCCCCCTTGCGAAGTCCGCTGCAAACGCTTCGTTCGGTGTCCTGACTTCCGTTTTTCTGACTTAGGCGGCCTGTTGCCGGATCGGATAGGGTTGAATCAAAATCTCTGCGGAAATCCCCATCTCGTTATGGAGGGTTCGAATCATCTCAAGCGATAACGGACGAACTCGTTGAAGAATATTGCTAACCACTTGACGATCTCCAATATAGTGGATTAAATCATCATCCGATAATCCGCGACTCTCCATATAATAGCGAATCGCTTCAATCGGATCTGGAAATGGCAGGGTATAACCATGTTTCTCTTCATAGGCTTCGACTAACGTGGTCAGGACATCTAAACGATCCCCCTTCGGGGTATTGGGAACGGCATCAAAAAGAGCTTCTATCTCATGTAAAGCCTGTTGATAATCGGCTTCAGTCTTAATGGGCTGAATTATTACCATAATCTTCTTCCTTCTGTTCTTGTTATGATCGTGTACCGTTGTAATCGTTAAATGTTTGTTGCGTCAATTTTATCGTAATCACGATGATGTCCAATAAACCGAATATACACGATGCTATACGCATAGTTGACGGCTACTACCAAGCGATAGGTATTGCCTTTGATATTGAACACGACGCGATTATTTGGAAGAATGCTTGCATTTTTATAGGTATTTTTGATCTCTGTCGGCATCCGCCATATTGCGTCTTTGGCGTCATCATACCATGCTTCTAAACTTTCTTGAGCATCAGCGTGTCGCTCCCAAAATTCTCGTAAGGTTTTCTTTACAATGATCCTCATACTCGCCTTATAGAGCATCCCGTAGATTTTAGGCAAGGGTTATTTGCAGAAATTTGATATGTTCATAGGGATGTGAACTGACCGACACCGAACCACGCGGTTCACCTGCGAGCGGCCTTCTGCGCTGTCTAGTGCAACGGCGTCGTGAGGCGGCGCGGCTTTATGCATCCGCTTCAGGCACTTGGAAGGGCGGGTGCTACCGAACCATGAAGTCTAGCGACCAATTTTCCCGCCCGCCCTTTGCGCTCCGGTGCAAGCCATTGTTAGCCTGACTCCCTTATTTCCAGCTAATGACGTCTCTTTTATACCTTGCAAGGAATGTCCATTTTATATCTTCCCTGTTCATCCTCCTCAGATGGCTCGTTAATCGAATTTAGACCATTATTCTTCTCCTATAAGCTACTCATCAGGATGATTTACCATATTTCCTGAGGAATAGCACTCAGGGTTCTCGTTTCTGCTATCTGAAATTGAACATCTTGGCTTTTATAATAGGCTAAGGGATAACGTTTACAAAAGAAGGAATCTTCAGAGATGCTTTGATTCCTCACCCAATTGATTTTTCTGATATATTGCCATAATGCTCGAAAATCCTGAATAACAACGTTTTTATAGGCATCAACACCATCTTTCGAGATAATAACAAAGTTTCGATGATCTAATCGGGGATATTGTCGTTTATTCAAACAGGCCGCAAATCCTTGGCACCACAACGCATAAAATATTCCTATCGCGACATACTCAGGATACCTCCATCGTATAGGGAGAATCGCGATAGATTCGGCATTGATCGTTCGCAGACCATACGCAATTGCTTCAGAAATCCTTGAGTACTGCGATTCAGGGTATCGTTTATAGCGTACATTAACACATGCGATATGTTTCCATTTATACTGTTCTGCACATAATAATTCCCATGATGAATGGGGATACATCGCACTCTTTGATGACATTTTTTTGAATGTTTGTCCCGTTTCTGCACAAATTTTAGGACGAAGCGGATTTTTATGTCCCATCACAACATAATCAAACGCTCCCATTTCCTCAATATCCCCTGTAACTAATTTAACATGTATAATCATAATTTATTGGAAAATATCTCTCATGGTATTGAAACACTGGCTAACCACGCGGTTCAGCCACGAGCGGCAGTGTGCGATGTCGGCGGCAACCGCGTGGTGAGGCGGCGCGGCTTTATGCGTCCTCTTCACAAGAAATTCTCCAGACCAGCAGATTCATTCCCGTTGCAGAGATATGCTGACCTAAACATTTCCATCTAAAAAAGATGGCTGTCAAGAAAAAAATATCGCAAGGGAAAAAGGTTGACGAATCTGCCGAGCGGTGTTCCGGTGGCCTTGTCGAAGAAGAGCCGCGAGCAAAAAAGCGGCTGCCTGAAAAAATTTACTGAGTGTGAAAAATCTGATGAAGACCCGTCAACTTGTCCTGTTTGCCACCACCGCCAGCGCGTTTCTCGCGCCGGTCATGGCCTCGTCAATCAATATCGCGCTGCCGGCCATTGGCGAGGAATTTGCGCTGAACGCCGTCGCATTGGGCTGGGTCGCCAGCGCGTATCTGCTGACCTCGGCCGCGTTCGTCCTGACGTTCGGCAAACTCGCCGATATTTACGGGCGCAGGCGCGTCTATCAATTCGGCTTGATGCTGTTTGCCGCCGCGTCTGTCCTCTGCGCGATTGCGCCGTCCGCCGCGCTGCTGATTGCCTTTCGCGCCGCGCAAGGCGTGGGCGCGGCTATGGTCTTCGGCACGGGAATCGCGCTGCTGACTTCCGTGTATCCCGCGAACGTTCGCGGAAAAGCGTTGGGAATCAACGTGGCGTCAACGTATGCCGGATTGTCGTTAGGGCCGGTCATTGCGGGCGGGTTGACGGAATATGTCGGCTGGCGCAGCCTCTTCTGGGCGAATGCCGCCGTGACGCTGCTCATTCTCGCCGCCGTGCTGCTGAACATTCGAGAGGAATGGGCTGGAACGCCCGGCGAGCGCGTTGATTGGCTCGGCGCCGCGTTTTCGTCGGCCACGCTGATCTTTATCATGCTTGGCGTGGCGCGGCTGCCGAAACCTGCCGGAATCGCCTTGATTTGCGCCGGATGCGCCGGACTTGCCGCGTTTGTCGCTTGGGAAAGCCGCGCCGCGTTTCCGTTGCTGAACATGCGCCTTTTTCGCGCGAATCGCGTCTTTGCGTTCGCCAATCTCGCCGCGCTGATTAACTATTCCGCGACGTTCGCCATCAGCTTTTTGCTGAGCCTCTATTTGCAATACATCAAGGGCTTGACGCCTAAACAGGCCGGATTAATGCTCATCGCGCAACCGGCGGTGATGGCGATATTGTCCCCGTTCTGCGGCAAATTATCGGATCGCATGTCTTCGCGCACGCTCGCGTCAAGCGGCATGGCGATTATCGTGATCGGGCTTGGCCTGCTTTCACGCCTGACAACGGATGATTCGATGACGTTTCTCATCGCAGCGCAAATGCTGCTCGGCTTCGGTTTCGCGCTCTTTTCGTCGCCCAACACGAACGCTATCATGGGCGCGGTCGCAAAGCCGGATTACGGCGTCGCCGCCGCCGCGCTCGCCACGATGCGCTCGACCGGGCAGGCGTTCAGCCTCGGCGTAGCCATGCTGATGTTCGCCCTGTTTCTCGGCGATGTCAAGCTCAGCGAGGCCGCCCCGGCCCAATTTCTGCGCAGCCTCGACACGGCGTTCCTCATCTTCGCCGCGCTCTGCGTGATCGGCGTCTTCGCCTCATTAGCAAGGGGAAAACGCCTGAATAATTCGCATGAAATTTCATTAGACGCCAAATCTTCATAAAAACGTTGCGCCTTTGTGGTAAAAGAAAGCTGTCAGACACCTTCAAGGTGTCTGACAGCTATGTCCAACCTTTCATGCCGGATGGCGATATTTTCCGGCGATTGCGGCCATGACCGCCGCTTCTGTGGGATTCTCTGGCGCAAGATGGCACACCTGCGTCAGAATATGCGTCAGGCCGCGCGGAAAATCGTTCGCGGCGAACGCGGCGTCCGCCGGAAAAAGCTGCTGATGCTCGTCTTTCGCCCGAAAATGGCAGGCCGCGACCACCGCTTCCGCGAGCAGATCGCAGGGGCAGCCGCGCGTTTCGGCGAGCAGCATCGCCCCAATCAGCCGATCATTTTTCTCCAATTTTCGCGGCAAATCGCGCCCGACGCGGAAAATCGTATCCCCTAACGCCCGATTCTGAAAGCGTTCCAGCAAATCATCAATATGGACGGCCAAATCCGGCAGCGTCAAATCGCGCGGATACGCCCGATTTAAGGCGACCGCCGACTGCGTCATGCAGGCGCGCACTTTCTGAAACAAGGCCGGAATCGCAAGCGGCTCATACAGATATTCAAACGCCGGATTCGCCTGATAGCCGAAATACGCCGCCGCCGCGTGACCGGCATTATGAATGAAGAGCTTGCGGTCAACATACGCCTGCATGTTGTCTTTCGGCGCCATGCCCGGCACGTTTGGGATCGGATTTTTGAAGCCGCGCTTGTCGAGAATCAGTTCATTATACGCCTCCGCGAACACCCAGAGCGGGTCTTGCCGCGCGTCCTCGTCTTTCATAATCGGCACCATCTTGCCGATGCTCGTCTCGACGAGGCCGACCAGCGCGTCAAGCGGGTAATCGGCGGGGAGAAGCGGGCGCAGATGTTCGCGCACGAATTCCGCGATATTGCGGTAATTTTCGGCCATGATGATGTCAAGCGGAATCGCGCCGCGTTCGCGGAAGCGGCGCGTCAGGCCGAGCGCGAGCGTCGGGAGAATGTGCGGCAGCGCGCCTTTTCCCACCGCCGTCGCCATGACGGACGCCTGCGCGATTTCCCGGCTCACGGCTTCGGCGTCGCGGCCATGCACGCCGCGCGCGTTTTTGACCAAGATTGTCTCATCCGGCTGGTCGTTGCGCTTGATAATCACGCGATATTCGCGCCGCTCGTTCAGCGCGTCAATTAGCGCGTCGTTGACATCAATAAAGACCGTTTCGTATCCGGCGCGCGAAAAAAGCTGGCCGATAAAAGATCGCCCGATATTTCCAGCCCCAAACATGACAAGCGTATTTGCGCTCATATTTCCCTCTGCGACGTGATGAACGTTGCTGACGTTTTAGCGCGCCATTATTAGTAGGTTAGTAGGCGATTTATACGTTGCATGATTTCTGTAGCGAGTGCCGCGCTCTGATCTTTTTTCGATGCTGAAGAAATGGAATCAATTCTCCCATTGGCCGGTTTCCAGTCGCCTGAGCCGGAAGTGGTCAGCAGGATAACTTTTTCCGGTTGTTTCAGGCGTTCAAGATATGCGTTGACATCCGCCTGCATCTTCCCGGATTCGCATGTATTGATGAGAATGATTGCATTCCAGTCGGCCTCGTTGACGCCGCCTAACGCGGTCACGTCAATCACGCGAATATACACGGGCTGTTGTTGCGCGCGTTCGATAATTTCGGCCACAAGCTGTTTTTTAAACGCGCTGCCTTGCGTCGCAATCAAGACCTTGCTCGATAAATCGGCGCGATTGACTTCGAACGATTCCACAACGCCCTGCGAAAAAAATATGCGATACGCGACGGCGGCGCTGAGAGCGATTCCGATCAGACATCCAACGGCAAGAAGACTTATTTTGAGTATTTTCATCAAAGAACTCCTTTCGCATTCTTTTGGACGAGCCATGAAGAAATCCTATAAAAAATCCGTTATGAGTGAGCGATATTCAGTTGTGACTGAACATCGCTCACTGAAAAGCGGTCAAGAAATTTTTACGATTTTTGCATTGACAAATT
>CAZCGG010000127.1:11657-13233 GCA_964498135.1 uncultured Candidatus Moduliflexus sp.
GGCGAATTAAACGAACTTGACGTGCTTGGCATCCGCGAGAACGACACGGTTGCGGAAGCCGATATTCAGGCCGCGCTGAATGACGCGGCCGCCGTGCAATTGCGGCGCGAGGACGCCATTCTGCTCATTCAGTCCGGCGCGATGTTTCCTGATGACGCCATGCTGACGGCGATGCAGGCCGATTTCACGGTCACGCCGTTGAGCGGCATCCCGAATCGCCCGGCGAAATCCGCGCAGGCATCGAGCGCGCCCGCAACCGAGAACGCGCCGTTGAATCTCGTCTTGCGCCTTGCGGCGGCGCGTTCCGGCGCAACCGCCCTCATCGTGTATTGGGGCGTGTTAGAATCCGCGCAGGAAAATCAGGTCACGAAAACCGTGTCGTGGACGCCGATTATCGGCGCGCTCATTCCCGATGAAGTGCAACGCATGCGGATTCGTCTGAAAGGCGTCGTGATGGACGTGCGGAGCGGCAAATGGGTCATGCTGACGCCGCCCGCGATTGATAACGCCCGCCTCAGCGCGCGAATCGAGCGGGAAACGGCGGATCAACGGCAAGTCAGCCTGCTGAAAGAGCAGGCGTATGAAGGATTCGTGACGCTTCTGCGCCAGCGTTTCGGCTTATAGAAACGCTTTTCGCCCCAAAGGGGCGGCGGGTAGGGCCAGATGTTTCAACATCTGGATAGATAATTGGAGTTTGGAGTTAGGTATATTCGGGATGCGCGAGATTCGTCGGGAGCGTGACGCGGAAGCACGTGTTGCCGGGCTGCGAGAACAGCACCTCAATCGCGCCGTGATGCGCCGCAACCGTTTCGCGGCAGACGCTCAAGCCCATGCCGATGCGCTTGTCTTTCGCCCATGTCGTGAAATACGGCTCGAAAATATGCGGCAGCGCGTCGGCGGGAATGCCGATGCCGGTGTCTTCAATATCAACGGCAAGATGCTCCGCGTCAAGCTGTTGCAGGCGCACGGAGAGATCGCCGCCGTTCGGCATGGCCTGAATCGCGTTCAGCACGAGGTTGGTCCAGACCTGATTCAGCCGCGCCGCGTAGCAGACGAACGGCGGAATCAATTCGTAATCTTCGCGCAGCGTGATGTTGCGGGAAATAATCGTGCTGCGCAGCACCAACAGCGTATTGTTCAAATCCTCTTCCAAATGAGTTTCGAGCAGTTCGGCCTCGTCCTGATGCGCGTAGTGTTTTAACGCCTTGACTAAATGCGCGATCTGTTTCACGGAATTCCGCGCGCCTTGAAGATGCAGCCGGTTTGCGCCGATCCAGTAAAGCGTGTCGGCGATGCTCTCCGCTTCCGGGCGCTCGAACAGCGCGAAATAACGCTGAACGTCCTCGGCAGATAAGCCGACCACCGCCAATTTGTTGGCAAAATTCTGCGAAATCGTCTGGCCGTTTTCCGCAAACACGGCGCGCAGGCGCGCGGACATTTCCCGCCGCTCCCGCGAAGATTGCCCTTTTTCAAGCGTCACGACTCGCTGGCAGGCGTCAACATACAGATCGTGCAAATCGGCGGGCAGCGCGTCGAAAATCTGATGAATCACGGGCAGCAGTTTTGCGCTGCTGAC
>CAZCGG010000128.1:0-13109 GCA_964498135.1 uncultured Candidatus Moduliflexus sp.
AATGATCATAAACATGACTTATGCAACGTGGTTCGGCAGGCTCACCACGAACGGAAGATGATGTTGGCGTTTCGCCTGCCGTTCACCCTGAGCCTGTCGAAGGGCGAACTTTTTTGCGTAAATCCTAATAAATAAACGCTCTCCGTCTTTCAACAGCATTACGCCGCCGACACAATCAACTTGTCGCTATCCAGCGACACCCGCGCCGCGCCGCCATCTTGCAACGCGCCGAACAAAATTTCTTCCGCGAGCGGCTGCCGGATTGTCGTCTGAATCAGCCGCCCCAACGGGCGCGCGCCGTAGCGTTCATCGTAGCCGTGTTTCCCCAGCCACGCCCGCGCCGCCTCATCAAGCTCCACGCGAATCTTCTGCGCGAGAAGCTGCTGATTTAGTTCGTCAATGAACTTGTCCACGATCTGCCCCATGATGTCCGGCGACAGCGGGTTGAAAAAGACGATTTCCGTCAGGCGGTTGCGGAATTCGGGGCTGAACAGATGCTCAATCGCGCTTTTGCTCGCGGTCGTGTCCACCTTCTGGTCGAACCCAATCACGCGCCGGTTCATCTCCCGCGCCCCGGCGTTGCTCGTCATAATCAAAATCACGTTGCGGAAATCGGCCTCGCGCCCCGTGTTATCGGTCAGCGCGGCGTGATCCATCACTTGCAGCAGAATGTCGAACAGGTCAATATGCGCCTTCTCGATTTCATCGAGCAACAGGACGCAATGCGGATTTTTCCGAATCGTTTCGGTCAACAGTCCGCCCTGATCGTAGCCGACATAGCCGGGCGGCGCGCCAATCAGGCGCGACACGGCATGCTTTTCCATGTATTCGCTCATATCGAAACGCGTAAAGCGAATGCCGAGGCAGGCCGCAAGCTGCTTGGCGACTTCGGTTTTGCCCACGCCCGTCGGCCCGGCGAACAGGAACGCGCCGACCGGCTTATCCGGCATGCTCAATCCGGCGCGGGAGAGCTTAATCGCGCTGACGACCGCCTCAATCGCCCGATCCTGCCCGAACACTTTCTGCTTCATGCTCCCTTCCAAGACGCCAAGCTGCTCGCGCTCGCTCTGCCCCGGATTCAAGTCGGGAATATGGGCGATGCTCGTGACGACCTCCTCGACATCCACGACATCCAGCACGCTCTTCTGCTGTTCCGGCTGGCGGATTTGGTTCAACGCGCCGACTTCATCAATCACGTCAATCGCCTTATCCGGCAGAAACCGCTCGGCGATGTGCCGGAACGCCAACTGCGCCGCGCTTTCGAGGGATTGATCCGTGTAATGAATCTCGTAATATTCCTCGAAACGGGGGCGCAGGCCGTGCAGGATTTTCACCGAATCCTCCACCGACGGCTCGGCGATGTCAATTTTCTGAAAACGCCGCGCAAGGGCGCGATCATGCTCGAAATGGCGGCGGTAATCCTCATGTGTCGTCGTGCCGATGCAGCGCAGATTGTTCGCGTGCAGCGCGTGTTTCAGCAGGCCGGAAGCGTCCACCGACGTGCCGGTCGTCGCGCCCGCGCCGACAATCGTGTGGATTTCATCCACAAACAGCACCGCGCCGAGCCCGTTTTTGACCTTTTTGTTGCGCTCATGCAGAAAATTCAAGACCGCTTTCAGGCGTTGCTCAAACTGGCCGCGAAACTTCGTTCCGGCCAATAACGCGCCGAGATCGAGGCCGAACACCTCAGTTTGCTGCAACAGGCGCGGCACCTCTTTGCTGGCGATTTTCTGCGCCAAGCCCTCGACTAATGCGGTCTTGCCGACGCCCGGCTCGCCGATCAGCACGGGATTATGCTTGAGGCGGCGGCACAACACCTGAATCATCCGCTTCATCTCGAATTCGCGCCCAATGAGCGGATCAAGCTGCCCCTGCCGCGCCAATTCGGTCAAGTTGATGGCAAACGCCTCGATTTTGAAGCCGCCTTTCGGCGCGGGCTGCGGCTGCGGGGCGGCGGATTCTTCCACATCGTCCGCCTCCATTAGATCGTCGAATTCCGGCGCGGCCTCATCGTCCCCTTTCACGGCGCCGTGCGAAATGTAATTCAGCACGTCGAGCCGCGTAATCCCCTGCTGCTTGAGCAAATAGACCGCGTGAGAATCTTGTTCCAGCAAAATCGCGGCGAGCAGATCGCCGACTTCGAGGTCATTTTTGCCGGACGACATCGAATGATTGACCGCCCGCTCAAGGACGCGCTGAAAGCCGAGCGTCTGCGCCGGGCCGGGGTCGTCCTCTTCGTGGGCTTTCTTTGACGAACGCGGCTTGGCGGGCAATTCCGGCACATGCTCATCGAAAAATTGCAGCAATTCTTGCAGCATCTCATCCACGTCGCCGCCGCACTCCGCAACGATGGTGATTCCGGCGTCATGCTGCAAAATGCTGTACAACAGATGCTCAACCGTGATATATTCATGCCGCCGCATAATCGCCTCGCGGACGGCGGAATCCACAACAGACTGCACTTCTTGACGACTCATAAGAAAAAATAGAACGCTGATTGGACTGATTTCACTAATAATTTTAACGCAAGAAGCGCAAATGGCGCAAACATCGCAAATGTTCGCGTCTCTTGCGTCTTTTGCGTTAAAAAATCAGCCTAATCAGGGTTCTATTACGCCGGTTCAGCGACGCATTTCAGGGGGTAGTTATGTTCCTGCGCGAGATTGCGGGTTTGCAGGGCTTTGGTTTCGGCGATGTCGCGGGTATATGTTCCGGCGACGCCCTTGCCGCGCTGATGCACGTCCAGCATGATCTGCTGCGCGCGCGGCTGCGCATGGTGAAAAATCGTTTCCAGCACGAACACGACAAATTCCATCGTCGTGTAATCGTCGTTATACAAAATCACGTTGTACGGCTTGGGTTCTCTAACTTCAATTTTCTCGCCAGCGAAGACCTCGCCTTCATATTCATAACCGATTCCGCTCATACATTTAAATTCGTTGTCATCATTGACATCCGAGAAACTCCGTTTCTTGAAAAAACGGAGTTTCTTCGCGCCATAATTTAATAAAACAGGGGTATTATTTGCTCTGTCAGTCTGAAAATCCGATTGCTTTTACAATGCGCGCTCGTGCCGAATTTGTCAAGCCTTTGACGCAAGATTCTCTCCCGACGCGCCAAATCCTGACCTATCTTTCAAGCAAAATCGGGGTGGAACACGTCGGCGTCGCGGCGCGCATGAACGCGCGGACAATCACCGCTTCCGTCCGCTTGCCGCGAATTTCCACGTCAAGCGCCGCGCCTTCCGGCAGCGAGCTTTCCAGCAGCGCCAACGCCAAGGCCCGCTTGCCGGTCTCATCCATCAGGCGGAAGGCGTCGCCGTCGCCCTGCGTTTTCCAATACGGCACCATCGTGCCGCTCGTCACGTACCCGACCGGACGGTCTTGCTGAAAGACGCGATCCCCGGCGCGGGCGATCCCTTTGCCAGTCAGCGCGAGCAGGCGGACGCGGCGCGGCAGCGCGGCGATCCGGCTGAAATCCGCTTGCTTGAACGCGCGCAGCGCGTCGAACTGCTGCCGCAAGGCGGCGTCGCCGAAAAACTCCCCTTTTTCCGGCGCGAAATTGACGGCGATTTTCGCCGCGCCGACCGCCAAAATCGGAATTTCGCGGCCGTCGCGGTCAATACCGAATTCATGCCCATACAGGGGCAATCCGGCTTCAAGGCGCAGCGTGTCCCGCGCGCCGAGGCCGACCGGCGCGGCGCCGCCTTCGCAGAGCGCGTCCCAGATTTGCCCGGCCAGCGCGGCGGGAACGAAAAGCTCAAATCCGAGCGGCTCGCCGGTATAGCCCGTGCGGGCAATCAAGACCGGCTGCCCGAACATCGCGCCGGACGAGAGCGCGTTGCGTTTCGCTTCAGGCAGAGAACCGGCTTCAATAAGCGGCGTCAGGATGCGTAGCGACTCCGGCCCTTGCAGGCTGATCATCGCCAGCGCCTCCGATTGGTCTTCCAGCGCGACATCGGACAATTCCGCGAGCGCGGCCTGAAGATGATTCCAATCTTTCTGCCGGTTCGCGGCGTTGACGACCAGCAGAAATTCACCGTCCGTAAAGCGGTACAAATAGGCGTCGTCAATCGCGCCGCCGTTCGCGTTTGCCAAAATCGAATAGTGGCTTTTTCCGACCGTCAGCGCGGCCGCGTTATTCGTCAACACGCGCTGGAGAAAAGGAAGCGCGCCGCGCCCGGCGACGCGGAATCGCCCCATGTGCGAGACATCGAACAGCCCGGCGCGTTTGCGCGTGGCGAGATGTTCCTGAAGAATGCCCGCCGGATATTGAATCGGCATGTCCCAGCCGCCGAAATCCACCATCTGCGCCTTGAGCGCGAGGTGGCGGTCATGCAAAATTGTTTTTTCCATAAAAGTTAACGCAAACGACGCAAGCGGCGCAAAAGACGCAAACGTTATGCTCTATTTTTATTTGCGTCTTTTGCGCCGTTCGCGCCGCTTGCGTTAGGTCGTTGTGGTTTCAACGTCTTCCCGCGTTTCAACGCCCAATTCAATCAAGAATTGCGAGCGTTTTTTCGGGAAATCGCCGCGTTTGTCAACATACGTGATGAATAATTTCTGCTTCGCCCGCGTCATGGCGACATACAGCAGACGTCGCTGCTCATCGAGCTTTTTCTCCCGCAATTCGCCCTCTTCGCGGACGGAGTAAAAACTCGGCAAGTTCCCCTTTTCGACGCCGCAGACGAACACCACCGGAAATTCCAGCCCCTTCGCGGAATGAATCGTGAAGAGGTTGACGGCGTTCACGCTGCGAATGTCGTCCTGCGAGGCGTACAGCATGGCATGGTCGAGGAAGCGGCGCATGGCCTCGCGCGCGTCGCCGGACGGAAACGCCCGCGCCAACTCCTTCAAGCGGGCGATGGCGACGCTTTTGCCGGAAAACACCTGCGCGGCCTGCGCCTGCTCATTCGTCTCCGCGTCCGCCGCGCAGATCGCCTCAAACTGCGCCTCGATGTCAAGCTGATTGCGCAAAAAAAGCGGGCGCAGCGCGTCCGGCAATTCGGAAAAGCGCGACAGCAGCTTGCTCGCGCCCAATCTAAACAGCAAGCGCTCTTCGTCCGCCATCGCCGACGGCGCGGCGATGGCGAGGCCGAGCGCGACGATTTCCAGCAACTCTTCATGCTCCGTGCGGCGGTTCAGCGATTGCTCGATTTCTTGCAGCCGCTCGAAAATCGGCGTCAAATAGACCGCGTCATCCAACGCGCGATGCCGCCCGCCGATATCCTGAATGCCGAAGCGCGTCATCAGCGCGTCCACCGACGCGGGCTGGCCGGGGAACATCCGCCGCGCCAATGGCAGCGTGTCGAAGCGGCGATTCGGCAGGATTTCCCCCGCGCATTGCTTATGCAGGCGCAGCAGAATCGGAAAATCGAAGTCAAAGCCGTTATGCGCGACTAACATGTCATTGCCGATGAAATCGAGCAATTCCGGCAGCAATTCTTTGAGCGTCGGCGCATCTTTGACCTCGCTTTCCGAAATGCCATGCACCTTGAACGCGCCCTCGGTAATCGGCTGCTCCGGGTTGACGAGCCTGCCGAATTTCCCGATGATTTGGCCGTCGCGGACTTTCACCGCGCCGATTTCAACGATTCCGGCCGCGCGCGTGTCGCCGCTCGTCGTTTCCAAATCGAACGCGACGTAGCTGCGGAACGGCTTCGTCATGTTCGCCGCGCTGACGGCCTGCATCAGCTTGAACAGCGTCACGACCGGCGCAAACGACGAAACAATCGGCATGACGGACGGCGACGGCGCGACATCCGCCAACACGATGCGCGGCGCGTCAGTCGGCGCGAGCGTTCGCCACGCTTCCGCGTCAAGGCAGATAATCACCGCATTTTCCAAACCTGACAGGTTTTCGAAGCCGGTCAGGTTTTTCAGCAGATGCTCGCAGAGGCGCGTCAATTCGGCGCTGCTGCCGATAATGCGGATGGATGCGCCCCGCGCCGCCGCGTCGCGCAGGCAAGCGGCCGCTTCCGGGATGCCCTGAATATCAAGCGGATCGCGCAAGCTTTGCGCGCGGCCGTGCAGGCTCGCGGAATGCGTCAACTGCGTCAGGTTGCAGATGTCATTGACCAGCGTGTCGAGCGACGCGCCGGGGTTCTGCTCGACATGCGAAATCAGGTTGGAAATCGTGCCGAAACAGGTGGAAACGAAGCGGCTGAATTGCCCTTTCGACATGCCCGGCACATCCTCGCGCCACATCGCCGCCGAAAGCGTCTGCTTGAACGCGCGGCCGGGGCGTTTCATCTCGTTCACGCGCTGCATAATCGCCGGATTGTTCAGTTCTAGCGCGACATATTGCTCTAACGCCACGTCGTCGTCCGGGTTCTGAATCAGCGTCAGCAGCAGAATCAATTTTTTCACGTCGTCCTGATCGAAAACGCCCTGACGCTTGACCAATTGGCACGGAATTTTGGCGGAAAGCAGCTTGGTTTCAAGCTGTTCGCCGATGGCGTGAATCGGGTAGAGAATGGCGAAATCGGCGTAATTCAGCGCGGGGCATTCGCCTTTCAGCGCAGCGATTTGCTCCAAAATGAACGCCGTTTCTTCCGTATCGTCCGCGAATTGCCGGAAGGCGATTTCCGGCGCAAAGCCGTTGCGCGGAGTCAACGCGGCTTGCAGGCGTTTTTCGATGAGGCGGTGTCCGGCGAGCAATTGGGCGGATCTGTCAATAATGCACTGCGCGGAGCGGTAATTTTCATTCAGCACGACCAGCCGGTCGCGGCAGGCGAAATCATCGAGAAAGCGCGCGATATTGCCGGTATGCGCCCCGCGCCAGGCGAAAATGGATTGATCGTCGTCCGCGACCGCAAACAGGTTGTTATGCCGTTGCGCAAGGGCGCGAATGATGTCGTACTGCACCGGATCCGTGTCCTGAAATTCGTCGATCAAAATGGCGTCGAAACGCTGCCGCTCGGCCTCGACAAGCTCAGGATGCGCCGCAAACAGGCCGTGCGTCAGCAGCAGAATCTGATCGAAATCAATCAGGTTGTTTTTGCGGAGTTCATCGTGATAGGCGGGCAGCCATTTTTCCGCCGCACCCTGAAACGTCGGATTGAGATTGTCCTTGTTCAGGCGATAGCTGCTAATCGCGTTCATGACGGTCTTCAAACTGCGCTCGTCGGTCACGCGGCTGGCGCGGGAAAGCGCGATCAATTGGGCGGTTTCGTCGGCAACGGTGAACTGCTTGGGCAGCCCGGCCTGCGCGTGATGCGCCCGCAGCACGTCGAGGCAATAATGGTGAAACGTGCCGATCAGCACGTCGTTGGCGATGTCGCCGAGTTCGGCGTTCAGGCGGGCGCGCATCTCTTCTTTCGCCTTGTTGGTGAACGTGACCGCGATGATTTTATGCGGCGCGATGTTGCATTGCCGGATGAAATAGAGAATGCGGGCGATCAGTGTGCGCGTTTTGCCCGTTCCCGGCCCCGCAAGGACTAAAATCGGCACTAATGCGGCAGTCACAGCCTGCCGCTGCTTTTCGTTCAATGCTTGCAAATAATCCATATTCATAGACCTGAACAGACTTGTGAAGTCTTGAAGACAGAACGTTATGGCATTCGGAAAACTGTTAGACGGCTTAAAAGTGCCTGACAGCTACATCCAGAACCATTTCTGTCAATGCGCCTAAAAGGCCGAGCCGATAGTCAGATAATATTCGCCCGCCGATTCCCCATCAAATCGGTCAAGTTTCCAGCCGTAATCGAAACGCAGCGGGCCAATCGGTGTCGCGAGCCGCAGCCCCGCGCCCGCGCCGTCACGATAATCGTTCCACTCAAATCCCTTGCTGTTGAGCCAGTTTGCGCCACCGTCATAAAACAAGACGCCGCCAATCGGCCCATAGAGACGGAAGCGAAGTTCCGCGTTGGCCGCGAACATCCGGTCGCCGCCGATTTTATTCGCCTGCTCGCCTTTCGGCCCGACTTCATTTTTCTCGAAACCGCGCACCGGCGCGGCCTGCGACACGTCGCCGCCGAGAAAATAACGGTAATAAATCGGAATCCCATCGGATGATTGGATCGGGTCAATCATTTGACCGTTCACGGAGCAGGCCAACACGACATCTTTCCAGAGCGAAAAAAACCAGCTATTTTTCGCGCCGAACTCGAAGAAATCAACATCCGAGCCAAACGGATTCAACGCGAAACGGCTTGTCAATTGGGTATAGCCACCTTTGGTCGGCAGCAGCAAATCGTCGCGCGTATCCCACGCCGCATACAGGCGCAATCCGGCGACATTCAAGGTGTCGGTATCAAGTTCCGACAGGATGACATCCGTTTCAACGCCAAATGGCTCGTTTTGCTCGAAAAAATAGCCGCCGGACACCGACAGCGACTCCCGAACGTCATAATTGACCGCGATGCGCCCGCCGCGCTGCTCAACGTCAAAACTGGCATTGTCTTTGCGGAAATCGTCGAAAATCGTCGCGCTGAGCGTCGTGGACGCGCTGAGCAGATGCGGTTGCAGGTAATTCAGCGTCAGTTTCGGGCGATTCACGCTGAGTTCCAGCCGCGCCGCCGCCTTTCCGCCGTAATTCAGCAGATTTTTATCCGCGTATTCGACAAAGCCTTTGGCGTCGTCCACGCTGCTGTAGCCGATCCCGAAGCCGACCTTTTTGGCGGACGTTTCCGCGACTTCCAGCAGCATCGGCTGCACTGGATCGTTGCTTTTCGTATCCAAAAAGCGGAACGACGCGCTGTCATAGATTCCTAACTGAAGCAGCCGCCGGATCGTCTCTTTCACCTTTTCGCGGCTGTACACGTCCCCTTCATGAATTTGGAGTTCCCGCGTCACGAATGCTTTTTTCGTGCGCACGGTGCCCAAAATCGTGATTGCGCCGACGCGAAACTGCTGCCCGCGCGCGAGTTTCAGCGTCAGCGCCACGCGCTCCTGATCGTCCGAAAAGGCGGGAATGAATTCCGCATCGGCCTTCATATAGCCGTAATTCGAATAAATATCTTTGATCTGCGCGATGTTTTTGCTGATGAAATTCGGGTCAAGCGGGTCGTTTTCCTTGAACAACAACGATTCCCGAATTTCCTTCGCAATGCGCTCATCCGGCTCGCCTTCGAGCGTCAGGCGTTCGATGCGCGTCTGCTTGCCTTCGTCAATCACGATATGACACGACACCTCTTTTTTGTCGGCGGAAAAGGTTGGCGCGCCGGTAATTTTGGCCTGCAAATAGCCGTGATGCTGGTAAAACGCTTGCAAGGCGAGCAGGTCTTCATTCAATACCGCCTCTTGATACCGCCCTTTCTGAAACCAGCCCTTCGGCTTTGTAAATAGTTGTTTTGAAAGCTCTTTGCCGCGAAACGCCCGGTTACCCTCGAACGTCACCTGCTTGACAAACGGCTGCGCGCCTTCTTCGATGAAAAACGTCACGACCGGCTGCTCATTTTCCCGCGTGTATTCATAGCGGATTTGCGTGAACGGAAAGCCCTGCTGGTAATAATAGGCGAGAAATTTTTCGGTGATTTTTTTCAGCACTTCCTTATTGGCCTCGATAAATTCGGTCATTTTCACCAGTTTTCTCAAGGCGGCTTCTTTCACGCGCCGATTGCCCTCAAAACGCACGTCCGTGCGCGCCCCTTCCTGAATCCGCACCAGCACGTCCAATTGCGCGGTTTTGGCGTCATAATTCACCGGATCAATCGTGATCATGCCTTCAAAATAGCCGCGCCGGATATATTCCTGCGTCAGCCGGTTTTTCGCCTTTTCCAAGCCGTCTTGCAGCAGGCGTTTGCCCGATTGCAGTTTCAGCGTTTTGAGCAGGATTTTTTGAGACAGCGCCGACGCCCCTTCGAAGGAAATCTTCCCGATGGTTGCCGGGCGGCCTTCTTCCGTCTCGACGTGCAGAATCACCTTGTCCGATTGCGGCTCTTCTTCCGTCCAAATCGAGACGTTCGCCTCATAATAGCCGTGATCTTTATAAAACGCGATGACGTTTTGTTTGATGCCTTCGAATTTGGCGGACGTGATCAATTCGCCGATTCGGATGCCGAGCGCGGCGGCCAACGTCTCCCGAAACATCAGGCGATTGCCGTTGATTTCGATTTTCGAAATCGTTCTGAATTGGTCGGGGCAGAAGGAGAGCCGGACTTCGCCGTCAACCAATTCCGCCGAGACCGTCACCTGCGAAAACCAGTTGAGCGCGTAAATCTCGCGGATGCTTTTGCGAATTTCGGCCTGAGAAAACTTGTCGCCGGAGCGGATGGTCAGCTTTCCGAGAATGTGCTTCTGTAATTCCGGCGCCGCGAGGCAGTCAATCCGCACGTCCTTCACGCGCAAGCCCTCGTAATTCTCCGCCGCTGCCGGGGAAATGAACGCGCACAACATCCAGCCGACGCACAAAATCGCCATTTGTGTTTTCATAACGACACGCCTAACAAGCTTCTAAAGCCTGAATCGCTCATAATGTTATATAATTTTTTCTACAAATCTCTTAAATTTTTCTTTTGTCATGAGTTCATGAGCGACGATCTTGCCATTATAATAGATGCCTAATGTCCCAAAAGGGCTTCCTATTGATTGCGCTTCTTGGTGACTTTCGAGTTTGATGATGTGGCTCTTGAACCCCATTTCCAGTGTCGTAGCTTGCAATAAGCTGACATACTCTTCCATAAATGGACATTGATGAGAATAAATGAATGTAAACCCATCATTATTCGCACAGAGACCATTTTTCGCATATTCTAAAAATTGGGGATCTGTTGTTGGAGTAAATTTTACTGCCAATAATTCAAAATATGGCGGAGCCATATCGACCACGTCAAATCCATGTTTCATATAAAACTTTTTGTCCGTCAGAAAAGGTTTCACTTTATTGCTACTGACGACGGCAATTCCGTCCATATTATGAGCTTTAGCATCATTGATACATTCAGATAACAGCATCGTTGAATAGCCTTTTCCCTTGAATTGTCCAGAAACCCACAAGCAATGAATGACCATAAAATTTCTTCCAATAATGGGTTTCCATGTATTCTCAATAGGCATATATTCGATCAATACTTTTCCTCGTTGATCAAGTCTTTTGAATACAAGGCCTTCTGCAAATCTGGCTTTCAGCCAGTCCTTTTTTGTTTGCGCACGCGCTTTATTTGCTTTGTCATTGCCGATGGCACAACAAATATGTTCTTCGTCAATATTGCTTGCATTAATCGTAATAAGCTGCATGTTATCTCTCCTGTATATTTTCTGCCTAACAAGATCATCGCTCCCGTAGAGACCGCACGGCCGTGCGTGTCTCTACGACAACGGAGCAACCATATCGTATTGACCACATGGTATGCGTTTGAGTTCAGTCAAATCTATTGAACTCCTTATTTCTATGGATAAATTTCAAATATTCGCGTTCCGTTTTTTGAACGATTTTCGGGAAATTGCGACTTCCAGCCCTTCGCGCACATACAGATTTTCAAGCAGGCGATAAAATTGCTCCCGCTCCGCGCCGCGAATCACGGCCTGCTCATGCGCCTCGGCCAAACTGACGGGATAGCCCTGCCCTTTTCGCGCCTGATCGTAGGCGGCGGCGTGCAGCAGATCCAGCAGTTCGGGCGTCTGCGCCACCCATTTCGGCAATTCGATGCGGGCAATTTCCGCGCCGACGTGCAAATAGAAAAAATAGGTGCGATGAATGCCGTAACGCGGGAGAATCTCGGATTGGCTCTGAAACACGGGCGAACGTTCGCCGTCGCGCAGAATGGCGAAAAACAGCGCGGCATCCGTCACGCCCGCCACCTGTTCGCACGGCAATTCCGCGTCGGGCGATTTATGCGGGCATTTGTTGCAATTCGCCGGATTTTCAGGGCAAAGCGCGAGGCGCAGTACGTTCACGACATCCGCGCTGGCCGGTTGGCTAATATACCCGGCCACCGGAATGTTTGCGCCTTTCAGCCGCTCAAAGCTCGCTAACGTGGAACGCAGGATTTCATCTTGAAATTCGGGCGGCCGCCCCGCGAGCTTCCAGAGAATCAGCGTGCCGTCGGTCAGCCCGACAATCGCCTGCTTGCCTGATGCGGCAGCCTGCTCCGCGACATCGGCCAATTCTTCCAATTCCATCGCGCCGCGCCGCGCCGAAATCACTTCCGACGTCGCGGGCATGGATTGGCTATCGCGCCAATCGTCGTCAATATTTTGCCCGTTCGAGAAAACCAACGGGCGATTGCGCAGAATCGGGCGTTCTCCGCAGCCGTAATGCAGCGCGACCGTGCCGATATTAATCAAATAACACGCGCTCAGTTCGTGCCGATCCGGAAAAATCTGCGAGCCGTCGGTGGCGATGACGGTCAAGCGTTCCGACTTCGGCGGCAGCGGGTGCGCCGCGTTAATCGGCTCGCGGATATTTCCGGCCAACAGCCATGAGGTTTGGCTTAAATCCACTTTTTCCGCCAATGCGCTCCATTGGTCAGCCCAATCGCGCAGCGTCGCGCGGGCAATCGCCATCTTTTCGGAAAATCCGCGCCGCGTCGCCTTCTGGTCGAACACGAGTTCGTTTAATTGCTTGTGCAGCAGGGCAAAATCCAGCATTCAGTCACGCGCAAAGAAACGAAGTTCCTTCATGAATTAGGAGCGGTGGGGCAGACATTCTTGTCTGCCGTCTGAACAAGCAGGAATACCTGTTCCACCATCAATGCCAAATGGCCCCTCCCATGAGTGACAACAATTTTCCATCAAAGATTTCAACCTCTGGAAGGTCATCAAGAAACTTCGTTTCTGGCCGCATTATGGACCTGTTCACTTTTCGGCGGCTTTATGAATTTGTTGCTGCGCGGCGATTACGCCATCATGCTTTTTCTGCAAAATATCCGATACGTCAACGCCTTCGCCCTGTTGCGTTTGCCGCATGACCATCTGGCAATCCCAATATTCGGCTTCCATCAACGGGTCGAATTTGCCTTGATTCCAGAGTTCCGCTTTTGCCGCCTCGATTTCTTTCATGCGCGTTTCCAATTCTTTAATTAACTCGTCGTTCATAAGAATATCCCCCGTGTTCCCCGCGTTTGTGGCGAGCGTCAGGATGTTTTCCCCAATCGCTCGAATTGTGCGACAATGAGAATTCGCTTTTCGGATTTTGAGAAATTTGTCAATTTCTTTTCATCAATTCCG
>CAZCGG010000129.1:0-12960 GCA_964498135.1 uncultured Candidatus Moduliflexus sp.
GACAACGAATTCAGTCTGATCATAAAAAAATTTTTTCAGGGTTTACATGGGAGAAGCAAGATAGAACCACGCGCTTCAGCCGCGAGCGGCAGTGTGCGATGTCGGCTGCAAGAGGATCCGTTCGCGATCACTCAGAGACGTCAAGAGAAACCCTTACGCGCTCTGCTTGAGCATCGCGGATAAAATCCCCATGATTTTATCGGGTTGTTCGATCCCATATTCTTTTAAATCAATGGCGATTTGTCCCTCGGCTAATTTTAAAAAAATCCACCCGGTCCCCGTTGTCACCGCGCCATAAATCGCGGGGAGGGGGTGATCTTCACGTTGATTAAAAATTTGAGCGGCGACCATTTCTGCGGCACATTGCCCTAATTCACTCATCAAGTTGTCATTCTTAGCCTCAACAATCGCCACCACAGGGACGTTGACAAAAAGTTGTTCCGATGAAGCGCTCATCAAGAAATCACAAAATCCATTCAAACCACGATCTTTATCCACCGTAAAATCCACCCCAGAAAACAAGCTGACTTGTCGTTGAAACAGCCTCCGCAATTCGAGCAACATATTGACCACGATGAGTTCTGAGCGCGCCTTTTCGGTATTAATCGACACGGCTAAGGGCACATTTTCTGCTAATGTCAGCGCGAGAGATTCACTGATGGCGAGCGGTTCGAGGGCCGCGAAGAGTCCCATTTCTTCATGAATCTGTAATTGAAATATTTTCTGCACATCTCGCAACGTAAAACTACTGTATGCCATATCATCTCATCCTTTCACGATCTCATTGTGATGAATCTTACGTACACCGACAGAATCTCTCCTCAATTTATGTTCGGACTCTTTTCGTTGTCAATATTTTTTTGATGATGGCATGAACTATTATGTCACGAACCATGCGGTTCAGCCGCGAGCGGCAGTGTGCGATGTCGGCGCAACCACGTGGTGAGGCGGCGCGGCTGGTTGCGTTCGCGTAGAACGACCGAATGAGCCGATAATGTAAGAAGTTCTGTTAGAGATACGGCTGAATTTGCCGGATATTTTGGCGGGCTTCCTGACAATTCGGATCGCATGATAAGGCTCGTTCATACAACTCATGCGCCTGCTGATACTGGCTGCGCGATTGGGCAATGACTCCCAGACCGACATATCCGTCAGGATTGTCCGGCGTGAGTTCCACGAATTTTTTATAAAACTCCTCCGCTCGCGTCAGGTCTTTCGTCATCAAATAGGCATATCCTAAATAAGCGTACACGTCGGGGACGATAATTTCATGCCGCAGGTAGGCATGAAATTCTTTAATCGCCTCTTTATATCGTTGCGATTGAAACAGAAAATAGCCGAGATCATAGCGGATTGCCCAATTATACGGTTCGAGTTCCACTAGTTTCCGGTAGCAGCGTTCCGCTAAGGGCAATTTTCCTTGCCCTGCCGCAAGGTCGCCGAGCATTTTGTACTCTGCCGAAGTCAATATCTCGTTCTGAGGGCGTTTTTCAGCTGCCGCTTGACGCTTGGCGCGAAGCAGCAGCGCGAAAAGCGTCAACGACAGCAGCATTCCCGATAGGCTGAATCCAGCCCAAAACAGGCGTTCCGCCGTGAAAAATGTTTGAGATTTCCGCGAATCGCTCGGTTGAAAAGGCTCTGTTTCCGGTGTGGTCGTAAACTCTGTAGTCGGCGTCGCGGTCGGTTTTGGCGTCGGCGTGGAAACGATAATTTCCACTTCGGTCGTCGCGGTCGGCATTTCAACAACCGTCGAAAGCGGGATTGGCGTATTTTCTGCTTGCGGCGTAGGCGTGTTTGTCGGCATTGGTGTGGGTTCTGGCGTCGGCGTGGAAACGGCAAATTCTTCTTCGTTCGCCGCCGTCGGCATTTCAACAACCGTCGGAAACGGCGTTGGCTCAGTTTCTTGCGGAACAGGCGTGTTTGTCGGAGACGGGGTGAATGCCGGTGTCGGCGAAGGCGTTGCCGTTATTTCAGGGAGAACCGTCGGCGTCACGACGGGCGTTTTGGTCGAATCCAAAGACGGCTCGGCAGGCGCAGTTTTAACGGGAACTTGCTCGTAGCGAAATGTATATTGAGCTAATGCCCCCTGCCCAATGGCGTGAATTTTAAAATATTGTTCCCCTTTTCCGCGATTGACAATATGATAAACTTGCGGGGCGGAAATCTCATACCCCTCTATTGGCGTCGCATACGGGTCATCCTGAAAGACCTCCAACAGCAGCGTTCCCTCAATTCTGGTAAATTCAATCGTCGTGACAAGTTGCTGTTCAGGAGACGCATTCGCCTTAATTTTCAGCCAATCCGTTTGATCGCCCCGATCATAATTGACCCATCGCTCATCATCGCGTGGTTTCACGTCTGTGGCGCGTTCGGGATATTGATTTTCTCCCGAATGCTCATTTGGATCAAAGGCAAACGCCGCCTGCGGTTTGGGAAATGGGAACATTCCGCCAGAAACGCCTAACAGAGCGGCGACGGCAATCGCGGCAGTAATTCGGAAAGACTCGCCTTTCATCATGACGCCGCCGTGACTGGGAGAGTGACCTGCGCAATCGCCTGCCAAAGCGTCTGCACGCCTTCTCCGGTCAACGCGGAAAATTCCAGCATCGTTTGCGACGGCTCGACATTCAACGATTCTCGAATCATTTTCATTTGCCCTGCGCGCTTGGTTTTCGGAATTTTATCAATTTTCGTCACGACAATGATTGTCGGAATTTGCGAAGCTCGCAGCCATTCCCACATCAACAGATCCTGCTTGGAAGGCGCATGCCGCGCATCCACGATTAACACCACGCTTCTAAGCTGCTCGCGCCGCCGCAGATAGGTTTCAATCATCGGCTGCCATTGACGATGAATTTCTTCAGGAACTTTGGCAAAACCGTATCCTGGCAAATCCACGAAACAGGCAATATCATCCACCACAAAAAAATTAATCGTTTGCGTGCGGCCGGGGGTGTTGCTGACGCGAGCGACGTTCTTTTTATGAACAAGCGTGTTTAAGAGCGAGGATTTCCCCACGTTAGAACGACCGATAAACGCGATTTCTGGGAAAGAATGCTGCGGATATTGCTCAGAGGAGACTGCGCTTTTCAGGAAACGAACGGACTGTATCTTTCTCATGAGAGAGGCGAAAAATGAAGATGCCATCCGCAACGCTCAACAGGATGGCATCTCTACTTATTCCAAGCGCCGCTTAACTGGCTTTTTCATAGAGGAGAATCGGTTCGGCTTCATGCAGGATCACATCCTCGCTGACGATACATTCACGAATTGTCGCCATTGACGGAACTTCAAACATGATATCAAGCATCACGTCTTCGAGGATCGAACGTAACCCTCGCGCGCCCATCTCCAAATTCAACGCCTGTTGAGCGATGACTTTTAACGCCTCATCTTTGAAATGAAGCTTGACATGATCATATTCCAACAATTTTTGATATTGGCGAATCAGCGCGTTTTTCGGTTCTTTTAAGATTTTAATCAGCGCGTCTTCGTCTAATTTATCGAGCGTCGCCACCACCGGCAGCCGTCCGATAAATTCAGGGATAAAGCCATATTTCAGCAAATCCGCCGGTTGAATCTGCCGGAGAATTTCGCCGATTTCCTGTTCGCTTTTGCTCTCAACATCGGCGTTAAAACCGATCATGTGCTTGCCGATGCGCTGCGCAATAATTTTTTCAAGGCCGTTGAACGCGCCGCCGCAGATAAACAGGATATTCGTCGTATCCACCTGCACGTATTCCTGATGCGGATGTTTGCGGCCGCCTTGCGGAGGCACGCTGGCAATCGTCCCCTCAAGAATTTTCAGCAGTGCTTGCTGCACGCCTTCTCCCGACACGTCCCGCGTAATGGATGGGCTGTCGGTTTTTCGCGTAATTTTATCAATCTCGTCAATATAGACAATGCCGCGCTCTGCCCGTTCGACATCGAAATCGGCGGCTTGCAGCAGCCGCAGAATGATATTTTCGACATCTTCGCCGACATAGCCCGCTTCTGTCAGCGTCGTGCAATCAACTATCGTAAAGGGAACGTCTAATATGCGAGCTAAGGTTTGCGCTAAATAGGTTTTGCCGGTGCCGGTCGGGCCAATCAGCAGGACGTTGCTTTTTTGCAATTCAACATCGCCCATTTCAAGCCCGCTTTCAATGCGTTTATAGTGGTTGTACACCGCAACCGACAACACCCGCTTGGCGAGGTCTTGCCCGATGACATATTCATCCAGAATCGAATGGATTTCACGCGGCTTCAGCAGTTTTTGGGAGACTTGACTCGCCTGTTCATCCCATTCTTCTAAAATAATGTCATTGCATAATTGGACGCATTCGTCACAAATATACACTGACGGGCCGGCAATCAATTTTCGAACTGCCTCTTGCCCTTTGCCGCAAAATGAACATTTCAGCCCGTGATCTTTCTTTTCCGCAATCCGTCCCACTGTGTACCTGCTTCTTATTGTCGTACAGTTATAATTTCATCCACAAGGCCGTAATCTTTGGCCTGCTCCGGCGTCATAAAATAGTCGCGATCTGTATCTTGCTGAATCTGCTGCAATGACTGGTTGGTGTGCTTATGCAAAATATGGTTTAATTCTTCTTTCATGCGCAGAATCTCGCGGGCTTGAATGTCAATATCTGTCGCCTGCCCCTGAAATCCACCCATCGGCTGATGAATCAGGATGCGGGCGTGAGGAAGGGAATAGCGTTTTCCCTTCGCCCCCGCCGCTAACAACACCGCCCCCATGCTCGCCGCCTGCCCGACGCAAATCGTCGAAACGTTCGGCTTAATATACTGCATGGCGTCATAAATAGCCAGCCCGGCGGTGACAGAACCGCCAGGGCTATTGACATACAAGTTAATGTCTTTGTCTGGGTCATCCGCTTCTAAAAAGAGCAACTGCGCCACGACCAGATTTGCCACCATATCATCAATCGGCGAACCGATGAAGATAATCCGATCTTTCAACAACCGGGAATAAATATCGTATGCCCGTTCCCCGCGACCGGTTTGCTCAATGACCATTGGAATGAGTGGCATCAGGCTTCCTCCGCGACCTGGGCATGCTGATAAAGAAAATCCAATGTTCTGGCTTCGCGCATATTTGACCGCAATTGCTCCAGCCGGTTATTTTCCGCTAAATAGGATTTCATGGCCGCCACTGGAAGCCGCTGCTGCATCGCAATTTTCTCGACTTCCACATCAAGATCGGCGTCAGGCACGGTAATCTGTTCCTTTTCCTGAATTTTTGCCATGACCGCCCCGGCGCGAAGCATTTTCAGCACTTCAGATTCCTCGACATTGGGATAAATTTTCATTTGCTCTTTCAACAAAGAGGGCGGCACATCAAATGTATGCGCCTCCGCAATCTTCATGAGCAGCCGATTCTTGGCGTCCGCAATCAAATCATGCTCAACCCGCTCGCGGATATTGCTCGCAATCTTCCGTTTCAGCGCGTCTAACGACTCTTCTTCGAGGTCTTTCGCAAATTCATCGTCAAGATCAGGCAAAATCACTTTTTCAACATTCACAATATCAACCGCAAACACAAGGGTTTTCCCGGACAATTCTTTATTGGGGGAATCTTCGCCATACGTGACGGAGAATTCAACATGCTCTCCCTTCTTTTTCCCTTGCGCATGTTCTTCAAGCTCAGGAAACACTTTATCCACGCCCATCCAAAACGAGACATTTTCTACCGGTTTGCCGTAAGGCGAGCCATCTAAGGTTCGTTGATACGTCACCGTGACTTGATCATTCGGCGCAATCGCATGGTCAGCCTCAACAGGCTCATTCGTCGCATTCTGACGCCGCAGCGCCTCTAACGCCTGAGCGACTTGCTCATCGGTGGTTTCCGGCGTCGTTTTTCTGGCAACCTGAACGCCGGTGTATTGCGTCACGTCAAAAGGAGGCCAATATTCGACTTCTGCGACGTATTCAACCGGCTGATTTTCCGCGACTTTAATCGCTTTCACGTCAATCGTTGGCGACGCGATGGGCGCGATCTTATGCTCCATAAGAGCATCTTTCAGTGAATTTTCAAGGAGTTGCTCTTTGACTTCATCGAGAAGTTGACGATGGAAGCGACGTTTGATGGTTCCAATAGAGGCTTTTCCTTTTCGGAATCCCGGGATGGCGACATCTTTGCGGAGGTTGCTCAAAACAGTGCGATATTGCTTATTGACTTCTTCCGAAGAGAGTTGAATGACGAACTTCTTTTGGCACGGACCGAGAGTTTCAACGACGACGTTCATGTTTCTTTATCCTTCGCTTTGTACGATCATTTGTTCCTCTCCCTTATAAAAAGGAGAGAAAAAAGAAAGCGGGAAACGGGATTTGAACCCGCGACCCTCGCCTTGGCAAGGCGATGCTCTACCACTGAGCTATTCCCGCCGATATGATGAATTATACGACACGATGCGAGAGGAGGGACTTGAACCCACACGGTCACCCACTGGATCCTAAGTCCAGCGCGTCTGCCAATTCCGCCACTCTCGCCTTGCGAATCTTTCAAAGATCAACACGCGCCCGGCAGGATTCGAACCTGCGGCCTACGGATTCGAAGTCCGGCGCTCTATCCAACTGAGCTACGGGCGCCCGGCCTGCATTCCACCACAATTCCATGCAGCAACGTTGGGAAGTATCCAAGCGGGGGACATTTCCATGATTATTTTGTGCGCGGATAACATGCGGTGAGAAGTTCGGACAAAAAAGAAGGTGAGTGAAGAGGCTCGAACTCTCGACCTTCGGGGCCACAACCCGATGCTCTAACCAACTGAGCTACACTCACCATAATCACTATCTTTCGCACTCCATACGCCCGGAGGGACTCGAACCCCCAACCCTCTGCTTAGAAGGCAGATGCTCTATCCGGATGAGCTACGGGCGCGCATTCCCGTTTTTTGTATCGGGGCGCCCAGATTCGAACTGGGGGCCTCCTGCTCCCAAGGCAGGCGCGCTAACCAGACTGCGCTACGCCCCGCTCCCGTGCTGAATTACCGAAAAAAATTATTTGCGCGAAAATGTCAACAAAAATCGCTCGCTTCTTTACGCAGCGACAATATTTTTTCTCTCACGCCGCCAACACCTGTTCAATCAGCGCGGGAACATGCTGCAAGGCGCGGGCGCGATGGCTGATTTCATTTTTAATTTCCGCCGAAAGTTCTGCCATCGTCTTTTGATACGCGGGCACCCAGAAAATTGGATCAAATCCAAATCCATTCGTTCCGCGTGGTTCTGCGGAAATCGCCCCTTCGCAGACGCCTTCGCTGCTCACGACCGCCCCTTTCGGGGACGACACGACAATCACGCACCGAAATCGCGCCGTTCGCTGAACTTGCCCATCCATCTGGCGAAGCAGCCGCGCGATTTTTTCAGAAAACGGCAGGTCTTCCCCGCCAAAACGCGCGGAATAAATCCCCGGCGCTCCACCTAAGGCGTCAACTTCAAGGCCAGAATCATCCGCTAACGCAATTTTTCCGGTCATCAGCGACGCGCGCCGCGCTTTTTTGATCGCATTTTCCGCATACGACATGCCATCTTCTTCAACGGAAAAATGCTCGTCAAATTGCGTGATTGGCACAAATTCATACGGGCTGCCGCTTAAAATCTTCTGAATTTCAACAATCTTGCCACGATTCGTCGTGGCGACAACAATCTCTTCCGTCCGATTATGGCTCACTTTCTAACTCTTCCTCTCCCCTCATCTCATCGTCTTGTTGAAATTCCTCATCATCCGCGCCGCCGACAGCCTGCCCATCCACCGTGTTTGCCGGGTCTAATCCCGACAGCACCATTAACCGCGAATTCAATTGTTTGATATATGCCAAATGCTTGCTGAGTTGCGTGATGTCCTGTTCGTATCGTTCAATCGTATTTTTCTGGGTCGTTGAGATTTTTTTCAACTTTTGCAATTGATCGGCCTTCATCGCCATCGCTTGATATTTGGTGATCATGACAAACATCACCGCGCCGATCACGACGAACGTCATCACGATGCTCGCGCCGACTCCCCATAATACGAATTTCGGAATGGTCACGCGCTTGCATTGCGAAGTGGCATCGGGAACAAAAATAAACGTGCAAGAGTTACTTGCCATGCGTTTCCTCCTGAAAGAATATTCGGGGGGAACATCCCCGTCAATTCCGGTAAAAAGCGCATTTTATCGGCACGAACGCGACGTGCTTCCCGCCGACAAATACCGTCCCTGCTTGCCTTGCCCCGGCAACATCACTCGTCCGCTCCAAATGTTCGTTTATTTGCGAAGGGCGAGTAACGACTTTTCTAAATTGAGAATCTCATTTCTCACAGGGAAAAACATTTTCTTTCTACCATCTCAAACACACTGGTTTGTTCCTGTCAAAATCGTCAAGTTTTTTTCAAATCATCCACAATTCCAAAGAGCGATCAGTCTGCAACCACTTTGATAAAGACGGTTCTCCGTCTGGCTCCGTCAAATTCACAAAAATAAATTCCCTGCCACGTGCCTAAGACCAATTCTCCGTTTTCGACAAAGACGAATAACGATGTTCCGAATAGGGAGGATTTGATATGCGCCGCCGAATTTCCCTCGCCATGCACATAGTGATCCTCAAACGGCACGATTTTATTGATTTCGGCCAACATGTCGCGCTGGACGTCTGGGTCAGCATTTTCATTTATAGTCACTCCGGCAGTCGTATGCGGCACGAACACGTAGCAAACGCCATGTTGAATCCCCTGCTTCCGCACAATCTGCCGGATTTGCGGCGTGATCTCTATCAATTCAGTCCGTGAGCGAGTATGAATATCCAGCGTTTCAATCATGATTATTCAGCAACATTTGACGGGCGACGTTTTTAAAATAGGCGTCTTTTTCCATTCTGTCAACCATTTTTTAAAATTTGCCTTCACGCAGGGCAAACTCGCTTTTATTATGAGACGAAAAATCTGGTAGCCCCGCCCTACGTGGCGGGATATTGGCGACATTCCCGCCACGTAGGGCTACCGTGTTCTTCATGATCTTTTAAAACAGTCTCTGAACGCGGGACTCCAAAAGTCTTCAAGACTTTTGGAGTCTTTTTAGAAAAACTGAGTTTCTCAGCGTTCAAAAAAACGGGGAGTGCGCAGGGCTATAAAAATCCCATTACCAAATTTTATTCAATACCCACCATTTCAAGCGGTCAAACAGGTTTCCCCTCGGAATATCGTGTTCCGTCACTAAATTCACCCGCATCACTTCTGTATCGCCAATCGAAATAATCGCTTCGCCGAAACGAAGACCTTGCGACACAGGCGCGGGGATTCGCGCAACGGGAATATTGACCTCTTGCCGGATTTCGCCCTTTTTCCCTCTTGGAATCAGCACGACCGCATTATCTGAAGCAACCAACGTTGTCGCGCGAATTTTTCCTTGATAGACCGGCACCGGGTCGCCGACGGAAAAACCTTTCCGCAGCACCACCACGCGTTCGAATTGCGTAAAGCCGCGATTGAACAGCGAAATCACGCCTTGATAACGGTCAGCTTTTCTGGTCGCGCCCATCACGACGACAATCAACCGCAGATCGTCGCGCATGGCAGTCGCGCAGACGTTAAAGCCCGCGCCATGCCCATGAAATCCGGTTTTCAGCCCATCAACGCCCGGATATTTCATAATTAATTCGCGGTTGGTGTTCGTCAACGTAAACGTGCCGTTCCGAAAAGTTGACTCAACCAGCGATGTCCATTCCAAAATTTTCGAATGCTTCAGCAATTCCCGCCCCAACATCGCCATGTCGTAAGCGGAAGTGACGTTATCTTTTTGGCCTTTATCCGGCGGAAGGCCATGCACGTTCGCAAACACCGTCTCTTTCAGCCCCAATTCCCGCGCGCGGATATTCATCATTTCGACAAATGCGTCCGTGCTTCCGGCGATAAATTCGGCGACAGCAGTTGCGGCGTCATTCGCGGAATGCATCGCAATCGCTTTCAGCAATTCCTCCAACGGAAATTGCTCGCCTTCGGAAAGATACACCTGACTTCCCCCGATTTTACTCGCCCATGCTGAAGCCGTAACCATATCGGTCATCTGCACATGCCCGGCCTCCACAGATTCCAGCGCGATCAACATCACCATCATTTTGACCAATGATGCCGGAATGACGGGAGCGTGCGCACTTTCCTCAAATAAGACCTGCCCGGACTGCGCCTCCATCAAAATAGCGGCTTTATATTCCGGTTCGCCTGCGGCAAAGGCATGGCTTCCAAACCCAAGCCCCCATGTCGAAATAAGCCCTGCGAATACCACGAATTGCGTCAATTTTTTCATCGCTTTCATCATCATATCCCCCCTGCTTCTCTTTATTTAAGGGCGAAACGGAACAGACCCTTTTCGCGCTTTTTCCAAGATGCCGCACGCGAAATAATGCCGCATCTCCTTAATTCTCCGTTAGTTAACAAACAAAACAGCCAACGTGATTCAAAATGTGAGCAACGCGGAATGTTGTCAAGGAATACTTTTCTGAGAGAATGACTTTCAAAAATCATCGGAAGGCGCGGCGCGGAAAAATTTCGCTATTGATTGGGGACAAACAGGACAACCAGCGTAATGTCATCGTGAAATTCACGCTCACCGGCAAACGCATGCACATCCGCAAGCAGATATTCCTGCACGGCGCGGGCGGAATCGGCGGGCGCGGCCGCTAACGCGGCTTCGACGCGCTCAAAGCCATATAACTCGCCCGCGCTATTCATCGCTTCGACCAGCCCGTCGCTGCTTAACACCAGCGCGTCGCCCACGCAAAGCTCATCCTGCCGCTCGACATAGCGAATCCCAGACACCATGCCCAACGGCAGGCCGCTGGCGTCAATCCAATGCACTGAACCATCGCGGCGGCGCAGCAGCGGCGTAATGCAGCCTGCGTTCGCCACGCGCAACTTCCAGCGCGGCGCGCCGCCTTCTGCCTGATATTCCGCCGCGAGATAGCTCATCGCCGTGTTTTTCTTGTTGCGCTGCGTATGCGGGCGCAAATCCGCGTTTAATTTCGACAACAGCAGCGACGGCGACGTTTCGCGGCGGGCTTCCAGCGACAGCAAGCCGCACGACAGCGCCATCATCAACGCGGCCTGAATCCCTTTGCCGGACACGTCGCCGACAGCGATGCCGACCTGTTGCCGGTCATGCGCAAAATAATTATAAAAATCGCCGCCGACTTTTTTGGCGGGGCAGGACATGCCGACAATCTCAAGCTCGGCAAAAACGGGGGCTTCCGGCGGAAACAGGCTCGTTTGAATCTGGCGGGCGGTTTCTAACTCATCTTCAAGCCGCTTGCGCTCTTGTTCAAGCAGGCGCGCGTTTTCAATGGCATTCGCCAATTGCGCGGCAATCGTCTGCGCCAACGCCATTTCCTGCGGTGTGAACTGCCGCGGGCGCGTCATCATGTCGAGGCTGAACGAGCCAATCACCTGCCCTTTGCTGACGAGCGGAATGATCAAAATGGACAGGATGCCGAGCGCCTGCATAACGCCGGAAACCGCCTGCATCCGTGCATCATGCTGCGCGTCGTCTATCGCGTAAGGCTGCCGCGTTTCCAGCATGTCTGCCATCAGCGCATAGCCCGCGAGCGGCAGCCGGATGCCGACGGCCTGCTGCGGCGGATATTCGGCTTTGACTTCGCCAAATGTCCGCGCCGAATCTAACAGCACGATGCCGCTGTGATCCGCGCCGAAATTTTCCACGAATTTCCGGCAGGCGGCGGTCAGCAGCGCGGGCAAATCCAACGTGGAATTGACCGCAAGCGAAATTTCGTGCAGCAGCGCGAGACGCCGGTTGCGCTCCTCCGTGTCAGCATGCAGCCGGGCATTATAAATGGCGATGGCAACCTGCGTGGCGAACGCAAAGACCGTTTGCGCGTCGTCGTCGCTATACGGCGCGTGGCTGCGCCGCCCGACCGTCACCAAGCCAATCGGCGTCTCTTGCACGAGCAGCGGCGCGCCGATAAATGACCGCATACCGCGCGTCGCCGGAGTGGCGCGCCAGCGCGGATCATGCGCGACATCTGAAACGCAGATCGGCTGTTTATGCTGCAAAATCGCCTCATTCAAGGGGTATTTGCTCACCGGCATCGTCGCGGTTTCTTCATCATCGCCTATCGTGTCGCGGCCAGCCACGACGGTCAATTCCTCGTGTTCCGTCAGCAGCATGACCGTCACGCGGTCGTAGGCGACGACGCTTTCCAATTGCGTCAAAATCATGCGAATGACGGTATCCTGATGGAGCGTGCTGCTGACAATGCGCGTCACGTCGCGCAGCGTGTCGGAAAGCTGCCGCCGCTTCTGCTCGCGTTGATACGAATCCTGCAAGCGTTCCTGCGAATCGCGCAGCGCGTCCTCCGTCAGCTTGTGGTGCGTGATGTCGCGCAGGGATTCCAAATAGGCCGGTTCGTTTTCCCATTCGATTTTCACGGTGCGGATTTCAACAATCGAGGTCGAGCCGTCGCGTTTCGGCAGTTCAAATTCCGTCGGCTCTTCTTCCATCACGGGAATCGCAAATTTTTTCCCGATCAGCGCGTCTTCCGGAAGATCAAACAAGGCTCTGGCCGCCGGATTGATAAAACGAATGATGCTGCGCATGTCCGCCACTAAAATGCCGTCGGCATGATTCAAAATCACCGCATGAAACCGTTTTTCGCTTTCCCGCAACGCGCGGGCGACCTGCTCGAATCGCTGAAACTGCTCGCTCAACGCGGCCTGCCGCTCTTCCAACAGGCGCGACTCTTCCCGCATCGCCGCCATGACGCGCTGCGTGGCGCGGCAATGCGCAAAGATTGCCGCGCCGGTAATGAGCAGCCATGCGCCGCGCAGCCGCCAATCTTGCGCCACCGTCGCGCCGAGCAGCATCACAACAATGATGAAATACGAATATTTCTGTTTCATGAAATGGCCTGATGATTCTAAATGATTCCGCGCGCTGTGCCGTTTATCTTCATCAGACACATTTCACAAGG
>CAZCGG010000130.1:0-1906 GCA_964498135.1 uncultured Candidatus Moduliflexus sp.
GGTGAACATCCTTTTAAAAAGGATAACAATCCCCAGATGCCTGTAATGGCGATCACCAGCCGAAGAGAAATTTTTGATGCATCACATTGCCTTGTCACAAAGCATGCTCCGAATTGATTTACACAACCCCGCCCAGCGTGGTTCAGCCGCAAACGGCTGTCTGGCGCAACCGCGTCGTGAGGCGGCGCGGCCTTCTGCGCCCGTTTCGCGCCGTCGTTAGATGAATTTTACCTTACATAAGATCGAAAAGCAATCGAGAAAATTTCTTGGGAATATCTATATCCTTTTTCTTTCTTCACAAAACTCTGATCATATTCATCTGCATCTTTTTCATTTATTTCATAAACATCACTGTATCTGTATTTCCATGTATGACCTGCAAGCGCTCCTGCTTCTAACTCAAGAGCGAGCATTCCATAAGGATAGTTTCCAAGCATATCACTCATGTTTACGTCTTTCGCGCTCTTAAATCCATGCTTACAATAATTATGCGGATCGCCTAATATGACAATCGCTTTTACGCCATTCTTCATGGCAATATCCTTTGTATGAGTAATCAATGCGCTACCAATGCCTTTTCTTTGATATTCTGGCAAAACGCTAAGAGGGCCAAAGCTAACAATATCCATTTCTTTGCCGCGCTCATCAATCAAACAAGCCTTTGTGTACATGATATTTCCAACGATCTTTCCATGATATTCCGCGACAACATCTAATTCTTTGAGAAAATCAGGATGATTTCTCATTTTGTGAACTAAATAATGTTCATGACATCCAGGAAAATATAAATTCCAGAAAGCCTCTCTTGTGATTTCTTCAACAACCCGATAATCATTTTCTGTTTCATTTCTCATCATAATATCCATAGCAATCATTTCCTCCTTTAAGAAACATGTTATCTTTTATTCTTCGCGCTGAAGATGTCCATCTACCCCACGCCGTTCACCCGCGAGCGGACTTCTGCAAAGTCGGCTACAACTGCGTCGTGCGGCGGCGCGGCCTTCTGCGCATCAGTTTCAAGTGTTTGCATTATTGATTTACGGAATGATTTCCAATGCTGAACCATCTGAAAGGCGATAGATACGAAAATCACTGTCAATTGTGAAAATCTGCTTCAATTTCATGCTCTCAGCCACAGCAACCAATGAAGCATCCGCTAAATCCATTGGCGTATCTTGATACTTTTTCATGAGGGCATCCATTTTTTCAATTTCCAAACTTGTCAAGTCATGAAGTTCCAATTTTCCATCCTCGATCAATCTCCATAACTTTGATTGATACCGATACCCGCCAACTGAGCCAAGAATGTGCATGGCTTCAGTCAAGCATGGCCATGTTGTGAGCATGGGTTCAGCAGGCAATCGGTTAAGAGCTTCGAGGCAAGGTTGATGAAAATCGTCCCGTTGATCAAGCAATGCGATGAAAGGCCCGGTATCTGTCAGAATCATAACCGTCCCTGCCGTCGCTTTTCACGCAGAATATCCGCAAACTTTTTGTGGATGCTCTGCGACATTCGACCGCGCTCTTCAGCAAACTCGCTGCTGTCAAGCACGCCAATATACCCCGCTAAAAACTCAGCTAATGTTTTCGGAACATATCGTTTCAGTGATTGTTGGGCGGCAGGTTGAGGCTTTGCGGTAAAAAAGCGTTCTCGAAGCACTTTTAACGCAAGCAATTCAACTGTTGTTCCCTGCTTCTCCGCCAGTTCATTGAGCACCTGTTCGATGTCAGGCGTTAATGAAATCACCATAGTGTTTGACCTCGCACATCCTTAGCACATGGCATCATTTTCACGGATTCATCGAACATCTGATAATCCGTATTTTGCCAATAATTGTGACAGTTCGCCGTTTTCTTGCATCTGTTTCAGCATCCGGTCAAAGTCTTTTTTAAACGCGGCAAGCTC
>CAZCGG010000130.1:2006-10306 GCA_964498135.1 uncultured Candidatus Moduliflexus sp.
TTTCTTGCATCTGTTTCAGCATCCGGTCAAAGTCTTTTTTAAACGCGGCAAGCTCATTCTGTTTCTTCTTTGAAAAACCGAAATATTGGTAGTTTACTGCCACTTCTGGAAGGATGGCGATGGGCTTCTGGTCGTCGGTGAGTCCCAGTCGCTTAAAAGAAGCCTCCGCTTCCGGCTGCTGTGTCGGAACCAGATCCACGCGTTCTGCAAGCAGTTTCTTAAAACACAGATCAATTGATGAGGCATAATCAATTGTTAGAGAATCTTTTGCCTGCTCGAACCCTGCCCCGAAATTCCACCCTAAGCTCATCCCGATCCTTTTTCCTTTGAGTGAGGAAACTTCTCCGTTCCAGGTCAATGTACTGCCGGGTCTGATAAAAAAAACAGTGTTGTAGCTATGAAAAGGAATGTCCGTAAAATCGAGCCATTCTTCTCTTTCGGGAGTTTTGAACGGAGGCATCAGCACATCGGCCTCTCCATCTCTGACCATCTTCTGCGCCCGCGCCCATGGATACAGACCGATCTTGATCGTATGACCGAGTTTTTCCGTTATGATTCTGGCAATATCAACGGCGGCTCCCTGAAAATCCCCATTTTCTGTTTCTTCTGCCAGAGACGGGTAGCTACTGCTCACAAAAAAATAGGTTTCAGCATTCGCACTGAGACAAAACATCAGACTCATCAATACCACACAGATTGTTTTCATCATGATACATTCTCCTCTGTTTATGGGTAATATTTACTTCTCCTGTTGAGACAACATTACAAAAAATCTTTCTATCCTCACGCCTATTATTTGCCAAGCATTTTTTCATGGAAGATTTATTTCAGCCGCTTCAACCGCTCACGCGCCAACTGACCGGCGCGGCTCGTCTCGCCATACTGCTTGAGAATCAGCCGGTAGAATTCTTTGGCGCGAAACACGTCATCCATGTCTTCATACGCAAACCCCATCTTCAGCCGCGTAATCGGCGCTTGCGCGCTCGCCGGAAATTTATCGAGAACCTGCTGGTAATATATCAACGCCTTGTCCGGGTCGCGCTGGCGCTGACGATAGCTGTCCGCCAAAAGAATATAGCCGTCTTCGGCATGCTGACCGGTCGGATACGCGGCAAGCAGCGCGAAAAGCTGCCGTTTGCCCTCCTCGAAATCGCCGAAACGCAGGGCTTGCGCGGCGGCGTCGTATTTATCTTGAATGTCCTGCTGCGCCGTCTTCACCGCCGCCGATTCCGCATGCGTCTGCGATTCCTGCTGCTTGAACGTTTCGATCTTCGGCGTCTGCCGCTCTGACCGCCGCACATACGCGATAGCGCCGAGCAAACTCAGCGCGCAGACGGCGACGATGAAGAGGTCTTTCGCATGGCGGCGAAGAAATGACGGCGGCGGAGTCGGCGCCGCTTTTCGCGCTTTTGCGGACGCCGAACGAGCCGGAGGCTTCTGCGTCGAAAGAAAATCCAGCAAGTCGGAATGCGTGTCATGGCGCGCCAAAAGCGTTGATCTCGGCTTTGCGGCGGGCAGCGGCTCATCGCCGGAGGCGGGCGGCGTCATCGGCGTTTCCGGCGGCCGCCGCTTTTTCAACTCTTCCTCGATGTCCGGCAAATTCTTATGTAGCGCGTGAATCCATTCGGCCGTGCGCTGCTGGAGCAATTTCGACAGCACCCGCTCTTCAAACAGATTCGCGTTTTTGTTGGCGATGCGTTCATTCAAGGCTTGAAACTGCGCCGTCCGTTCTTCAAGCGACAGAGGGAGAATTTCATCAATCGCAGCGATCACGCGGGGATTTCGGGCGAGTTTCAGGTCAAAATCAGAAATTTTCTCGACATTGATTTTGATCTGGTTCATGTAAACAAGGGGCGGCGGGCAGACATTTCTGTCTGTCCATGATTCGACATGCGCAGGCAAGACGGCCTGCGCGACCAGAAAACAAGACCACCTCTCCGCAAGCGTCGCGCTTTTCGGAGAGGTGGCAAGCATTGCGCTGAAATCAGCGTCAATTGGACTTAAACGCGATTTCTTTGGCCTGCTTCATAATCACGTCATAATATGGATGCTTATTGCCGCCGACGATTTTTTCAATCGCCGTGATGAAGCTCTGCCGCAGCATCGCTTTGCCTTCAAGGGCTTTCAAGGGGACTAACACCTCGCGCGGCAGTCCGGCTTTCTGCAATTCCAGCAGCGATTGATCCGTCAGTTTCAAGCCGCGCTTTCGCGGCATGTCCTCTTTTTCCGGCGCAGGCGCGGGCGCGGGCGGCGCAATCACTTCGGTTTTCTCCTCTTCTTCATCAGCCTCCTCCAACTCAAGCTGCTTATCGCTCCGCTGCTGCGACATGTACGCATCCATGCCCGCCGCCATGCCGATGCCCTGCTGAAGAATATCGTTGCCGCCCGACGGGAACGGCATGAAGACTTTCGTTGCTTTGCCGTCCGCAATTTTTTGGAGCGCTTCGAGATACTTGATTTGCAGCAGTTCTTTCGTGGGTTTGCCTTCGTGAATCGCCTTATACACTTTGGAAATCCGGGCGGCCTCGCCTTCGGCTTCAAGCAGGGCGGCTTCCTTTTTGCCTTGCGCCTCCATAATCGCGGCGGTTTTCTTTAATTCCGCTTCAGAAACTTTGCGCATGGCCTCCGCATAACTGGCGGGCGGCGTCACGGCTTGCAATTCGACGCGGCTGATGGTGATGCCCCAATTGCCGCTCGCCTGCGAGACTTGATTTTTCAGTTGATCATTGATTTTCTCGCGCCCGCTCAACAATTGATCTAAATTGGTATTGCCGATCACGTCGCGCAGCACGGTGCGAATCAAGTTATTGACGGCGGAAATGACGTTATCCACGCCATAGATCGCCTGTCCAGGGTCGGAGACCTGATAATACGCGATGCTGTCCACTTCCAACTGCACTTTATCGCGTGTGATGACCGTTTGCGCCGGCAAATCTACGGAACGTTCCCTCAAATCCACATACTCCACTTCGCCGGACGCCTCTTTAAATCTCCTTTTTTTCTCGATAAACGGCCACATAAAACGAAAGCCCGACTTGCTTACGCGATTGAATTTGCCAAACCGTTCGATAATAACAACCTGTTGCTCTTGCACGGTAAAAATCGGCGTATTGATCACTAAATACACCAAAACCCCGACCAAAACCACTATCGCAATAATCACGCCATACAGCATAATCTCTCCCCCTCTTTCATGAAATCGGTCATTGAAAACTGGCTTGCCCGCGAAAAATGTTGCGTTCAGACTTGCGTGAAATTGACGTTAGCAAAAAATCCGGGCGCGGTCAAGAAAAAAATACGGTTTTCCCTGTTTTATCACATGGAAGTGACATTTCCCGCCATTGTCGCTGTCAGACACCTTCAAGGCGTCTGACAGCTTTCGCCTCGAAGATCCCCGGACTTGCCGCGTCATTCCAAATTCCACGCGCGCAGCGTTTCCAACATCCGATAATCGGTCAAATCGTACTGAATCGGCGTGATAACGACATAGCCGTCTTTGACAAGGCGATAATCCACGTCAACAGTCGCGGCGTCCGTCACCTCAATCTGCTCAAGTTTCGGCCAATAATACGTGCGTTCAAACGGGTCAAGCCGCGCTTCATACACGTCAATCAAGAAAAACCGCGCTAATTTTGCCAGGCGCGCGCCCTTGATCGCCGACGCCTCGCGCTCCGGCACGTTCACGTTGAGCAGCGTTCCATCGGGCAGGCCGTTCTGCGCGATTTTCTCCGCGAGCGTCGCCGCATAATCGGCGGCGTACCGAAAATCGTGCGTCTCTTTTTTCGTCGAAAGAATATCCAGCGACACCGCCATCGCGGGCAGGCGCGACATTGCCGCTTCCGTCGCCGCCGAGACCGTGCCGGAATAAATGACGTGATTGCCCGTGTTCGCGCCGCGATTGATGCCGGAAATCACCAAATCCGGCTTGACCGGCATCAGCGCGTTTACGGCCAATTTCACGCAATCGGCGGGCGTGCCGTTGACCGCCGTGCCGGAAATCCGGCCTTCAATATTCACGTCAAACACTTTCAGCGAATCAAAGACCGTAATCGCATGGCCGACCGCGCTTCGCTCCGAGTTCGGCGCGACCACGCGCACTTCATGCCCGGCGCGGATTAATGCCAAATACATCGCCGAAATGCCATCGGCGTAAATTCCATCGTCATTCGTCAATAAAATATTCATGTCAATTTCCTCATCTAAACTGGTAGCCCCGCGCTACGTCGCGGGTTATCTGGTAGCCTGCGCTACGCGCGGGTTATTCGACCGAAACCTCATTTCCCGCGCCGTAGCGCGGGGCTACCGTTTTGCCTTCTGCTATCTGATAAATCGTGACAACCTGATTTTCATACGCGACGGGGAACGCGGCGTTGAAGGCGTTTAGGCCGTCGCGCTGATAGGTTTGCCGTTCCAATTCGCCGATAAACACGTAATTGACGCGATATTTCTGGAAGAGCGCGGCGACCGCCGATTTATCGGGGGCGTCGTACATCTGCCGGATGTCTTCGGTGCGTTCCATGATGGATTTCCACGTCGGATCGCGCCAGAGCGCCTCATGATTGCCCCAGCCCAAGACCGTCGCCCGCCCCGTATTCGTGGCGACGCGGCCAAAATACGAATACGGATTGCCGGTCGCCTCAAGCACGACCGCGTTCCGGTCAAGATGCGCCTCAATCCAGACAAGCGCGTCGTATTCCTGCGGATGGTTATACGCGACATAGCTGCTTCCGTTCAACGTCGGCAGGTAAAACAGTCCGCCCGCGTCACCGCTGCGGAAACGGTTCGTTTTTTCAAGCGTGGCGAAAATCGGATAAATGCCGCACGACGCGGCGAGCAGCGCCACGCCCGCCGCCCAGCCGATGCGGGCGGCTTTGGCGCGCAGCGTCTGCCACGACCGCCCCATAACCGCCGGAACGCCGAGCGCGAGCAGAACCCACGCATGATAGGTGAACTTGAAAATCGTGTTTTGGCGCTCTAACGGATGGCCGTAAAAGTCCTGAATATAGAACAATTCGCACCCGGCGACGATGGCGAACGCTAACGCGACAAGCAGCAGCGGCATTGCCTTGCGCGCGTCCGTTTCGCGCCGCCACAGCGCGAAAAAGATGATCGCCGCCGCGCTGGAGATGAACAGCGCGCGGACGCCCGCGCCGATAATCAACGCGGCGACGAGGAATAAGGCCGTGTTGATTGTAATCAGCAGCGTTTCGCGCGTTCTGCGCCGGTGAATCGGCGCAAGTCGCCACAGCCGCTCCGCTAAAATCGGCAAAATTCCCCAGAGAAACAGCGCGTAAATCGTCAGGAAATATTGCATGCCCGTGCGCTGTTCGGCGGCGACGACGCGCAGATTTTTGAGCGTGATCTGCGGCGCGAAATGCTGATAAAACGGCCAGAACGCGAAACGGCTGACGAGCAGGACGCCGACAACGCTTCCGGCAAACAGGGCGACGCGCCGCCATTGGGAACGCGCCGCGTCCGCCTGAAAATCGCGGCAAGCCGCAAACAGGCTGCCCGCCGCGAAAATCAACGTGGGCGGATAATCCCACGTATTGATGAACGCCGCGCTTCCTAACGCCGCGCCGGACATCAGGAACGCCGACCAATTGAAGCGTTTGCCGCCTTCCGCCATTTGCGCCAGCAGGCCGATGAGCAGCAGCAGAAACGGAATCGCCATGAAATGCGCGTGCAAATCGCCCAACAGAAAGCTGAAATAGGGGAATTCGTTGATGGTGTCGGGAATCACGCGGGAACTGCGCCACCAATCGAACGGAAACGCCGCGCCGCCGCGCTGAATAAGTTGAAGCAGGCCGTCCATGTTCGCGGCAAGCGCGAGCAGAAAGGCCGAGAACAGGCCGAGCGAGACGCGCCGCGTCCAATGATAGACCAAGCCGAAACTTCCGGCCGCCGCCATGCCGAGAATCGCGGCGAGCGCGAGATTGAAGCCGACGGGCGCAATCACGCCGGTCGCCTTGATCACGCTCGCCCAAATCATGTAGCCGAAATAGTAATAATTCACGGGCGCGCCGGAAAACCACACGTCTCGCGGCGGGAAATAGTCGCTGCGCAAAATGGCGTTTAGAAAGGTGAAATCGGCCTCTTTTTCCGCGCCGGTCAAATCAGGATTATACATGCGGACGGCGACGCCGAGCGCGAACACTCCGGCAAAAAGAAGTTCGCTGACGAGAAACAAGCGCAGCATCGGTTTCGCGGCGGCGCGGAATTCCGCGAAATGCTGGAAAAGGATGGCGAGATTCAGGATGCCCAAAATCACGAGCGCGGCAAAAACCGAGCGCGGCTGAAAAGGCGCGATATGCAGGCTTCCGGCCAGCCAGACGAGATAGGAGAGGCAAAGCAGGCCGAGCGGTTTGGCGAGCGCCGCGCCGCGTTCAGGAAACGCGCGGAACAGGCGCATGGCAAGCGGAAGACTCCCGCCGCCGAGCGCGAGCAGGAACAAATACCATAGAATGATTGATGACATTTCAACGCGCATACAACGAATGTAGAAATTGAGGCGACGCGATTTTGTCAAGCGCCGTTTCGAAAATTTCTTGAGAAGCGTGAAAAACGCGGGCTGAACATTGGAGAAATTGGAATGGTCCCAACGGGAATCGAACCCGTGTTTTCGGCGTGAGAGGCCGGCGTCCTAGACCGCTAGACGATGGGACCGTGTTCTGCGGATGTCAAGACACTATGGAGAAGCGGGCGGTTCTGTCAAGTTTTTTTATCGCCAGACAATTGTTTTTACGCAAGTTGTCAGACATGTTGAACGTGTCTGACAACGGTGTCCTGAGAAAATTCATGTTGTCTGCTTGACAAAAACGGCGAATATTTTTAGCCCTTTCACAAACAATTGGGAGGAAAATCATGCAAAGCCTTGAAGAGAGCGTTTTGACGGCCTTAGACGGGACAGACCGCGCATTGCTGCCGTATCTGCCGTATATTCTGCAAGACCTGTTGGAAATTGGCGCGTCGCCTGAAATCATGCTCATGTTAACGCGAAAACATTTTCAGCAGCCCGCGACGCTGCGCGTGTTGGATTTGGGATGCGGCAAAGGCGCGGTGTCCATCCGGTTAGCGAGCGCATTGGGCTGCGCGTGTCATGGCATTGACGCAGTCGGCGCGTTTATTGATGAAGCGCGGCAAAAAGCGCGCGCATGCGGCGTGGCTGACCGATGTCGCTTTGAAATAGGCGATCTGCGGACGGAGCTTGCGCGCTTGACCGGCTACGACGTGATTATTCTTGGCGCGATTGGGCCGGTGTTAGGAGATTATTTCGAAACACTGACCGCGCTGTCCGCCTGCCTCAATCCGCAGGGCGCGATCCTGATTGATGACGGCTATGTTGACGATGACAGCGATTTCGGCCATGCGGGACTCGAAAAGAAATCAACCATTCTGCGGCAAATCGCGCAAGCCGGAATGCGTCTGGTTGACGAGCATCTCACGCCGACAAGCGCGATAAAGGCCACCGATAACGCCATGTACGCGCATATCGAGCAACGCTGCCGCGAATTGATTGAAAAACATCCCGAACAACAGGCGATTTTTGAAAATTACTTGAAAAATCAGCGCGCGGAAAATGACGCTTTAGAAAATCGCGTGCGTTGCGCGACGCTAATGATCAAGCGGATTGGAGAGTGAACGATGTCGAACGAATTGAATTCCAGCGCGAAAAAAGTCCAAGAGCATCTGCATCAGCGCGGTTTCGCGTGCCATGTCGTGGAATTTTCGGAAACAACGCGCACCGCGAAAGACGCGGCGCAGGCGATTGGATGTCAGGTTGAGCATATTGCGAAATCGCTTGTGTTTAAAGGGAAGCGCACCGCCAAGCCGATTTTGGTGATTGCCAGCGGCGCAAATCGCGTGAATGAAACGCGGCTCAGCGAGCGCGTCGCCGAGCCGATTGAGAAGGCGGATGCCGCGTTTACGCGAGAAAAGACGGGGTTCGTGATCGGCGGCGTTCCGCCAATCGGCCACGCCGAGCGGCTGGACGTGTTTATTGACGAGGATTTGCTGCAATTTCCCGAAATCTGGGCGGCCGCCGGAACTCCTCACGCAGTTTTTAAATTGACGCCTTCCGATTTAACAAAAATGACCGGCGGGCAAATTATTTCGATTAAGTAACCGACGTTACGCATGTCTGTTTTTTATAACCCCGAAGGGGTGGCATGATGAGCGCGCGCCAAATATACCACCCCTTCGGGGTTGTTTCGGCGGGGTCGGCATTGCTTGTGCTACAATCATATCACCCCTTCGGGGTTAAAAACGCTGATGCGCGTAACATGAGTGAAGCAACATGT
>CAZCGG010000130.1:10406-12909 GCA_964498135.1 uncultured Candidatus Moduliflexus sp.
TCACCCCTTCGGGGTTAAAAACGCTGATGCGCGTAACATGAGTGAAGCAACATGTCTGCAATGGAAGAAAAAACGCCTCAAAACGACTTATTAGCGGAAGTCAAAAAAATTACCGCGTTTATTGAACAGCAAAAAAAGCTTAGAAATTGGGCAACCGGGATAGGCCTCGTGACATTTATCGGGGGAATAATTGCGTTGAGCCTGATGCAGTCGTCTTTCAGGAAAAAAATGCAAGAAGACATCGCTTCTGTCGCCGTCGAGCAGGCATCGCCGCTGAGTTGGTGGGACGTTGACCGTGATGTGAAAATGGCTCGGATTGATGACGCGCTCAAAAAAGCGAACCAACTTATGCAAGCCGCGCCAAATAATTACGACGGGCATCTCAAACTCGCCCATATTTACCTGATGCGAGACGAATTAGCCGCCGCCGAACAGCATTTCAAGCGCGCTTACGACATTTTCCCAACCAACGCGCATGCGGAATATCTGCGCGCCATTCAAACGCGGCGGCAAGCCTCGCCGACGAACTAACGCGCCGCGCCGCCATGCTCATTTCCCTGCAACACATCGAACGCGCGTATTGCAAAGGGACGCTCGACGTAGCCGCCCTGCGTCCGCTTGATTTAGAGATCGCCGACGGCGAATTTCTCGCCATCATGGGGCCGTCCGGCTCCGGCAAATCTACGCTGCTGCATATTCTCGGCGGCCTTGATCGCCCGTCAAGCGGCGCGTACCGGCTCGACGGCATTGATCTGACGACGCTCGACGACGCCGCGCTGTCGCGGATTCGCAACCGGAACATCGGCTTTGTCTTCCAATCGTTCAACCTGCTGCCGCAGCATACCGTGCTGCAAAATATCGAAGCCCCGCTGCTCTACGCGCCTGCCGCCAATGACGCGGAAATCCGGCAGCGGCGGCGTTTCGCCGAGACGCTCGCCGCGCAAGTCGGCTTGACGCATCGCCTGCGTCACCGTCCGACCGAGCTTTCCGGCGGCGAAATGCAACGCGTCGCCATCGCTCGCGCCTTAATTATGCAGCCGCGCGTGATTCTCGCGGACGAGCCGACCGGCAACCTCGACAGCCGCACGGGCGAGGAAATCATGCGCCTGCTGCGCGACCTGCATGAGCAGGGGCATACCGTGATTGTCGTGACGCACGAGCCGCGCATCGCCGCGCGCGCCCAGCGCATTCTGCATTTGCGAGACGGCGCCATCGAGCGCGTTGAGCAGGTTTCCGCTGCTCCGGCGGCGCAAGGCGCGCGGGCGATTCCGCGCGCGGAACAGGCCGAGCGGCGGCTCTCGCCGTCGTTTGTCGCCTCCATGCTGCGCGTCGCACTGCAAGGCATTCTGCTGCACAAACTCCGCTCATTCCTGAGCGTGCTTGGCATCGTCTTCGGCATTGCCGCGATTATCGCCATGCTTGCCATCGGCGGCGGCGCGAAGCGGGAACTGCTGGAGCAAATCAGTCTGCTCGGCACGAACAACATTACGATCAAGGCCGTCGCGCCGCCGGAAGAGGCGATTGCGCGAGGCCGCGAGCAGCTTTCCGAAGGTCTCACGCTCAGCGACGCCGCCCGCATTTCCCAGACGTTGCCGTCAATCGAGGCGATTGCGCCGGCGCGCTTCATGGCGTTCGCGGCGCAATATCAGCAGCAGACCGCGCAGGCCGAACTTGTCGGCACGACGCCCGCGTACCGGCAAACCGCCAATCTCGCCCTGCATTCAGGCCGTTTTCTCACGCAGGCCGACGTGGACGAGCAGCGCCGCGTCTGCGTCATCGGCGACGACATCCGGCAGGCGTTGTTCGCGTTTCGCCAGCCGGTCGGCGAAATGGTGAAGATTCGAACGGAATGGTTTCGCGTCGTCGGCGTCCTGAGCAATAAGCCGGTTGACCCGAAAAATCGGGCGGCGGCGTACCTGAAAAACGTCAACCGGCAAGCGGTGATTCCGATTTCGACCGCCGCCGCGTTCAGCCCGCCGGAAGAGCGCGAGCGCCTGCACGAGATTTCGATTCGGGTAGATCTGGCCGAGCATGTGGACGAAACCGCCCGGCTGCTGCGCTCCGTCTTAGACCGGCTGCATCACGGCGCGCACGATTACGAATTGGTGATTCCCCGCGATTTGCTGCGCCAAAGCCAGCAGACGCAGCAGGTCTTCAACGTCGTGATGGGCAGCATTGCCGGAATTTCGCTGTTAGTCGGCGGGATCGGGATTATGAACATCATGCTGGCGACGGTCACGGAGCGGACGCGGGAAATCGGCATTCGCCGCGCCATCGGCGCAAGCCGGAACATGATTCTGCTGCAATTTTTGATTGAAACGCTGACGCTGACGCTCGTGGGCGGCGCGCTGGGGATGCTGCTCGGCGTCGGCGGCGCCGCGCTGATTACGCTGTTCGCCGGATGGCGCACCGCCGTGTCGGTTTACACGGTCTTCATCGCGTGCGGCGTCTCCGCGCTCGTTGGCGTGGTGTTCGGCCTCTATCCGGCGTCGCAGGCCGCCGA
>CAZCGG010000131.1:0-12769 GCA_964498135.1 uncultured Candidatus Moduliflexus sp.
CGAAATGGCGGGATTCCATTCCTGCGGCGGGCGCGGCGGCGTATGCACATGATGAAAACTGGTTTCTTTGCCGGTGAACGGCAAATGATCGGTGAGCAGTTCGTACAAAATCACGCCGAACGCATAGACATCCGCCCGCGCATCTACCGGCGCGCCGAGAACCTGCTCCGGCGACATGTACGGAATCGTGCCTAAATGCGTGCCGGTATGCGTAATGGTCGCGCCGCAGATATGGGCAATGCCGAAATCGGTCAGCTTCGCCGCGCCTTGCTCGCTGATGAGGATATTTTCCGGCTTCATGTCTCGATGCACGATGCCGTGCTGATGAACGACATGGAGCGCGTCTAAAAGCGGTAGCAGCAGCGGCAGCATTTCGCGGCCAGCAAGCCCGCGCCGCGCTTTCCATTGGCGCAGCGTGCCGCCGGACAGGTATTCCATAACCAAAAAATGCTGCGGCTGATTCACCTCGATCAACGAAACGATGTGCGGATGGCGCAGCGTGGCGATAATCTCGGCCTCGCGGAAAAAACGCAGGCGGCTCTGGTCGTCGCTGACGATGTGCGCGGGCAGGATTTTGATGGCGACTTCGCGCTGCGTGAGGGCGTCTCGCGCTTTATACACAATCCCCATTCCGCCGCGCCCAAGCTCTTCAAGCAACGCGTAGCGATCTTGCGCCGCCATTCCCCGCGCGGTCTGCCCCTTGTCCGGCGGGCTGTTTCGGCGCGGCAGCGCGGCGTCGCTCACAGTCTGCCGCGTGGCGGCTAACGGGGAAACCACCGGATTTTCCAGCGCTTGCAGCTTTTCTTTGGTGTCTTTATACTGATAATTCCGCTCTAGCAGGTCGGCGTAAGTTTCTTTGGCGGCGTAAATAAGTCCTTTTTTTGCAAAGCATTCCGCGAGCAAATAGAGCGTTTCTTCCCAGCCGATTCCGGCGCTTCCGGCTTCTTGCAGCTTGATGATGGCCTCATCCCACTGCCCGGTCAGCGCTAACACGCGCCCCAATTTGAATTTCAGGTCTTTGTGGAACGAAAAACGCCGCTCAAGCTCCCGCAGCAAGGTTTCCGCCCGTCGCAAATCGCCAAGTTCGACGTAGGCGTCGGCGGCTTTGGCGAAATCCTTCACCCGCTCAAAATCCTGCGCGTCCTTCCACGTATATTTTTTTTCTCTCATCATTTCCCCTCCCAAAGCCTCTGCGCGTTCATGCATGCGTGTGGCGAGACACTCAATATTTGCTCGCGTAAATGCGGGTGTCAAGGAAAAACAGGCCGTGAAAATTATTGACAAATCGGCGGTTCTCGCAATCTGGTGGCACTCGTCGCAACCATCGCTGCGCGAAAACCGTTACCAACTTCTGGATATAGGAGAACTATGAAAAAACATTATGGCGTTTTCTTGATACTGCTGGCGGGCTTCTTGTCCGGCGAGATGCCTGCGCGCGCGGAAGAATCGCTTTCCACGCCGGTAAAAATCCGTCTTCCTTGGCTGCATCAAAGTCAATATGCGGGGGTGTATGTGGCGCAGGAAAAAGGATTTTTTGCTGAACGCGGCTTGAAAAATGTCGAGATTTTGCAGGGCGGCCCGAACATTCGTCCGGTTGATTTGGTGTCAAGCGGCTCCGAGCAGTTCAGCATCACCGGCTCGTCGCCGTTTCTGCGGGCATACAGCGAACGCCGCCCGTTGAAAATCGTCGCTACGTTCGACCAGACGCATGCGTTCTGCTATTTCGCCCGCCAAGACGCCAACATCGCGTCGCCCGCCGATTTCAAGGGCAAGCGGGTGGGGCATAAAATCATGCACGAGCATAACCTGTTCGCGCTGTTAGCGTCGGCGGGCTTGACCAAAGACGACATCGAGCTTGTTCCCGCGCCGCCGGGCATGAGCCTCTTTTTTCTGGATGATCCGAAAAACGCCGTCCCGATTTGGCCGGGACATGCCGCAGACGAGCCATTGATCGCCGAAGAGCGAGGCATCCCGGTCACATATTTTTTTCCCGAAGATTATGATCACATTCCGCGCATCGGCAATTTGTTATTCACGTCGAGCGCCTTTGAACAGGCGCATCCCGACATCGTTGCGCAGGTCGTCGGCGCGATTTTGGACGGCTGGAACTATGCCTTTGCGCACGAAGACGAAGCGGTCGCTCTCACGCTGAAATACATGCGCTCCGCCAATCCCGAAGACGCGCGGCATCAAAAAAACATGCTGCTCAAAATGAAAACGTTCATGCTCGTGGAAAAATACGGGAACAAAATCGGCTGGAGCGACCGGCAGCGCTGGCAGGAGGTGCTTGACCGCTTTTTGCAAGAGCAGCCCGGAACGGCCTTCACGCTCGATGACATTTTGACAAACCAGTATGTTGAGGCGTATTATCAAGGCCGTTAAGCAGTTCTCAATAAAAAACCGAGTTTCTTGAAGAAACTCGGTTTTTATTTTTACGCGGACAATGAATCAATGATGCTATTCAGCAGCCCCTTTTTCTTCGCCGCTGTTTTCTCGCCGCGCAGGTCGGCGAATTGCCGCAGCAAGCGTTCCTCCTCGTCACTCAAATCCGTCGGCGTCTCAACTAAAACGCGGACAAATTGATCGCCGCGTCCGTAGCCGCGCAGCGCGGGAATGCCCGCCCCTTGAATCTTGAACACCTTGCCGGTCTGCGTTCCTTTTGGAATCGTCAGTTTTTGCGGCGTTTCGAGGCCGGGAACTTCAATGTCCGCCCCTAAAGCGGCTTGCGTGAAGGAAATCGCGGTTTCGCAATAGACATCGTTGCCTTCGCGTTGAAAGACGTCATCCGGCAACACGTCAATAAACACGTAGAGATCGCCGGACGGCCCGCCGCGCAAACCGCCTTCGCCCTCGCCTTGCAGCCGAATGCGCGATCCGCTGTCCACGCCCGCCGGAATTTTGAACGATAATTTTTTCTGCCGCCGCACTTTCCCCGCGCCATGACATTCGCGGCACGGCATGTCAATCACCGTGCCTTCGCCCCGACAGCGGCTGCATGGCGTGCTGATGGTGAAAAAGCCCTGCGAACGCGCCACTTGACCGCGCCCTTGGCAAGTCGGGCAGGTTTTTCGGGATGTTCCCGGTTCTGCGCCTTCGCCTTTGCAGATTTTACAGGTTTCTAATTTCTCAACCTCAATCTCTTTATCAACCCCGAAGACGGCTTCTTTAAAGGAAATCCGCAGATTATAGCGCAAATCCGCGCCCGGCTGCGGCCCCGAAGGCCGCCGTCCGCCGCCCTGCCCGAAAATATCGCCGAAGCCGAAAATATCGCCGAAACTGCTGAAAATATCTTCAAATCCTCGAAAGCCGCTAAACCCCGTGCTTTTCAAGCCTTCATGCCCAAATTGATCGTACAAATTCCGTTTTTCGGCATTTGAAAGGACTTCATACGCCTCGGCAGCGTCTTTGAATTTTTCTTCCGCCTCTTTATTGCCCGGATTCCGATCCGGATGAAACTCTAACGCCTGTTTGCGATAGGCTTTTTTAAGCTCTTCGTTGGTGGCGTCGCGATGAACGCCCAACACTTCATAATAATCTCGTTTTGCCATAATCATTCCTGTTCATGAAATATCGAATCAAATAAGATGAAGCTATACAAGAAAACCCTATCGGATTTTGTCAAATGAAAAGCAAGATGGAAAATAAGTTACGCGGAGTTCGTGATAAAAAAGGCCGGGCAGCCCGATTGGGGCTGCCCGGCGACAAGGCGGGATTTACTGCTTGTTGAAGACCGCAAAGACTTCGTCGCCAGCCCGCAGATATTCCAAGCCGGTCAACGCCTGCCCCTGCGCATTGCGCCAGCCCGCAAACACCGAGCCAGCCGTCGGCGTCGCCGTCACGCTCTGCACCACGCCCGTCATCACCGGAATCTGCATGACGCCGCACGAGGCCGCGCACACGGACGCGCCCACCGTCACCGCACCGGTGCCCGTGCCGGTTTTCCAGATCGTAATCATGTTGGCCTGATAGCGCTGCGGCGCTTGGAGGTAGGCCACCGCCTGCCAGCCGGTCGCCGGAATGTGCGTCTGCTCGCTGACCTTTTGGCCGCCCGCATTCAGCCGCCAAACCCGCCCGCGGCCGTTTGTCGTGCTGCGCCAGAACAGCGTCGCCGTGCCGTCGGCGTACCGCGTGTAATTCACCGGAATCCACCCGGCAAGCGGGCCGTACACGGCTTCGCTCATCTTCTGCCCTTGCGCGTTCAGCATCCAGACCAACGCTCGGCCATTCGTCGCTTTCCACAGCAGCGACAGCGCGCCGTCGGCGTGGCGCTGATGATTCATGGCGACCCAGCCTTTCAGCGTCCCAAAGGCCAACTCGCCCACCTTTGTTCCGGCGGAGTCCAACTGCCACAGTTTCGCGCCGCCTGTGCCGGTCATCCAGAGCAGCGTCGCCGCCCCGTCGCCCTGCCGCTGATAACTTGCCGCTTTCCAGCCTGACAACGGCCCATACACTCGCTGCGCAAGCGTCGCGCCATCCGGCGCGCGGAGCGTGACCATGCCCCGCCCGTCCGTGTACCGCCACAACAGCGTCGTCGTGCCGTCTTCATACCACTGCGCATGCGCGGCCTGCCAATAGGTCGTTGCGCTGACCGCCTGCGTTTCCAGCGTTTGGCCGGTCGTCGGATGCACCGTCCAGACCTGCGCCTTTCCCGCCGTGCCTTTGTTCCAGACGACATGCGGCTGCGCGGCTTCAAGGGTAACATCATCGTACACCACCGTGCCGTTCGTCGTCTTGCTGTACAGGTTCACGCCTAACACTTCGTCATGCGTCAGCGCGACGGTCGCCGTCAACTGCTGCCATTGTCCATTGCCGGGCAGAATCTGCGAACCGACATGCTCGTAAGGCGCGCCGTAAATCGTGTTGGCGTCGCCGAAGAAGAGGCGGCATTCCTCGCCCGCATCGGCCAGACACCATGCGCGGACGCGGTACGTCGCGCCGCCCGGAAAGACGCCGGACAGCCGGTAATAACTATCGGAATTCGCGGCATCCTGCGTGATCCGCAGCCCCATGCCGGTGCGGCCGGCGGTCAGATTCGCATTCTCCGTGCCGCCCCAGAACGCATAGGTCTGCTCGAAATTGCCGTTGCAGATCGTGCGCTCTGGACACGCGGCAAGCGGCTGAATCGCCACATCATCATACGCGACCGCGCTGCCCGCCGTCGGCGCGTAGAGATAAACGCTCAGGATTTCCGGCTTATCCAAATAGACTTCGATGGAGATTTTCTGCCAATCGCCGATGCCGCCCAGATACCGACGCGCTTCCCTCTGATGATCCGGCGGATTGTACCAGGTGTTCGCGTCGCCGAGATAAATGCCGCATTGCGTCCCGACATTTGCCTTGCACCACGCCGTGACTTGATACCATTTCCCGGCTGGGAACACGTTGTTCGTCAGTGTCGCGTTCGGTTTCATGAATTGATAGGCGTCATTGTTCGCGCCGTCGTTGCGCACCAACACGCCAAGTCCCGTGCGCCCGACAGTTAAAGCGGCGTTCTCCACGCTGCCCCACCGCGCCAAGCCCTGCTCGAAACTGCCGTTGCAAACTGTGCGCACCGCGCAAGCGACGGGCTTCGTAAAAACCGCCGAAACCGTCTGCGCCGCATTCATCGTGACCGCACACGCGCCCGTGCCAGCGCAGCCGCCGACCCAGCCCGTAAATGTCGAACCGGTGGCGGCCTTCGCGGTCAGCGTGACAACCGTGCCAGCCTGATAAATTTCCGCGCAATCCGCGCCGCAGGAAATTCCGGCGGGCGAGCTTGTCACCGTGCCAGCGCCGTTGCCCATTTTTTGGACGATAAGCTGCGCCGTCGTCGGTGAGAAGGTCGCCGTGACCGATTTCGCCGCGCTCATCGTGAGCGTACACGCGCCCGCGCCGCCGCACGCGCCGCTCCAGCCGTCAAACCGCGCGCCTGCCGCCGGAGTCGCCGTCAACGTGACGACCGCGCCGGTCACGTACAATTCCGCGCAATCCGCGCCGCAGCTAATGCCGGCGGGCGAACTCGTCACCGCGCCGCTTCCCGCGCCAGCCTTCGTCACGGTCAAGGCATATTTGGCGATAAATGTGGCTGTGACATTTTTGGCGGCGTTCATCGTGACGGCACACGTTCCCATGCCAAAACAATTGCCTGACCATCCGCTAAAAGCGGAATTCGCGGTAGGCGTGGCGGTCAGCGTCACGACAGCGCCCGCATTGTAGATTTCCGCGCAATCCGCGCCGCACGAAATTCCGGCGGGCGAACTCGTGATCGTGCCGCTTCCGCTGCCATTTTTTAACGCGGTCAAGGTGTATTGAAGCTTCGTAAAGGTAGCCGTGACTGATTTCGCCGCGCTCATCGTGACGCTGCATGTCCCGGTGCCGGCGCATGCGCCAGACCAGCCGCTAAAGGCCGAGCCGCTCTCGGCGGCGGCCGTCAGCGTGACTGCCGCGCCGCTATTGTATAACTCCGCGCAATCCGTCCCGCAAGCAATGCCGGTCGGGCTGCTTGTGACCGTTCCGCCGCCTGTTCCGGCTTTCGTCACGGTCAATGAATATTGCTTCAGCGTAAAGGTCGCCGTCACGGACTTTGCCGCGCTCATCGTGACGCTGCACGTTCCCGTGCTGTTCGCGCATGCGCCTGACCAGCCAGCAAACGTTGATTCTGCCGCCGGCGTTGCCGTCAAGATGACGACGGTGTTATTGTTGTAGATTTCCGAACAATCCGCGCCGCAGCTAATGCCCGCCGGACTGCTTGAGACCGTGCCAGCGCCGTTGCCCGCTTTCGTCACCGTTAAGGTGTATTGCGGCGTGAACGTCGCCGCGACGGACTTGGCCGCGCTCATCGTGACGCTGCATGTTCCCGTGCTGTTCGTGCATGCGCCCGACCAGCCGGTAAAGACCGAGCCGGAGTCCGCCGTTGCGGCTAACGTCACGGCCGTTCCGCTATCGTATAGTTCGAAGCAATCCACGCCGCACGCAATGCCGGACGGCGAACTCGTCACCGTTCCTGAGCCGGTTTTCGTCACGTCTAAGGAATATTGAAGCGCGAAATTGGCCGTCGCCGTTTTCGCTGCGCTCATCGTGACGCTGCATGTTCCCGTGCTGTTCGTGCATGCGCCTGACCAGCCGGTAAAGCGCGATCCACCGGCCGCCGTTGCGGTTAATGTCACGACGGTCTCATTATCGTATAGTTCGACGCAATCCGCGCCGCACATGATGCCGGGGGGAGAACTGATGACTGTTCCCGCGCCGCTTCCGCTTTTGGTGACGGTGAGCGTATATTGCGGCACGAAATTCGCTGTGACGGTCGTGTCGGCGGTGACAGTCACGGCGCACGTTCCCGTGCCGCTACACCACCCGCTCGGCCAGCCGCCCGACCAGCCGGTAAAGCGTGAACCCGATGCCGCCGTCGCAGTTAACGTGACGCCTGTGCCGGTGTTATATTTTTCAGTGCAATCCGTGCCGCACGCGATGCCGGTGGGCGAACTGCTGACCGTTCCCACACCGATTCCGCTCTTGATAACGGTGAGCGTATATTGCGGCACGAAGGTCGCCGTGACCGTCGTGTCGGCGGTGATAGTGACGACGCACGTTCCTGTGCCGCTGCACCCGCCGCCCGACCAGCCGGTAAATGCCATGCCCGCATTCGGCGTCGCGGTCAACGTAACGACCGTGCCGGTATTATATTGTTCAGTGCAATCCGAGGGGTACATGCTGGCGCACATGATGCCGGCGGGAGAACTGCTGACTGTTCCCGCGCCGCTAATCGTGCTGACGGTCAACGTGTACTGCTTCACGAAGGTCGCCGTCACAGTCGTGTCAGCCGTCATCGTCACGGCGCACGTTCCCGTGCCGGTGCACCCGCCGCCCGACCAACCGGTAAAGATTGACCCTGTTGATGGCGTGGCCGTCAGCGTCACAAACGTGCCGTCCACGTAAGCTTCCGTGCAATCCGCGCCACACGCGATGCCGGTCGGAACGCTTGTCACTGTTCCCGTTCCAGAGCCGCTTGGCGTCACCGTCAATGTTCGCAATGGCGCAAATGTTGCCGTAATCGCTGTATCTGTTGTCATTGACACAGCGCACGTTCCCGTGCCGCTGCACCCGCCGCCCGACCAACCGGTAAAGATTGACCCCGTTGATGGCGCGGCCGTCAGCGTGACAGACGCGCCGTCCGCGTAAGCTTCCGCGCAATCCGTGCCGCCCGCGCCGCAGGTGATGCCTGCGGGAACGCTTGTCACGGTTCCCGCGCCGGCGCCGTTCGTCGTGACGGTCAGCGTTCTTGCTAACTGAAAGGTGGCCGTGACGGTCGTGTCCGCCGTGATTGACAGCGCGCATGTCGGCGTTGTGCCAGTGCAGCCGCCCGACCAGCCGGTAAATAACGAATTGGCATTCGACGCGGCGGTCAGCGTGACGGAGGTGTTCACCGTGAACGGCGCAACGCACGTCGCGCCGCAATCAATTCCGGCGGGGGCGCTGCTGACCGTTCCCGCGCCGCTGCCTGCTTTGGCAAGAGTTAAATTGTATTTGGGTGCTTCGAATGCTGCCGTCACGACGGTCGGAGCGGTATTGTCGCTCAACGTCAAGACGCATGTTCCCGTGCCAGAGCAGCCGCCGCCCGACCATCCAACGAACGTCATGCCGGAATCCGGCGTGGCGGTCAGGGTGACAACGCTTCCTAATGTATAAGATTGGCCGCAATCAGCGCCGCAGGTGATGCCGGGATGCGAGGCGTCGCTTGTCACCACGCCGGTGCCGGTTCCTGATTTCTGAACCGCGAGCGCGACAGGCAATGGAACGCCTTGCGCCGCAATCCATGCGATATAATTGGAGAGTCTCGTGTACACGCCATACGATTCCCCACATCCAAGCTCGTGGTTCCAACTTGCAAGGCCGACCTGCACATATTGGCTTGCGCTTGATGAATCGGCAACCATGAGCGGCCCGCCCGCATCTCCAGAGTCGGCGCAGAAATCTCTTTTCACGACAGTGCCGTCTGTTCCGGCGCAGAACATATTGGCCGTGACTTCGGGATAGGTGCTGTTGCAGACGCTATCCGCAATAATTGGGAGAGTCACTTGTCGAAGAGTTGACGGCGGCTCTCCTATTCCAGTGCCGCCCCAACCTGTTATCGTGGCCGTGTTTCCCGCCGTTTCAAAGGCGATGGCTGTGGCGATGTCAATTGGGGTGATTCCCGCGACAGGAGTGGTGAGATGCGCGAGGGCGATGTCATTATCAAATGTTGCCTCAACGTAATCTGGATGGATGATGATTTCTTGTATTAAAATGCGTTGGTAGGTGTCTTCGGCTGCGTTTAAATCAACATTTCCAGCAAACACATCGGCGGAAATCACCGGAGGGATCATGCTATCATTTTTAAAAATGGCAATGCACGATGCCGTCGTCAACACCCATTGAGGATGAATTAAACTGCCGCCGCATGCAAATGAGTCATAAACCGATGCGACTGGGTTTTCATTGCTGATGATGCCAACCATCCACGGCCACGCAGTTTGTGCCTGAATCCCGCCGATAATTGCTGGAGCGGAATTCGGCAAGGCCAGTCCAATCATCAGAAGAAAACAAAATTGCTTAACGAGTTTCATACGATTCTCCTTTTCGAAAAACGCCCAAATAATGACAAACAACAAAATTGGGCAGGATAAAAACAGCGAGCCGTCTTGCGGACGCCCCCTTCGCTCGCAACCTCCTTCACAAGACGGGCGGCATTATATATCCCATCTTTTGTGAATGTCAACTATATTTTGTCATTCAAACATGCAAAAACTCGGTTTTTTGCGAAAACCGAGTTTTTAACATCACAACACGCGCACGAATTCGAGCCAGTTGCCGCGCTCCGCGTTCGCATTCCGAATCGCGTCCGGCGATCCCATCACCACAACCAAGCCGCGCGCACGGATGCTCTCGAGCGCGTCGGCAAAGCGCCGGAAATCCTGCGCCGTCGTCGCCAACACCTCGTCGCGCATCTGTTGGCGAAATTCATCGCTTTCCCCCAGCAGATGCCGAACCATCGAAGCATAGCCTTTAGCGTCCGGCAGCATGTAATCGTCAAGCTGGCCGATGACGCCGATAATGCTTTTGGTCAATTCACTGTCGCTCACGGGCGTTTCCCGCAGAAAACGGGCGGTTTGATCGAAAATGTCCAAGGTCTGAAGCAGGTTCGGGTCGCGGTACGACGTAAAGGAAAAGAGGCCGGAACGCCGGTCAAGCGAGCAGTTTCCGCCATACGCGCCGCCCTGCACGCGCACTTTTTCCCAGAGCCACGCCAAGCGGAGATAATTCGCAATCACCAGCGCCGATCCGTGAAAGCGGTATCCGGCCTCGAACAGATTCGCGCCTTTGGCAACGTAATTCACCGACGCCGGAATCGTCAGCCCTTCGTGCGCCGGAAGCGGCGTCAGCGTCCACGCCGCCGGACGCGCTGACGCAGCAGGCAGCGCCTCCGCGAACGCGGCGACTTTCGGGAGCACCTGCGCCCGGTTCGCCGCGTCAATCGTGACGTTGCACGTCAGCGCGTTCCGGTTGATGAGCAAGCGCCGCACGGTTTCCAGCTTTTCCAGCACCGCAGGCCAATCGCGTTCCGCGTCTTCCGCAAGCTGGCGGATGAAAAAGAGCGAATTGACGCCGCTGGTCTGCTCGGAAAACCAGCCGGATTCGTGGAAATGCGCGCTCAGGCGCATGGCAACGACGCCGCTTCCGTGAGGAATCAGGCTCGATTCCTTGCGGGCTTTGGTTTCGAAGACCATCTGCTTGAAACGCTCTTGATTGTCGAGTTTGATCGTCAGCAGCATGTCACGGAAAATCGCCAGCAAATCGTCAACATGCGGCACGGTCGCCTTGCCGCGCAGAATGAGGCGCGCCGCGCTGACCGGATTGTCCGCAAGCGCGGAATTGAACGTCGTCGTCCAGATGCCGCCGGTTTTGCGGCCAATGCGCTGCTGCAAGGCCACGAAATCCTCCGTGTCCGTGCCGATATTGATCAACGCTTTGCCGAAGATCGGCGCGAACGGGACGAGTTCCTGCGGCAGCGCGTGCAGATCAAACGCCAAATCCACATACGCGATGCCGTTCGTGAACAAATCGTGATAGAGCAATTCCGGGTTGCCGCGCGCCGCGATTTCCACCGGCAGCCGCTTGCTCTGCTTCTCCATGTCCGCGAGCGTCAGCATCGGCAGCTTTGCCATCAATTCGGGCGAATCTGGCGTTTCCTGCCACGCTTTCAGCCGCTTCGTTTGCGCGATGGCTGCGTCAATGTCGGCGGGCGTCATCGCGGCTTTGATCTGCGCCAAGCGCGCATCTTCTTCAGCTTGGCGGCGCGCGCCGATTTCGGCGTCCGGCCGCAGAATGATGGTGGTGCGGTGCGGATTTTCAAGCAGAAGCGCCGCGATCATCTGCTCAAAATAACGCTCGCCGGATTGCAGGCGGCGTTTGATGGCCTGAAGCGGCTGCTCAAAGGCGAGCGACGCGATGGGATCGTGACCATGCAGCCACGTCGTCAGCGCGGTGAACATCAACGCCAAGCCGCGCGGAAATCCGCCGGTATTCTGCTCGCGCAGCATGAATTCGGTCGTGTTGACGGCGGCTTCGATCAGATTCGGCTCAAGTCTGTCCGCCGCAAGCGTTTGCAGCGTGGCAAGAATCAGTTGCTCGGCTTTTTCGGCGTCTTCAACCGCCATGCCCTTCAAGCCGGTCGAAAAATAGGCTTGCCGCAAATACGTCGCCATGCCGCCGCCGGTCACGTCTTCGCCGAGTCCCGAATCAATCAGGGCTTTTCGCAAGGGCGAGGCGGGCGTGCCGACTAAAATGTGATCCAAAATCAGCAGACCGAACATCTGCTCGATGTCGGTTGTTTCATTCAGCAGCCAATTCACCGTCATGCGGCCTTTGCGGGCTGCGTTGCCCTCTTCGCCTGCGTCATAGGGGACGACCTGCTTTCGCGGCGCGGCAAACGGCGGCTGAATGGCGATGGACGCGGCGACCGGCGCGGCATCAAATTCCTTCAGCCATTCATTTAAATAACGCAGCCGCTCTGCCGGATCGTCGTCGCCGTAGAAAAACATCAGCGCGTTCGACGGGTGATAATACGTTTGATGAAACGCCTTGAACTGCGCATAGGTTAAATTCGGAATGTCCGCCGGGTTGCCGCCGGAATCCACACCGTAGGCCGTATCAGGGAACAGCGAGCGCTGCGTCTGATCATGCAACAGGTCGTCCGGCGACGAATACGCCCCTTTCATTTCATTGAACACAACGCCTTTGAACACCAATGGCGCGTTCGGCTTTTCGAGTTCGTAATGCCACCCTTCCTGCGCGAAAATTTCCGGCGTGATGCGGGGATAGAAAACCGCGTCGAGATACACGTCAATCAGGTTATACAGGTCTTTGACGTTCTGGCTGGCAACCGGGTAGCTCGTTTTATCGGGATAAGTCATCGCGTTCAAAAACGTGTTCAGCGAGCCTTTGACAAGCTCCACGAACGGGTCTTTAAGCGGATATTTGCGCGAGCCGCACAGCACCGAATGTTCGAGAATATGCGGCACGCCGGTGGAATCGGTCGGCGGCGTGCGAAAACTGATGCCGAACGCCTTGTTTTCGTCATTATTCTGGACGGACAGCAGTTCCGCGCCGCTTTTGGCATGGCGAAAGCGCGTGACGCGCGCGTTGATTTCTGGAATATCGCGCTCGGCGATAAGATTGAATCCGTAGCGTTGCATGGGCGATTTGGGAAGAGGGATGATGCGGCGGCGGTCAAGCCGGGTCATCCGAATGTTGA
>CAZCGG010000132.1:0-12749 GCA_964498135.1 uncultured Candidatus Moduliflexus sp.
TAGAATTTCTGATGTTCTTCGTCAATGCGCGTGCCGCGCCCGACAATCTGCTTGAAGGTCGCTAACGAATTGACGGTTTTATCCAGCACGATCAGCTTGCAGGTCTTGATATCCACGCCGGTGGTCAGCAGGTCCGACGTGGTGGCAATCACGGGGAATTTGCTGGCCGGATCGGCAAAGTTTTCCAGTTCCGCTTTGCCTTCGTCGCTGTCGCCCGTAATGCGCATCACGTATTTCGGGTTGTCGGTGGCGAGTTTTCCGGCGGCATTCACGAGAGCGCGCCGCATCCGCTCGGCGTGATCGATGTTTTCGCAGAACACAATCGTTTTCGAAAACGGATCGGTGGCGTTCAACAATTCCATCACCCGTTTGGCGACGAGTTTTGTCCGCTGATTCAGAATCAAAATCCGATCCATGTCCTTCTGATTATATTCGCGCTGCTCAAGTGCGTTGCCGAGATCGTCCGTCATGCAGGGCGGCGGCGTCCAGCCGTAAATATCTTTATCAATGTCAATCCGCGCGACTTTATACGGCGCGAGAAAGCCATCTTCAATCCCCTGTTTCAGGCTGTACGTATAAACCGGATCGCCGAAATAGGTGATATTGGAGACGTATTCGGTTTCTTTCGGCGTGGCGGTCAAGCCGAGTTGAATGGCGTTCGAATAATAGTCCAGAATTTCCCGCCAGGCCGAATCCTCCGCCGCGCTCCCGCGATGGCACTCGTCAATGACGATGAGATCGAAGAAATCCGGCGAGACGGTCTTAAAGGTTTTATCCGCCTCGTCCGGCCCGGTAAGCGCCTGATACAGCCCGATTTGGATTTCATAGGCCGGATCGATCTTCCGGTTTTGAATTTTCTTCCGCACCGCGCCAAAAGGCTTGAAATCGTTGTTATAGGCTTGATCCGCGAGGAAATTCCGATCCACGAGAAATAACACGCGCTTGACCGCTTTCGCCTTCCAGAGCCGCCAGATGATTTGAAAGGTCGTGTAGGTTTTCCCCGTGCCGGTCGCCATCACTAACAGCAGCCGTTTTTGTCCCTTTGCAATCGCTTCGATGGCGCGGTTGATGGCTTCGGCTTGATAATAGCGCGGCTCTTTTCCCGCTAAGTCTTCATGGTACGGCTGCGTCACCAGCGCTTCTGCCGGATCCGCGATATTGCGGTAAATTTTATAGCGCTGCCACAGTTCGTCAGGAGATGGAAAGGCATTCAGGGGGATTTCCGTTTCAATCTCTTCGTCAATCGGGACATTGTTGTGGGAAGCAAAGGCGTCGCCATTGGAACTGAAGGCGCTCGGCACGTCGAGAATTTCGGCATAGCCTAACGCCTGCTGCATTCCGGCGCTGACGGCATGATTGTTATCTTTGGCCTCAACGACGGCGACCGGAATGCCAGACTCCCACGACAGCACGTAATCGGCGCGTTTGCTCTTTTTCTTGTTCCGTGAGGACAGATTGCCGCGCACAATCACCGGGCCGGGCGTGAGCGTCACTTCCCGCCGAATCTGGGTGAATTGATTCCATCCGGCATCTTTGATGGCTGGCGTTGATGTACAGATCGCAAATATCGCTTTCGCTGAGCGCTTTTTTCCCTTGTTTCGTCATGATTCCGATTGCGCTTCATTGTCCATGATTCCCCTATTTTCAACAGCATTACAGAAATCATATCATTGAATATTTTTGTCAAGATGATTTCCACGAATGGCGCAAACAGAGGCATTTTGGCGAAATTGATGCGCTAAAAAAAATGGGCGGGGACACCGCCCCGCCCATTCGTTCTCGTTCGCTGAAAATGAGGAAGAATTAATTTTTCACATCCATCGCCACGCGGAAGCCGTAGCTCGCGTCGCGGCTGGCGGGATTGTCGAAGTCGCGGAACGCGCTGCGGCAGCCATTCGGCAGAATATCCCACGCGCCGCCGCGCATGACGCGCAGCGATTCGTCGCCGTCCGCGTCCCAGCTTGAGCCGTCGCGCGGGGCGTTTTCGTAATTCCGATGCCATGCGTCGGCGCACCATTCCCAAACATTGCCGTGCATGTCATGCAGGCCGAACCCGTTCGGCAGAAAATTGCCGACTGGCGACGTTTCCCCGCGATATTCGCCGACCGGCTCGGTGGAATAAGCGCGCGTGGCGTCGTAATTCGCCAACTCGAACGTGATGGCATTGCCGAAATGAAACGGCGTCGTTGTTCTGGCGCGGCAGGCGTATTCCCATTCGGACTCGCTCGGCAGGCGATACGCCTTGCCGGTTTTGTCGCGGAGCGCGGCGCAGAAGCGCGCGGCCTCATGCCATGTCACCGAGTCCACCGGGCGTTTGGCGTCTTGAAACCGCGACGGGTTTTCGCCCATCACGGCTTCCCACTGCTCCTGCGTTACCGGATATTTGCCGAGAAAAAATGACGGAACCGCGACGGCGTGCTGCGGCGATTCGCGGTCGAACCGGCCGACTTCATCCTCCGGCGATCCCATGACGAAATTTCCGCCCGGAATCCAGACCATTTCAAGCGTCACGCCCGCGCCAAGCTCTTCGACATGCTGCTGCGCTCGCGCCAGCCGGTTTTCTTTCAAGATTTCTTCGACATCAATCCCCTTGACCACGAGGAACAGGTAGCGCAGCGCATCCTTGTAATCCGGCTGAAACCCGACGATTTTCGCCAACAGCCGCCGCGCCGCGTCTTTTTTGCCTTGCCGCAAGGCTAAACCGGCCTGCAAATAGCTCTCCGCGAGCGTTTTTTGATTGGTGGCATGCCGCAGCCGCGCTTGCCAATCTTTGCGCTCCGGAAATTCTTGCAGCAGCGTTTGATAAATGCCTATCGCGCCCGTCCAATCTTCCGCCTTCTCGCGCTTTTTCGCCAGCGCGAGCCGCCGCGCCAATTTTTGCTTGCCCGCCAGAACGCTCGTGACGCCTTCGTTGTCGCCGGTCTGCCGGTACAGGTGCAGCGCGGCGTCGAAATTCCCTTTCTGCGCGGCGGTTTTGGCGATTTCCAACAAGAAGGATTGCTTTTTTTTCATTGCCGTGACCTGATCCGGATCAAGTTCCAAAATCCGGTTGTAGGTGTTCAGGCGGGCGCTGCCGTCTTGCGTCTCGGCGAGAGCTAACAGCGCCCCAATCAGGCCGGGCTGCGCGGAGCGGGCGTCAAAATGATACGCCGGTTCTAACATCTCCACCGCGCTCGCCGCGTCGCCGCGCCCCAACAGCACTTGCCCCAACAGCAGCCGGGCGCGGAAATGATTCGGGTTGACGTTCATGGCGTTGTGCAGTAGGCGTTCGGCCTCTTCGAGATTGCCCATTTTGTAGAAGCCTTCGCCGCTGCGATAGAGCGATTCCGCAAGCGGCTCAAGGCTGTCCAATTCGGCTTTGACGCGGCGCAGCGGCTTTTCCGTCGCCACCCACCGGCGCAGCAGCGGCACGGCGAAACGGAATTGGCCGTCAAGCGGATGCAGCAAATCCCAGCGCACCAAGGTGTCCGGCGCAAGCTCCAATTCACGCAGAATCAGGCGGACTTTGCTTTGATGCAGCCGGTCGGCCAATTCGTCAAGGCTGATCTCTTCATGCGGCGTTTCCGCCATCGCCGCCATCACGACGCGCTCGGCGGGCGGCAGGCCGTTCCACATCCATTGAAAGGCGTTCGCGCCCTGTTCTAAGGTTTTTTCAATCGCCGCGTTCACGTCACCGGCGGTGACGGCGGGCGGCGCGCTGCCGGAATGCGCGGCGCGGACGGCCTCCCAGATTTCGCCGCACAGCAATTGCGTGAGATACGGATGCCCGCGCGTCCAATGCCAGACGCGCTCCGCCGCTTCGTCGCGCCACATCAGGCTGCCGTGTTGCTCCGATTGCCGGATAATTGCCATGCCATCCTCCTGCGCCATCAGCGACACTTTGCGCGCCGGAATCCCCTTGAACGTCGCCAGCGTGTCCGTCGAAAGCTCTTCGGGACGCCGCCCAAGCACGAAAATAAACTGGACACCTTGCGCCGCGCGCATCCATTTTTGCAGGTACGGGAAAAACGTTTTGCCCGCCTGCTCGCGTTGCGGTTGGTCCAGCACGTCGAATTCATCGAGCAGCATCACGAGATGCCGGTGATTCAGGGGTTGGCAGGCCGCCGGGAGAAACGTTTCGGCGAAAAAACGCGCGTCCCGCTCAAATTGCTCGCGATCCGGCAATTCGGCGGCCGTGACGGCGGAGATTTTCTGCGCCATCTGATACAGCACATGCTCAAGCGGCAGCGATGCCCGATTCTGCAAATCGAAATAGACCGGTTGGTAGGCATCGCCCGCGCTCAACTGCTTTTGCAGATGCAGCATGACCGATGTTTTGCCGATGCGCCGCTGCCCATACAGCACGATGGCGTTGGCTTCGGGATGCTGCAACACGCGCAGCGCGTCGCGCAGAATGTCGGCGCGTCCGATGAATTTCTCCGGCCCATGCACTGGGTTTCCGGCGGTATAGGGATTTGAAAAGGTCATGGTTCGGCGTTTCTTTGAAAAAATATTTACGTTATTTAATTATATTTATATTTTATAATTTACAGAAGTTTATTTGTCAAGATGATTTTACGTGAGGTGAAGAATTTGCAAGCGTGGGAGGTGGCGTGAGCCTACGCGATCTGTATAAAATATGGCGAAAAGAAAACGGTCAGACGCCTCGAAGGCGTCTGACCGTTCAATCCAATTTGGGCAGAGAAGTCGCGTATTTAGAAGGTCGCAACCACCGCGCCAGCATACGTTTTTTCAATAAATTCTCTCACCGCATCGCTCTTGAGCGCGTTAACGAGCGCTTGTGTTTTCTCGGCCTGTTCATCGCCTTTGCGAACGGCAAGAATATTGGCGAACGTTGTCGCCGCAAGCGAATCTTTTTCCTCTTTCGCAAGCGCATCCTTCGACGCATTCAACCCGGCTTTAATGGCGTAATTTCCGTTAATCACCGCCAAATCAACATCCGGCAGCGAACGCGCAAGCTGCGCCGCTTCGATTTCAATGATTTTCAGGTTTTTCGGGTTCTCCGTTATATCCTGAATCGTCGCATGCAAACCGGCATCGGGTTTGACTTTGATCAAGCCCTGCGCTTCCAAGAGCAGCAACGCTCTCGCTTCGTTGGTCGTATCGTTCGGAACGGCAATTTCCGCGCCATCTTTCAGGTCAGCGATTGCGCTGGTTTTCCCGGCGTAAATTCCTAACGGCTCATAGTGAATCGCGGCTGCCGAGACAATGCTGGTGTTATTATTTTTATTGAAATCATCTAAATACGGCTGATGCTGAAAGTAATTTGCGTCAAGTTCCTTGCTCTCAAGCGACAAGTTCGGCTGAACATAATCCTCAAACTCAACAATTTTAAGCGTATAGCCTTTTTCTTGCAACGCGCCTTCCGCCACCTTCAAAATTTCAGCGTGCGGCGTGGTTGAGGCCCCAACCACGATTTCTTTTGGGTCGGTTTCGGCATAGGCTGCCGCCGTAAATACTGCTGTTGTCAATGCGCCTGCCAACACAAGCGAGAACAGTGTTTTCATGATGTTTCCTTTGAATAGAGAGACATGAATTAATTGATTGCTCATCCATCAGATCATGCCTCAAGATGTTAATTGCGCTTATCGCTAATTTTTGCGATCTTCATGCCAACTTCCTGAAATACCTGAACGATAATCACGAGTAACGCAACGGTGACAAACATGATACCCTTCTGATAGCGATAATATCCGTATCGAATGGCAATATCTCCCAAGCCACCACCTCCGACAATGCCTGCCATCGCGGAATAGCTCAAAATTGTCGTAATGGCGATTGCGCCGCCGACAATTAAGGAGGGTTTCGCTTCTGGCAGCATGACTTTATAAATAATTTGCATCGGGGAGGCTCCGATGGATTGAGCCGCCTCGATGACTCCTCGATCAACCTCTTTCAACGACGATTCGACCAGTCTGGCGATAAAAGGTGCGGCCGCGATAACAAGCGGCACAACCGTCGCATTCGTGCCGATGGCTTTGCCGACCACGAATCGCGTGAACGGAATGACCGCAATCAGCAAAATAAGGAATGGCACAGACCGCGTCAGATTGATAATGACGCCAAGCGTCTTATTCAGAACATAGACAGGGGTGATGCCGTTCTTATCCGTAACAACAAGCGCAATCCCGATTGGCAAGCCAAAGAGGTACGCTAACGCCGTCGAAAGAAACGTCATGTAGAGCGTGTCAAGCGCTCCTTTGAATATGAGATCAAACATGATTCTCCACCTCCTGCGCGGCCACGCCTTTCGTTTTCAGATAAGATAAAATCTTTTGAGACGCGCCCTCGTCATCAGGAAGTTGAATCACCATTTGCCCAAAGGCTTTGCCATCAATATCCTGCGTGTCGGCAAAGATGATATTCACCGCCTGCTTGCACGTTAATACCATATTGGCGATAATCGGTTCGTAAGAAGAGCGTCCGTCGAACACGATGCGGCATTGCCGCCTGCCGCTAAAAAAATCGCTGCGCTTCCCATCGGGATACACGAGCTTTTTGGCGGCATGCGTTTGCGGATTGGCAAAAATCTCCGCGACATTGCCGACTTCGGCGATGCGCCGATTATCAATAATCGCTACGCGGTGGCAGATTTCCTCAATTACGCCCATCTCGTGCGTGATGATCACAATCGTAATGCCCAAGCGCTGGTTAATGTCCTTCAACAGCGACAGAATCGAGCGCGTCGTTGTTGGATCCAAGGCGCTTGTGGCTTCGTCGCACAGCAGTGCCTTCGGGTTATTGGCCAACGCTCGCGCAATGGCGACGCGCTGCTTCTGCCCGCCGGAAAGCTGGGCGGGATACGCGGTCGCTTTATCCGTTAGCCCGACTAATTCGAGCAACTCCGTGGCGCGCTGCCTCGCCTTCGCCTTTGGAATGCCCGCAATTTCGAGCGGAAAGCAAACATTGCCGAGCGCGTTCCGCTGCATCAGCAGATTAAACTGCTGAAAAATCATGCCCATCGCCTGCCGCGCTTTATTCAACGCCCGCGCGTTCTGTTTGGATAAATCCTCGCCATCGAAAATGACCGTTCCCTTCGTCGGTTTTTCAAGGAAGTTGATGCATCGCACTAACGTGCTTTTCCCGGCGCCGCTCATGCCGATAATCCCGAAAATCTCGCCCGTATAAATATCGAGGTCAATATTTTCAAGCACCTTGACGGCGTTGCCGTTCGCGTGGAACGTTTTTTCCAAGCCCTGAATTTTGATAATCGCGTCTTTTTGGTTCGTTTCGTGTGTCATAACTCATTTCCTACTAATTTGATAGTATTGATAGAAATAAAAATAGAAACCGATTTTGTCAACAAATTTTTTTAAATATTCTCTCGATTTCAGGAATGATGCCGTTGAATTCATCGGAAGAATAGGCGTTTCCGCCTGCTGGCGCGATAGATAAAAATATGGCGATGATTTTGTCAAGATGTGATCAAAAAAGTTGACAGCGATTGCAAGAAGCCGTGAAATGCGTTGAGAATTTCTGCGGCGGCGGTCTTATCGTAATTTTAAAGAGCTATAAAATACACCAAGATGACTACCATAGAAAAAATTATATCTGGAGGGCAGACCGGAGTAGATCGAGCGGCGCTTGAGGCAGCTATAGAATCAGATATTGAATATGGCGGGTGGTGTCCGTTCGGTGGATGGGCAGAGGATTATCCGACTCCGCCCGGAATTCTTGAAAAATATCCGTGTTTACAAGCAACTTTATCAAAAAGCCCAAACCAGAGAACTGAATGGAACGTAAGAGATAGCGATATAACGATCATTTTATTATCTGAAAAGCGAAGAAATGTTTCTTCTGGGACAGCTTTTACGATAGAGAACGCAAAAGCCTACTCAAAACCGTATGAAATTATCATATTAGAAGAACAAGATTGTTTAGAAAAAAGTAAAAATTGGCTTTTGACATTTCAGAAAAATCTCTTGCTAAATGTTGCCGGGCCAAGAGAAAGCGAAAGTCCAAGAATATTTGATCTATCAAGAGACTTTTTAATGTCGCTTTTTAAAAATCTCAAGTAGCGCACGGTGAGAATGCAATGGCGTATAGTGATTTTGATGTCAAAAAAGTCGTCATGGATTTTCAACTTGAACTCATTGAAGATCAGGATGTGTTTTCGCAGCTTCCTGAATATGAGGTGAGCGACGCATTTACGCAGATGTTGAAAACCCATCTTCCGCTCGCGCTCGCAATGAACACCGAGAAAGCGCGCTCGGAATTAGTCCTGATTAACGTCTTCTTGGAATTAAAACAGGCGTTGCGCGTCAGTTTTTTCTCAGGCGCAAAGTTTGACGTGGATAAAGAACACGGCCTCACCGGATTCTGCGATTTTTTGATCAGCCAAACCTCCGAGCAACTCTATATCAAAGCCCCTGTCGTGGCTGTGGTTGAGGCGAAAAATGAAAACATTCCCGGAGGGTTCGGGCAATGCTTGGCTGAAATGGTCGCGCTGCAACTCTATAACGCGAAAGAGCAGACGCCGCTTCCAGCAGTGTATGGCGCGGTGACGACGGGTGATACGTGGAAGTTTCTCAAATTACACGAACATATCGCTCATATTGATGTAGCGTATTACTATTTGAACACGCCGCGCAAAATTCTGGGGATTCTTTCCGCAATGATTCGGGGACAGGCATAAAGAATCATTAGACCTCTTGCATAAGTCGTTTTTTGTTCGTCAATTCCGTTCGCCCTGAGCCTGTCGAAGGGCGCGTGACAGTCGTTCTTCCCAAAAATACGCTCTTCGACAGGCTCAGAGTGAACGAAAGAGACTTTTGCAATAGGTCTATTCTTCTTGAGAGGAAAATTGCCTTTCTCTCGTTTTATCCCCCCGCATTCAACGCCTGCAAGACCTCTTTCACCGCCGTAATCTTCTCGACATTCTTCAATCGCTTCATTTCCACAATCAGCGTCAACGGCGGCGCGTAGCGAATCGCCCGCTCTGACCGTTTCGCGGCGCGTTTCAATTGCTCATCCGCCACGCTCGTTTCAGCGTCAAAAACAAGCTTGACACTGCCGTCAAACGCCTGAATCTGCTGAACGCGGAGCGTCGTCGCCATCAATTTGAGTTCCGCGAGCGCGACGAGGGCTTCGGCGGCGTCCGGCAGTTTGCCGTACCGGTCGCGGATTTCGTCCTCGACATCGAGAATCGCGGCGAAATCTCCAGCAGACATCAGCCGCTTATAGACATCAAGCCGCTGGTGCGTGTCCGGGATGTATTCTTCCGGGAAAAACGCCGACACGCGCATGTCAATCTGCGGATAAAATTCCTCGTGAAGCGGCTGCCCGCGCAGTTCGCGGACGGTCTTTTCGATGATGTTGCAGTACATGTCAAAGCCGAGCGCGGCGATGTGGCCGGTCTGTTCCGCGCCGAGCAAACTCCCCGCGCCGCGAATTTCGAGGTCGTGCGCCGCCAATTTGAAGCCCGATCCGAGTTCGCTGAGTTCCTGAATCACGCGCAGCCGCTTTTTCGCGTCGGCGGTCAAGAGTTCTTCGGTCGGCACAAGCAGGTAGGCATACGCGCGTTCTTTGGCGCGCCCGATTCTGCCGCGCAGTTGGTACAACTGCGACAGCCCGAACTTGTCGGCGCGATTGATGATCATGGTGTTGACCGACGGAATGTCAATCCCCGATTCGACGATGGTCGTGCTGATCAGGACATCAACTTGTTTGTTGATGAACTTAATCATAATCTCTTCGAGTTCGTCGTCTTTCATCTGCCCGTGCGCGACGGCGACGCGAATATGCGGCAGCAGGCGCGTGACGCGCAACGCGACGCCGTGAATCGTCTCGATTTCGTTATGCACGAAAAAGACCTGCCCGCCGCGATCCAACTCCCGCGTAATCGCCTCGTAAATCACGTCATCGTCGAACTTCATGACATACGTGCGCACCGCGAGGCGGCCTTCCGGCGGAGATTCGATGACGCTCAGATCGCGGACGCCCATCAGCGACATGTGCAGCGTGCGCGGAATTGGCGTCGCCGTGAGCGTCAGCACGTCCACGAGCGTCCGGTATTGCCGGATTTTTTCCTTGTGCGTCACGCCGAAACGCTGCTCTTCGTCAATCACGACCAAGCCCAAATCCTTGAACCCGATGTCCTTTTGCAGCAGGCGATGCGTGCCGATCACGATGTCCACCGCGCCGGTTTTCAGGCCAGCGACAATCTCCTGCTGCTCTTTTTTCGTTTGGAAGCGGTTCAACACGCCGATTTTGACGGGGAATTCGGCAAAGCGTTTCGCAAACGTCTGCGAATGCTGCTGCGCGAGAATCGTCGTCGGCACAAGCACAGCGACCTGCTTGCCGTTCAGCACGGCGCGAAACGCCGCCCGCATGGCGACTTCGGTTTTGCCGTAGCCGACATCGCCGCAGACCAGCCGATCCATCGGCTTTGACGAGGACATGTCGCGCGTCACGTCCTCAATCGCTTTGTTCTGATCCGGCGTCTCTTCGTACTCGAACGACGCCTCAAATTCGCGGTACAGGTGTTCGTCCGGCGTGAACACCATGCCCGGCAACGCCTGCCGCGCCGCGTAGGTGTCGAGCAGTTCCCGCGCCATTTTCTCGACGGACGCCTTGACGCGCTCTTTCACCCGCGCCCAGCTTGTGCCGCCCAATTTGTCTATTTTCGGGCGATGTTGGTCTGCGCCCAAATATTTCTGCACCAAATCGAGCCGATCCACCGGCACGTAAAGCTTGTCGCCGCCGCTGTATTCCAAATGCAGGCATTCCATCGTCACGGCCTGCACGGTCAGCTTTTTCAGGCCGAGATAGACGCCGATGCCGTGATCCACATGCACCACGTAATCGTTGATGTCAAGCTCGCCGAGCGTCATCTGCGCCTTGATCTGTTTGGGCTGAATGTGGCGGCGGCGCACAGTCTGCTTGCCGAGAAATTCGTCTTCGTTCAGGAAAATCAGGCGTTCCTGCGGCAGCAGAAAGCCGCAGTTCAGCGTGCCGACGACAATCACGGCTTCCGGCGTCTGCCCGAAAACGGGAGGACAGGCATTCTGGCCTGTCTCCATCTCAGGGAGAATCCGCGCCGCGACGCGATTGTCGCGCAGAATTTCCCAGAGGCGCTTGGCCTGATGTTCCGCATACGCCGCGATAATCACGGAATGCCGGTCTTCGAGCCATTCGCCGACGCGCCGGGCAATCGCGGCGATATGGTGATCTTTGTTCGCCGGTTCTTGCTCGTCCGGCACGAACGTCCCCGCCCATTCCAGCGTTTTCGTCGGGAAATCGAACACCCCGCCCCCGCCCTCCCCTAAATTATGGGAGGGAGACGCCTCGTTCTTTTCGCCTAAATTCAGCAATATTGCCTTGCCTCCCTCTCCTAAGTTAGGGGAGGGTTGGAGTGGGGTCTGCCCGATATTCAGGAGTTGCAGCGCGATTTTCCGTCGCGCCGCGAGCCGCGCTTGAAAGGCGTCTGGTGTCAAAAATACGCTCTCCGGCGCGGGCAGCGGATACCCTTTTTCTTCGGTCAGGCGATATTGCTTTTGCGCGGTCGCCGTGAATTTCTGGCACGTTTCGCGGATTTCCGCCGGTTCATCCAACAACACGAGCGCGTTCGGCACAAGATAATCGAGCAGGCTCTCCAATTCGCCATGAAAATAGGCGGCGTACCACTCGATGCCGGGGAAAAAGATTTTTTCGTCAAGATGCGTCGTCAGCGAGCGCAGCGCGTTCAGCGACGCCCCGACTTCCGCGACGCGGCGGTCAAGATTGGCTTTCGCGGCGGCGCATGTCGCATCGGAGACCACCAGCTCGCGCCCCGGCAAAATCGAAATCAAGTCAAGCGGCGCGGACGAGCGCTGCGTCGCCGGGTCGAATTCGCGCAGCGATTCCACTGTATCGCCGAAAAATTCAATGCGGATCGGGTGGTCGCCGAACGCCGGAAACAGATCGAGAATGCCGCCGCGAATGCTGAATTCGCCGCGATTTTCGACAAGATGCGCGTGTTTGTAGCCGGTATCCACCAACATCGCCGCCAATTGCTCGCGGTTCAGTTCCTCGCCGACGCCGACGAGAATCGAAAATTCGCGCAGCGCGGCGCGGGGAATCGTGCGATGCAGCGCCGCCTCAACCGGCGCGACGACGATAATATTTTCATGATTCGACAGCTTATCGAGGGCGCTTAGGCGTTCCGCCACGATGTCGCGGAGCGGCGCGGCGTGTTCGTACGGCGCGATATTCCATTGGGAATAGAGGTGAATGTGTTCCGGCGCGACCGGCAGCAGGCCGATTTTCTGGAAAAAGGTCAGGTCTTCGAAGAGTTCTTCGGCGCGTTTCTGCGTCGGCGTGATGAGCAGGCACGGCGCGGCGGTCTCCCGACGAATCAGCGCGGCGGCGTAGGCTTTCGACGATCCCCATAAGCCGCCGACCGTCAGGAACGGGAGGTTCTGCGCGACGGCATCAAGCAATGGATGTTGTTTCATGATTGCGCTCTAAAAAAGTTATTCGCGGCGTTGCGTTGCCATGCCTCGTATCTGAACGCCGCCAGACTTGTCAATTTTTAAACGGCGTTGAGATTTTGTAAATATTGCTTGACGATGTACATGAAGCGGTTTATAATGTTACGTTTATTGAACCTCAGAGACGCGGAGAACACGGAGGGTGTCTGTTTGGCATCTTTTTGAACGCAGTGACTCTGAACAATATGCTTTTATAAGTAGGATTTTTAGAGGAGCCGTTGATGACATTGCCATGACACACGCGCGGCAGGAAAACAGGAGTGTCAAATCTTGATTTGA
>CAZCGG010000133.1:0-1714 GCA_964498135.1 uncultured Candidatus Moduliflexus sp.
GGTACGTGTCGCAGGATTTTTTGATGCAGTTTTACGCGATTAAAGCGCACGCCGCATTCAACCGGAATTTTCGCGGCGAAATTCACACGCACGCCGCCGCGCTCGCCTACATGTTCGACTGCTACGCGAACGCGCTGACCGGCGAAAACGGGCTGGTCGCCGTGTTTGACGAAACCGAAGCGTTTGCGTCGCTTGCGCCGATGCTTCAGCAAATTGCCGGATTGCGTGCCATGACGCTGCTCATTACGCATCAGCGCGAGATGATGGAACGCCTGCCGCAGGCGGATCGCCTCGAATTTCGCAAAACGGCGGCGCGCGCGTCCGAAGTTCATCTGCGGCACGGAGGCGCGTGAGATGCTCAAATTCGGCCTGGCCGCGCTGTTCGTGCTTGTCGTGCTGCTTGTCCCCGGCTATCTCTATCTCGACGCCTTCGCCGCGCAAATCGGCTTTTTCGCGCTGATAATCGCCGCGCTGGCCGCCAAAACGTCGCTGCGGCGCGTGGGCGCGGAATTGAAACTCTTTCTGCCGTTCGTGCTGCTCATGCTCGGCATTTACGCGATTTTCGGGCTGCTTGGCCTGCAACGCGAGCAGCATCCGCAAGAAGCGGCGTTGGCGTTCTGGCTGCGTTACGGCCTCAACCGCATTCTCTGCTTTTTAAGCACGGTCTTGGCGCTGTCGTTCATCGTGTCGTTTTTTCGGATTGACGACGCGCTGGCGCTGCCGCTGCCGCTTTCGTGCCGGAAATCCCTGATTTTAGGCGAATCGCTGTTCAATACGGCGCGGGGCGCGCTTGACGACAGCGATCTCTATCTCCGGCATTTTCCGGATCAGCGCATCCTGCCTGACCGTTGGCCTGCTCGCGCATTCGCCGCGTTCCAACGGCAATTGCTGATCATTCTCACCCTCATCTTTTACATCCTGAATGAAGCCGAAATTCAGGGCGAGTTGATTGATAACCGAATCGCGCATTGCATGAAACAAGACACATAAAAACCACAGATTGCGCAGATAACGCAGATTGAGGCTGCTCCGCGTGGAACAAGTTGAGAAGCAACCTCCGTGAAATCTGCCAAATCTGTGGTTCAATCAGGAGAAAACGCATGAAAATCAAATGGTATTCAGTGGTTGGCGTGACGGTGGTGGTCTTGGTGACGACGTTGTTTATTCGCGTGCCGCTGCCCAGCAAGGGGTATTTCAACTTCGGCGACGTGGCGGTCGTGTTCGCGGGGTTATTTTTGGGGCGCAAATTCGGCGCATTAGCGGGCGGATTCGGCTCCGCGCTCGCGGACGTGATCGGCGGCTTTGCGATTTTCGCGCCGCTCACGTTCATCGCCAAAGGGCTGGAAGGCTTGCTGAGCGGCTTTGCGCGGGAGAAAACCGGCCTGCCATATCATCTGTTCCCGCTGCTCGGCTCGCTCTGCATGGCGGCCGCCTATTTTCTCGGCGAAACGGTGATGCCGCAAGTCGGGCTGGCGGGCGCCATCGCCGAAATCGTGCCGAATCTGATTCAAGCGGGAGGCGGGTATGTCGGCGGCAAACTGCTGTTCGAAATGTATTCCCGCATGTTTGAAAAACGCGCGGCGACAGCCTGATTCCTCGCCGACGCGGACCGTCGGGGCATTCCATCGTAGGGGGGGTGAAATTTAAGCCCCCCCCCTGGAAGTCCCCCCCGCAAACAATTTTGAAAAATTTTAAAGAACAAATTTGGGGAACG
>CAZCGG010000133.1:1724-7701 GCA_964498135.1 uncultured Candidatus Moduliflexus sp.
GGGGGGGCATATCCTGGTGTGGGGCTTAATCTTCACCCCCAACCGTTTGGAATGCCCCGACGATAACATTTTCGACTATTTATCAAGAACATTTTGCTGCACCGGTGTGAATCGCCCGGCTTTCATCATCCGAAATAATTCCTCGTCCGTCGCCGGGCGCTGCGTTAATTGATTATAATTCCGCCCAATATCCTTCAAAATGTGCGCGTCGGAATTGCTCACGACCGGTACGCCGATTTCCTCCGCCACCTCCAAAATGCGCGGGCGCAGGCTGTTCAAAATGTTGGACGAATACGCTTCGACGGCGTCCGGCGGAAAGCGGCGATAATCAATTTCGATCTTCGGATTGAACCGGAACGGATGGTTTAACACCATGAACGCGCCCTTGTCGCGGACGAACGCATGCAGATCGGGATACGGCCACTGCCCGCCTTCCAGCCGCAGATCGTGCAGGCCAAGCACCAAAATATGCTCGCCGCCGATGACCGTCACTTCGATGCCGGTCAAAATTCTGAACGGCGCGTAGCGGTCATTCAGCCGCTTCAGCCGGTCAAGCGGCACGAGCCGGTCATGATTGCTGAACGCCAGCGCGTCCAATCCGGCGGCGATGGCAGCCTCGATCTGCTCGTCAATCGTGGACACGCCGCACGGCGAATATTCCTTTGAATGCACGTGAAAATCAATCTTCATTGCCGTTGCTCCCATTCGTTGCGTAATATCGCATACACCATTTCATCCAATAGCGCGCCGTCTTTAAAAATCGCCTTGCGCAAGCGGCCTTCAAACGTATAGCCGACCTTTTCCAGCACGCGCATGGACGCGGGATTCGTTTCATAGACGCACGCCGACAGCCGCGCTAAATCAGTCTGCGCAAAGACATGCGCTGTCACCGCTCGCGCGGCCTGCGTCATGAGGCCCTTGCCCCAAAACGGCTCGCCGAGCCAGTAGCCGATTGAGCCGGATTTGCAAAACACGCCCGTTCCCGGCACGACGCCGATTCCGCCAATCACGCCGTCCGGCGCGACAATCGCAAAATTGATCTCCTGCGGATGCGTTTTGGTGTATTCAAGCCACTCCCGCGCATTCTGCTCCGTGTACGGGTGCGGAAAAATGTCCGTCAAATTTTTCCAAATTTTCCGGTTGTTCGCGTATCGCGGAATCGTTGCAATATCCCCATCTTCGTAAGGGCGCAGCATATATTCGCCCAGCGCAATCGTCATGATGTTCTCCTCGCGTAACATATTCTCAATCGTCTGACGGGCGGCTCTTCTTGATCCATAAAATCTTCGAAGCAGATTTCTGTCAAACCGTATTCCTGAAAATCGCGCAATTCGGCGCGGGACAGAGGCCAAGGCATGTTGCCCTCAGATTCGTCGGCCTCGCGCCCCCGGCAAATCACCAGCAGCGTTCCGCCCGGCGCGACGAATCCGGCGATTTTCGCCATCGCGTCCCGCCGCAGCGTCGGCGGCAGCACTTGTAGCGTGTACGCTTCAAACACGAAATCGAAGGCGGCATTCCATTCCGGCGGCGCGTGAAAGATATCCGCCGCGCAATAGTCAACCGGCGATTCGGGGAAACGCGCGCGGCACCAACTGACCGCGCTCGCGGCGATGTCAAACGCGGTCACGCGGAAGCCGCGCCGCGCCAATTCTTCGGCGTCGTCGCCAAGCCCGCAGCCGACGTTCAGGGCGCGCGTTCCCTGCCCTGAAACCGCCTCGCGCTCCAGCCACGCCACAAGATTCGGATTCGCCGCCAAATCAGCCCAAGAGATCGTTCCCGCGTCTCGATTGGCTTGTGAATACAAAGCTTCAAACCATCCTAACGGATCGCCGCGCCGCAAAAATTCGTGCGCGATTTCTCGCGTCTTTGCCCGGCGCGTCGCAATCATATTTTCAAATTCCGGTAAAGGAGTGTCAAATCTTGATTTGACCTTGATAAATGCGAAATCAAGATTTCGCGCTCCGGAGTTACCGCGCGAAAATGCCAGAAAATTCTTGACATGTTGACGCATGAAATGAAGAAAAACGGCGTGTCAAGAAAATATCAAACCGGAGAGGAAAAACTGTCAGGCGCGTTGAGCGTGTCTGGCGGTTCTGCCCATGAATTTTATGAAAAGAACAGAACTTCTTTTGCAGAGACTCGACGAGATTGGCCGTTCCCTCGAACGGTCAGGGCATGCGTTGGCGTTAATCGGCTTGGGATCGGTCGGAACGGAGCTTGACCGGCTGGACGATTATTCCGATCTCGATTTTTTCGCCATCGTTGAAGATGGCTGGAAACAGCAGTATATTGAGCAAATCGAGTGGTTGAGCAGCCTATGCCCAGTGGCGTACTGTTTTAAAAACACGGACGACGGCTATAAATTATTGTATGAAGACGGCGTGTTTTGCGAATTTGCCGTCTTTGAACTGCGCGAACTCGCGTCAGCCGCCTTTGCGCACGGCCGGATTATCTGGAAACAGTCGCATGTCAGCGACGGCATTTGCGTTCCAACGGCGGCCAATGCGCCCGCCGCGCCCAAAAGCACGGCTTGGCGCGTCGGGGAAGCGTTGACGAATTTGTATGTTGGGCTTGGGCGGTTCAATCGCGGCGAAAAGCTCTCGGCGAGCCGGTTTATCCAGCAGTATGCGGTTGACCGCATCTTGGAATTGTCCGCGCAGTTTGAGCCGGAGCAGCAGGCGCAGAAAGACCCATTTTCCAATGAACGCCGCTACGAGCAGCGTTTTCCGCTTGCGGCGCGGCGTCTGCCCGATTTCGTTCAAGGCTATGAGCGCAGCCGCGAATCCGCCCTGATGATTTTGGCCTTTTTGGAAGCGCATTTCGAGGTAAATCCGGCCATCGCCAGCGCGATTCGGGCGTTGTGCCGCGAATGACCATAGAAAAAGCTGTCAGACACCTTTGAGGTGTCTGACAACTGCGCCGTAACGTCCTCGCGCTCTATTCCCCGCGCAGGGCGAGTTCGGCGATCTGCACGGCATTCAGCGCGGCCCCGCGCCGCAGATTATCCGCGACAATCCACAGATTGATCCCGTTTTCAACCGAATCATCCTGCCGAATTCGCCCCACGAACACGGCATCTTGCCCAGCGGCGTCAATCGGCAGCGGATAGAGATGATTCTGCGGCTCATCCACGACGCTGACGCCCGGCGCGTCCGCCAAAATTTTCCGAATCTCGTCCGGCGTGATTGGGTCGCCCGTTTCGATGTTGACCGACGCGGAATGCCCGTAAAACACCGGCACTTGCACGGCCGTGACCGTCATGCGGAGCGCGTCGTCTTGCAAGATGAAGCGGGTTTCTTCAATCACGCTCTGCTCTTCAACCGTGCCGCCGTTCTCCAAAAAGCCGCCGATTTGCGGGAAGCAATTGAACGCGATTTGATGCGGATAGACCTGACACAGCACGTCGCGCTGCGTCAAAATATGGCGAATCTGCGTTTCGAGTTCCAGAATCCCGCGTTTTCCGGCGTCGGAAACCGCCTGATACGTGGACGCGACGATGCGCGAAATGCCGACTTCATCGTAAATCGGCTGCAACGCAATCACCAACGGAATCGTCGCGGCGGTCGGATTCGCAATCATGCCGCGCTGCCGCCGAATCGCATGCGGGTTGACTTCCGGCACGATGACGGGAATTTTGGCATCCCGCCGAAAGGCGCCGCTCATCTCGATGACCATTGCCCCGGCCTGCACGGCGACCGGCGCAAATACGCGGCTCGTCTCCGTTCCGCCGCAGAAAAAGGCGACATCAATCCCGTCGAACGCCTGCTCGGTCAACTTTTCAACGCGCAGTTCTTCTTGCTTGAACGGCACCCGCGCCCCCGCCGTCTCTTCGGTCGCCAACAGCCGCAAGTCGTCTATCGGCGTTTCGCGCTGCTCAAGCACTTCGACTAATTCATTTCCCAGCAATTCCCCCGCCCCGACAATCGCCATCGTAAATCGTGCCATCTGTTTCTCCCTTGTGCGTGATAAATGATGTTGATGATTGATAGGCGCAAAACGGCTCACTGGCAAGGTAATCGCCGGTGAGATTGAACGCCCGCGCCCGGCAGCCGCCGCAGACATAGCGATACTCGCACGCGCCGCATTTGCCGTGATAGCCGTCCGCATTCCGCATTTCCAAAAACACGGGCGACGTGTCCCAAATCTGCTTGAAATCAAAATCCGCCTGCCGCATGTCGCCACATGGCACGTCGAGAAAACCGCAAATCTGGACGATGCCGACATGCGACACGAATGCGAAACCCTGCCCGCCGAGGCACCCTTTCGTCATCTGCGCGCCGCGCGGATGCCCCTGACTCGCTTGCGGCGCGGCGCGATTTCGGCTCTGCTGGCGCATGATGCGGGCGTAATGCGGGGCGCACGTCGGTTTGACGAGGATCGCGCGGCGCAGGCTTTCTTGATAAATCCAGAGCAGTGTTTGTTCGTAGGCTTCCGGCGATAACTCCAACTCAAGCAATTCCCTCGCGTTGCCGGTCGGGACGAGCAGGAACGGATGAAACGCATCCGCGCCGCGTTGCTCCGCAAGCTCGAGGATGGCGGGCAGTTCCGCGACATTCTGCGTGGAAATCGTGCTGTTGACCTGAAACGGCAGGCCGGCCTCTCGCGCCAACGCCATGCCGCGCAGCACGGCCTCGAATGAGCCGTCTTGTCGGCGGAAAGCGTCATGCGTGGCCGCATGGCTGCCATCGAGGCTGAAACTGGCTTTCAGAATGCCGCATGATGTCAGCCGCGCCATGATGTCGCGGCTCAAGCCCTGCCCGCAGAGCGCAATCACCATGCGCAGGCCGAGGCTGCGGCCATAGCTGATGATGTCGAAAATATCGTCGCGCAGCATCGGATCGCCGCCCGTGAGAATGATAATCGGCGGCGGCGCAAAGCGCGTCATGGCATCCAACAGGCGGTGGCATTCCTCAAGCGTCAATTCGTGTTGATACGCGATATTTTGCGCCGACGCCCGACAATGGCGGCAATTCAGCGTGCAGCGGCGCGTCACTTCCCACGCAATCAAGCGCGGAATCGGCGGGGTGTTGCTCACATCATGTTTCATATTTCTATGCCCGACAGGTTTCAAAAACCTGTTAGGTTTTTTAGCTTTTCAATTCGCCCATCGGCTGGCGGATGATGGTTTTCAGCTTCTCCGGCGAGGCTTTGCGGAAATCGCTGAGATAAATTTCATGATGCTTGCCGGCGCGCCGAAAGCCGAGTTTCTCGATATGCTGATGCAGCCGCTCAACCGTCGGCTGTTCGGCGGAAAACGGCCCAATGTGCATGATTTGCGCGGATTGGCCTTCATGAAACATCTCGAAACGCAGCCGCGCCGCCGCCGGAAGCCCTTTTTTCTTTGTGACATCCGCAATCGCCTGCGCAACAAGCGATTCCGTGACATATTCCGGCTGCATGATCATCGCCGTCCAGAGCCAATGTTGTTTATCGTCCGTCGAAAAACGCGCCATGTCTTCCGCCCACCACAAGCCTTCTAACGGCATCACGCCGTAATCAATGGCCAGGTCGCTTTTCTTGATCATGAATTTCAGCGCGTAGGAGACGCTGAACAAGGCTTCTATCGCCTCTTGATACGCCTGCGCGGTATTCGGGTCGCCCGCGCCGTCAATCATCAGAAAATTCATCGGTGGCGCATCAATGACTGAAACCACTTTTGTATGAGAGTGATACAGGTATCTCAATTCTTTTTTCAGATCGATTTTCGTCATGAGTTCATTCCTCAAAAATTTTCGTAATTAGACCTCTTGCATAAGTCGTTGTTTCCCCAACAATCCGTTCGCCCTGAGCTTGCCGAAGGGGGCGTTTGACGGTCGTTTCTCTCGCAAAATACGCGCTTCGACAGGCTCAGCGCGAACGGAAGAGACTTTTGCAAGAGGTCTATTATTTACCGGAGACCATGGTGAACGGCTTCGCTCATTCGCTCTCTGCCGCGCGCCTCGCATTTAATCAAGAATTTTTTGCTGATTCTGCAAAA
>CAZCGG010000133.1:7801-12668 GCA_964498135.1 uncultured Candidatus Moduliflexus sp.
GCTCTCTGCCGCGCGCCTCGCATTTAATCAAGAATTTTTTGCTGATTCTGCAAAAAACCTCTTGCGTTTCGGAAAAGCATCAAAAACATCGTCACATTCTCGAACATTTTTTCGGAGGGACTTTTTATGTTATTGATTGGTGCTCATGTTTCCATCAGCGGCGGGCTGCATAAGGCGTTTCCGCTTGCGGCGGACATTGGCTGCACGGCGATGCAGATTTTCACGAAAAACGCGAGCCAGTGGAACGCGAAACCCTTGCAGGAAGAGGAAATTCAGCAATTCAAGGCCGCGTGGGCGGCGTCAGGCATTCGCATGATCGTGGCGCACGATTCCTATTTGATCAATCTTGCCACGCCGGATGGCGAATTATTGGAAAAATCCCGCAGCGCCATGCGCATCGAAGTCGAACGCTGCGAGCAGTTGGGCATTCCGTATCTGGTAATGCATCCCGGATCACACGTCGGTTCGGGCGAAGAGGCGGGCTTGCGGCGCGTCGCGGAATCGTTCGACGCGATTCATCGCCATACCCCTGGCGTTCAGGCGAAAATTCTCGTGGAAACGACCGCCGGGCAGGGAACGAATCTCGGCTGGCAATTCGAGCAGATTGCCCGAATTTTCGAGCAAGTCGCGCAACCGGAGCGGCTCGGCGTCTGTTTCGACACGTGCCATGCGTTCGCCGCCGGATATGACATCCGCACCGCAGCGGCCTACCGGCAGACGATGGCGGAATTCGACCGCATCATCGGCCTTGCTCGCCTGAACGCGATTCATTTGAACGATTCCGTCAAGCCGCTCGGCTGCCGCGTTGACCGGCATGAAGCCATCGGCAAGGGGCATATCGGCCTCGACGGCTTTCGCTGGCTGATGAACGATCCGCGTTTGGCCGATATTCCGAAAATTCTGGAAACGCCGAAAGGCGGCGATCCGGTGGCGTCCGATCAAGACAATCTTTCGAAATTGCGCGCCTTGCTCGAAACGGAAGCGCCGTAGAAACGGGCATTCTGGAAAAAAGCTTGACAGAAATATCCGAGAACGTTTTTTAGCCGTTGTCGTCGTGCCGTATTGTCCCCAACGTTTCAACCGTTGGGGGATTTTAAAAAATTGGCGGCGGTAATATCGTGTTGATGACGATGGAACAGGCAAGCATGCTTGTTCCGCCTATGAACTCGAAATTACGGCTGCCCAAAAATTTATTTGCAATCAATGAAAATGAAGCGTCGCATTATTCTTGGCGGAATCGTTCTTTTTTGCGGGCTGATTGCTCTCTTGCTGCTCAATTATATCGAAAATTCTCGCTATGGGCTTGAAGGCGTCTATTACGCCACGCCGAATTTTCAGGGAAATCCCTTGATGGTCAAAAAGGCTCAAACGCCTTTTTTAGCGGGCGAATCCGGCGGTCGTCTTCTGCCCGCGTCCGTGTTCAGCGTCGTCTGGAAAGGATGGATTTTGATCGAACAGGCCGGAACGCATGGCTTTGCGACGAATTCCGATGATGGCTCGACGCTCAAAATAGCTGGGAAAAGCGTGGTGGAGAACGGCGGGATGCATGGCTTATCGAGGGCGAACGGTGAAATCGCCCTTGAGCGCGGCCTGCATGAGATCGAAATCGCTTACGCGCAATATGGCGGCTTCTGCGTCATGCAAGCCTTCTGGACGCCGCCGAACCAAGCGGAGCGTCTGCTGCCCAAAGACGTGTTGTTTGCGGCTCGCCCGCAGGCGTGGGAACTTTCCCTTCGCGCCCCGCTTCGGCGCGGAATGCCGCTCATGCTCGCGCTGAACGTTCTGTATCTCCTTGCGCTCGGCGCATGGGGCGGCGCGCTGGCCGCTCAGCAAAATGTCCATTTCATGCGCATGGCGCGCAATATCCGTTTCGCGCTGCAAAAAGCGTTTCAGCCGATTCAACGCGGGCTGAATTCCGCGAAATGGGAAGAGCCGCGCTTCATCTATTTCATGCTGTTTGCGGCGTATGGCCTCTTTTCCGGCGCGCGCCTGCTCGAGTTTTCCCTCGTCACAGAGCCGTTTATCTGGGGCGATGAGTACGTGTATCGGATTTTATCCTACCGCTATTGGACGACCGGCGATTTTTACGCCTCTTCTGACGCGATTCATCAGGGCGTCAAAACCATGCCCAATCTGCTTTACCCGTTTTTGATTTCGGCGTTCTCCGCGTTTCAATCGTCATTTTTCTTTTTGATCAAACTGTTCAACGTCCTTGTCATGAACGCCGCGATCTATCCGTTTTTCCTTTTAATCAAGCAATTTGCCTCGCTGAAAGAGGCGTTCTGGCTTTCCGCGCTGCTGTTGCTGATGCCATGGATGAATATCGGAAATTTCGTCATGGTTGAGCCGCTCTTTTTTCCGCTCTTCTGGCTGGCCTTCTATTTTTGTCATGCGTTTTTCGTCGCGCCGACACTGAAAAAGGCCATAATTGCGGGCGGAACGATTGCGTTAGCGTATGTCACGAAGCCGACCGGCATGGGAATTCTTCTCGCGTGTTTCGGCGTCATGCTGCTCATAATTATTCGGAAAAACATGACGATGAACGAGCGCCTGCGGATCGTCTATTTGTCCGGCGTCATGGCTCTCATCAGCGTTATCGGCGTGTTGGTGATTAATTTTCTGCTGAAAGGCAAGCTGGATTTGGGGTTGGGATTTTATCAGATTTATGCGAAAGGCATGGCGAAAAACAGCTTTCTGCAAAGTCTGTTTGGCTCGGAAGACGCGCTATTCATGGTCATCACGCATCTTTCGCTGATTTTCTTCTTGTACCTGCTTCCGCTTGTCGTCGCGTGTTCCGCGCTGCTTCAGGCCCGAAAGCAGGCGAATCAACGCGCCTGTGTTTTTCTCGCGCTAGGCCTGCTGCTCGGCGTGATTTTTTTGGGGACAACCATCAAGTTCACGCTCGGCTTGGAAGTCGAGGCGGAATTGGGGCGATTGCACACGCGGTATCACTTTTTGACATTCCCGTTTTATGTCATGGCCTTTGCGATTTTTTCGAAAAGCATTTCATGGTCGCGGCCTGCGCGCATCATCTTCGGGGTTCTCTGGCTCGGAACGCTCGCCTGTAATTATATCATCTTTCTGCCGAAATTCGCCTATTTGCATGGCTATCCGATGATTGTGGACAACATGGAATATAGCTGGGTATTCGTAACGAAAGAGACGCCTTCGGTGGTCATTCTTATTGCGTTGCTTAATCTGGCTGCCGGTGTATATTATCTGCTTTCGACGCAGAGAAAACGCTATCCATATGTTCTTTTTTTCATGGCATTTTGCTTGATTGCCAACTATCATCAAATACGTTTTATGATGCATGCTGGCCAATCATCGGAAGATTTTGAACGCTATAAAACTTTTCTGGCCTCACATATCCCGAATTTCTCGTCAAAGGTGGTCTTTATCGAAAATTTTTGGAAACACGATCCATACACAGCGTATACCAATTTGTCGCATATACTCTTTTGGCTGCCTTATGATGTTCTTAAGCATCGAGATAAAGCCGAGGGGAGCAAATTGAAAGAACGGGAACTTCCCAAAGAAGCGGAATTCGTCGTTCTTTCGGGCGAGTATGTGTTAGTTTTGCCGTATCAAGAGAAATGGACGCAAGACAATTACACCATTTTAAAACGATAATCTTTTTAAATAAAATAGGACTTACGCAGACCCCACCCAACCCTCCCCTCAATCAGGGGTGGGAAAGGGTGGGGTGCCGTAAGTCCTGTAAAATAAAGGCGCATGACAACTCACGCAGCGCAAGAATCTTCTCCAAAAATATTGATTATTATTCCAGCGTATAATGAAGCCAAAGGGATTGCCGCGTTATTAGAATCATTGCATCATCAAAACCCGGCTTGGGATGTCGTGGTCATCAATGACGGCTCGAAAGATTATACCAGCGAAGCGGCGGAAGCGACCGGCTTGGCGTTCGTCGTGAATCTGCCGTGTAATTTGGGCATCGGCGGCGCGGTGCAGACTGGCTTCAAATTTGCGCAGCGCTATGGATATGATCTTGCCGTGCAATGCGACGGCGACGGGCAGCATCCCGCGCAGGAAATCCCGAAACTCTTGACGCCCATTTTGGCGCGGGAAGCCGATGTCGTGATTGGCTCTCGCTTCTGCGAGGCGCATGACGGCTGGAAATCAACATGGGGGCGCAGAGTCGGCATCAAAGTGTTCGAAGTCGTCAATACGTTCCTGATTCAGCAACGCATTACGGATAACACGTCAGGATTTCGCGCATATAATCAAAAAGCGATTCATTTTTTAGCCGAGCATTATCCGCAGGATTATCCTGAACCGGAAGCGGTCGTTGTGTTAGGCAGACACGGATTTCGCATGCAAGAAGTTTCTGTCGCCATGCAGGCGCGCCAGCATGGCAGTTCTTCGATTTCAGAATTCAAATCGCTTTATTACATGATGAAAGTCCTGTTGGCAATTTTTATCAACATGATTCGTCCAAGAATATTTTAAAGGGGAAAACAATGGGGGAAACGATTCAGGTCAATATTCATCGCATTCAATATATTGCGATTATTGGAAGCATCCTGATGCTGATTGGCATCATTGAATTGATTCGGAAAAAGCGCGTAAAAGAAGAATATGCGCTGCTTTGGCTGTTTGGCGGCGCGATTTTCTTGTTCTTCGCCGTCTGGCGGATGGGGCTGCACCGGTTATCTTATTTTATCGGCATTGCGTATCCTCCTGTTACGCTGCTGCTCATTCTGCTCATGGGTGTCTTTGCGATTTTAGTGCATTATTCGATTGTCGTGACAAAATTAAGCGAGCAGAATAAACACTTGATTCAGGAAATCGGCTTATTGAAATGGGAATTGCGGCAGCAGAAAGCTGAGATAAAGCCCTCGTCCGA
>CAZCGG010000134.1:0-6255 GCA_964498135.1 uncultured Candidatus Moduliflexus sp.
GCACTCCTGATTTACATAAGGGAAAATCTCCGCCAGAATGCGCATCTTTGCTTAGGCATTCCCTTTGTCGTCGCGCCGTTGAGGTTCCACAATGCGCGGATCCGCCGGAAGATTGATGACAAACGTGACGCCGATGCCGGGGCGATTGCGGACATTGATATTCCCGCGGTGATTTTCGATAATCTTCCTGATAATCGCCAATCCTAAACCGGTTCCAGAGCCTTTGGTCGTAAAAAAAGGATTGAAAATATTATCAATGATTTCCGCCGGAATGCCGCCGCCGTTATCCGTGACTTCCACCGTGACGCCGCCGTTGACCGAAACCGTGTTATACGTCATGATGTTAATCAGCCCGCGCTTATCGCCAATCTGCTGCAACGAATTCGTAATCAGATTGATGAACACTTGTTTGAGTTGCTGCGTGTCGGCATAAATGGCGTCCAAATCCCTGAAAAAACAGGTGTTGACCTCGATGTCGCGATCATGAATTTCAAGGGCTAACAAATCCAACGCGCCTTTAATAATCGAGTTGACCTGACAGCGCTCAAAGCGCACGTGCGTTTCCTTCGAAAAGACTAACACGTCCTGCAAAATGCTTTCGAGCCGCACCGCCTCTTCCGAAATGATGTTGACGTATTTGCGCTGTTTTTCGCTCAAGTTTTCATCATTGATCAGCCGCCGCGCAAAGCCGCCGACGCAGATAATCGGGTTGCGGATTTCGTGGGCAATGTCCGCCGCCATTTTGCCCAAGGCGGTCAGCTTTTCCATCTGCACCAAGCGGTCTTGCACTTCTTGCAATTCCTGATTCCGCTTCTCGACGTTCGCGTAGAGCATGGCATTATCAATCGCTAACGCGGCTTGATTGGCGAACATTTGCAAAAAATTCAAATCGTCTTCCGTGATCGGCACATTATTGTATTTATTATCCACGTAAATGATGCCGATGACCTGATCGCGCACAATCAGGGGAACGGTGGCGAAACGCTCGATTTCCAGCAGGTTGGCGATGTAGCGGCAATCGTCGCGGCATTGGCTGCTGTCCGTGATGTTGAATGGGCGGCGTTCCAGCACGGTGCGGGCGAAAATGCCCTGATCCGGCATCAACGGCATCCAGATGCTTTTCGCGGTCTTTTCAAACGACGTTTCTTCGTAGCGGTCATCGTCATGCACTTCGACAATCATTTCCACGAGCGATTTCTGCTTGCCGACGCCGGTTTTCCAGATTTTCGCCGCTTCCTGATCCGATCCCGGCCCAATGCCGGACATCCCTTTCAGCGTTTGCGCCCGCTCGTTCACCATCAGCAGAATCGCCCGGTTGAAGCCCAACCCGCCGCCAATCGTCACGCCGGTCAGAATAATCCGCAGCAGCCGGTTGAGCCGCACCGTCGAGCGCATCGCCGTGTTGATGTGATACAGAATCGAAAGCTCCCGCAAGCGCAACAGATTATCAAGCGCGAGTTCCTCCATCCGCTCGTAAAATCGGGCGTGTTCAATCGCCACCGCCGCATGTCCGGCAAACGAAAGCAGCACATTGACATCATTGTCGGAAAAGCGGTGATCCTCGCCGTCGGGGTTTTTGTCGAACGACGCAATCGTGCCGATGACGCCTTCTTTCCCGATAATCGGGACGCAAATCATGGAATAGGAGATTGATTCGACAATTTCCGTCCGCTTGAGTTCTTGCGTGACCTGATCAATTTTGATCGGCTCGCGCTTTTGCGCCACCATGCCGGAAATGCCCTCGCCGATTTTGCGCTCCCGGCTCATGGCGCGGGAAACGATATCGCCGTAAGACGACTTGATTTCCAGCACGGTCTGCTCCCGGTTCAGCAAGCGCAGCACGCAGCCCCGCGCGTTCGTCAATTCCGCGCTGGTGCGGGAAATCATGTCCAAAAGCTCGTCGAGGTTCAGCGTGGAACTCAGGGCTTTGCCGATTTCATACATGCGCGTCTGCTCGTCGAGTTTCCGCTCAAGCTGAGCGTACAGGCGGGTATTTTTGATCATGACGAAGCCCAGCGAGGCGAGCGTGGACAGCATGAGGCGCTCATCTTCCGTGTAGTCGCGGCGTTCGCGATTCCACAAGACAATCGAGCCGACGCACTGGTTGATTTCGTCTAAAATCGGTGTGACCAAGACGGAATGAAAGCCGTCGTCGCCCTCTTGAGAGAGCAGCATCGGCGAGCGGCACGACCACGGCGTCCACGTTTCGTCGTCGGCCTCATCGAGATGCGCCGGAAGGAGCGCGCTTTGGGCGCATTCAAGCTGCTCGCGCGAGATGCCCGCCATGAACGTCAACCCGTGCGTTTGCTCTTGCCGCAGATGAATCGAGCAGGCATCCGAATGCGTCATGTCGGCGAGCGTTTCCACGATTTGCTGCAACCGATCTTCTAACGGGAGATTGACATGCGTGAGCCGCCCAACATGATTCAGAATATGCAGCTCGATTTTCGAATCGTTCATATTCATCGGAAATTACGCACCTCGCGCCATCTCAGAAAGATGGGAGAGATGTGTTCCCCTCTCGTTTTGGAGAGGGGCAGGGGTGAGGTCGGAACGTTTTAAGACAGGCGTTTTTTTTGCGCCTTGCGATACAGCGCGTCATAGGCTTTCGCCGCAATATCCCACGAGAAATCTTCGGCCATTGCCCGTTGAACCAGCCCTTTCCAAACGTTCGGAGTGCGGTAGGCGCTGACGCCGCGTTCGATGGCGGCGAGCAGGCTGTCGCCAGCATACGTCTCGAAGGTGAAGCCCGTCCCGGTGTTGGCGGCGGCGTCAAAGGGGCGCACGGTGTCGCAGAGGCTGCCGGTCGCCCGGACAATCGGAATCGTGCCGTATCTCAGGCCGCGCATCTGATACGTTCCAAACGGCTCGTAGCGGAACGGCAGCAGCAGCATGTCCGAACCCGCCAAGATTTTATGCGCCATCGCGTCATCGTCATCCAGCAGCAGGCCGAATTTCGGCGCGTATTTTTCGCGCATGAGATGAAAGAGTTTATGATATTTTTCCGCGCCCGTTCCCATCACAATCAGGCTGGCGGGCTGCCCAATGATTTTTTCGGCGATTTCCGCCAGCAAATCCGCCCCTTTTTCCTCGCGGAGCGGCGCAATCATGCTGATGACCGGCGCATCGTCGGGCGGCGATAGGCGAAAGGCGTTCAGCAAATCCGTTTTGCAGATCGCCTTGCCGCTCATCGAGATCGGCGCGTAAGGCTTGGCGATTTTTTCGTCCGCCGCCGGATCCCACGCCGCGTAATTCACGCCGTTCACCACGCCGTATAAATCGCGGCTGCGATATTGAAACACGCCTTCCAGCCCTTGCCCGAATTCTTTCGTCTGAATCTCTTGACTATATTTGACGCTGACGGTTGAAACAATATCCGCCCATATAACGCCCGCCTTCATCAAATTGATTTTGCCGTAATATTCGAGGCCGTCCGGCGTGAAGAGATCCCAGCCCAAGCCGGTCAAGTGCATGTCGTAATGCCAAAATAAGCCCTGATGCGTCAAATTATAGACCGTGAAGAGCGCGGCCGTTTTGGCGAACGCCGGATCCGCGCGGTACGTTTCCCGCAGATAGACCGGCACGAGGCCGCTTTGCCAGTCGCAGCAGTGAATGACATCCGGGAAAAATTGCAGCGCCTTGCACGCCTCAAGAATGCTGCGCGAAAAATAAATGAAGCGCTCGGCGTTATCCGGGTAATCGCCCTGCGAATCGCCGTACAGGTAATCGCGGCGATAATAGGCGTCATGCTTGAGAAAATAGACCGGCACAGCGCCGAGCGCGCCTTTTAAAATGGAACACGGCTCTTTCCGGGTGGAAATCGGCGCGTCAAACTGCTCGATGCACGGCGTCAGGCCAAACGCGGCCTCATCGGTCATTTTATATTTGGGCGTCATCACGCGGACATCATGGCCGAGACGGCCTAACGAGACGGCAAGAGATCCGGCGAAATCCGCCAATCCGCCAGCCCTTGCAAATGGAGCGACTTCAGGGGAAACAATCAAGACCTTCATAGTGTCGCGCGGGATGCGCAAGTTGGTGCAGGCACGCCTGAAAGACTCGCGCATCCATCGCTTCCTCGTCAATTATTGCGACGCGCTTGTTGAACAGTCAACTTCGCGCAGAAACTTGGCCGCATCTTCCGGCGGGGTCGGATTGATGTAAAACCCGGTGCCCCACTCAAATCCGGCGATTCTCGTGAGTTTTGGAATAATTTCAAGATGCCAGTGATAATACGGCACGTCATGCTCTTCGTGCAGCGGAGCGTTATGAATAATAAAATTATACGGCGGGTCTTGCAGCACTTTGTCTAAGCGGAGAATGGCGTCTTGCAGCGCGCGCGCCAAATTGGCGAATTCGCTTCTGGTGGAATCCTCGAAGACCGACGTATGGCGTTTTGGCAAAATCCAGATTTCAAACGGGAAGCGCGGCGCATAGGGGCTGAGCGTGAGAAATTCGGCATTTTCGCTGACGACGCGGACGCCTTCGGTTTTCTCCTGATGAAGAATATCACAAAACACGCAGCGATCTTTATAACCGTAGTACGTCTTCGCGCCCCGCATTTCTTCCTGCACCACGAGCGGCACGACGGGAAGCGCGATCAATTGCGAGTGCGGATGTTGCAGCGAGGCGCCGGCGGCGGCCCCATAATTTTTGAACAGCATGATGTATTTGAAGCGGCGGTCTTTTTTTAAATCCACGACGCGCTCGCGGAAGCCCCAGAACATGTTTTCCACATTGATCAAGGGCATGTTCGGAATCGTCATGTCGTGCGCGGGAGATTCAATCAGCACTTCATGCGCCCCGATGCCATTCATTTTGTCGAACATTCCCTCGCCGACTTTATTCAGGTCGCCTTCGATTTGCAGCGCGGGAAATTTATTCGGCACGACGCGCAGCGACCAGCCCGGCCCGTTTGCCGCGGATCCGGGAGCGCGGATGCTTAAAATTTCCGGCGGAGTCGTCGTTTCATGGCCTGCGCAAAACGGGCAAAAGCCCGGCTGTTTTTGTTCCACCGTTGAGCCGAAATCGGACGGGCGTTTTCCGCGATTGGTGGAAATGATCACCCAACGCCCGCAAATGGTGTCTTTGCGTAATTCTGGCATTGTCCGCTTCTCCCTGCCATCTTCGAAAGAAGGTTGATGTGGAGATCAGCCGAAAAAGACTTCGGCGATGTCGTACAGTTCTGAATCTACAGGTTTGACTTTATCAATCAATTCCGCGAGTTTGACTTCGACAATCTTGTTCCCTTGCAGGCTGACCATGCTGCCAAATGTTCCGCGTTCGACCATTTCCGCCGCCTTCACGCCAAAGCGCGTCGCTAACACGCGGTCAAACGCTGTCGGCGAGCCGCCGCGCTGAATGGGGCCTAACACGGTGACGCGGGTTTCAAAGCCGGTCAGCCGCTCGATTTCCTGTGCGATCAGGCTGCCGATGCCGCCCAATTGCTTATGGCCGAACTCGTCCACCCGGTCGGTTTTGACGACAAACCGGTTATGCTCCTTCGGGCGCGCGCCTTCCGCCGCCACGATGATGCTGAAATCTTTGCCGCGCTGATGCCGGTGGCGAATCAGCTTGCACACGTCTTCAAGACTGAACGGCTTTTCCGGGATGAGAATGCAATCCGCGCCGCCCGCAACGCCGGCATAGGTGGCGATCCAGCCGGTATAGCGCCCCATCACTTCCATGACAATCACGCGGTCATGCGATTCGGCCGTCGAATGCACGCGATCAATGGCATCGGTCACGGTGGAAATGGCGGTGTCAAAGCCGAATGTCCGGTCAGTCAGAGGCAGATCGTTGTCAATAGTTTTCGGGATGCCGATGACCGGGCATCCGCGCTCGAAGAGTTTTTCCGCGACCATCAGCGTGTCAATGCTGCCGACCGTCACCAATACGTCAACCTTCAAATCGTTGAGATGCTTCAGAATTTTTTCCGGGCCTTCTTCATATTTGAACGGGTTGGTGCGGGAACTGCCTAAAATCGTTCCCCCTTTGCCGATAATGTCGGACACGGCGTTGATGTCAAGCGGGCAAATATCTTTTTCCAGAATCCCTTTCCACGATTTGCGAAACCCGATCACCGTATTTCCTAACGACAGCGATTTGCGGACAACCGCCCGAATGACAGCGTTTAACCCGGGACAATCGCCGTCGCCGGTCAGAATTCCCACAGTCTTATTCATGCCATTATGAACAGAGAAGGGCGCATGCATCATGCGCCCTTGACGTATTTCGAGCTGCGCGTCACGCGCG
>CAZCGG010000134.1:6355-12608 GCA_964498135.1 uncultured Candidatus Moduliflexus sp.
TGAAATCCTGCTTCGTCAGGCGAATCATGTAATGCTGCGCCACTTCGTAGGAATTGGCGTGGACGTTCAACATGCGGACTTTCGTTTTGTTCGTTCTCGGATCAAGCACGTCGCCGAAATACATCGGGACGAATTCGCCCGCCTGCACGGAGACAATCGCGCCCGTGCCGCCGTCCAGCAAGAAACGCACCGCCCCGTAGCCGAGTTCGCGCGTATATTCGGCGTCAAACGGAATCGGCGCGGCGCAGCGCAGTTCATAGCCGACGTTCTTGGCAATCACGGTCATTTTGATGCCCAATTCTTTCAGTTTGGCCTGAATGTCTTTTTTCAGCACGTCGCCGAAATCAACTTCAGCGAGCCGCACATGCCCGAATTCATCGCGCTCGGCGGTCGCCAGATCTTGCAAATCTTCTTCCGCGACGATTTCCGCGACGCCTTCGGCAATCACGACCACGCCGTTCGGACGCCCCATTTCCAAGCGTTTGATAATCGTGCCGAGAATTAAGTCGGAGACTTGCTTCAGGCGGATCGTCTTCTGTTCTTTGGCCTCGAATTCTTCGCGCACGATGGTCAGCGTGGCGGCGGCGGCTTTGCCGATGCCAAAGGCTAAATGCCCGGCATGGCGTCCCATTGCGACCACGAAATACCACCGGTTCGCGGTTTCGGCGTCTTCCATCAGGTTCTCGATGATTTGCGCGCCGACGTGGCGGGCGGTTTGATAGCCGAACGTGTAGGCGTAACTCGGCAGCGGCAAGTCGTTGTCAATGGTTTTCGGCACGTGCGCGACTTTGATTTTGCCGAGCGCGTTGGCTTCGACCTGTTTCGATGAAAACGCCGTATCGTCGCCGCCGATGGTGATTAAATAATCCACCTTGAGCGCGAGCAGGCTGTTGACCACATTTTCCATCTTTTTCGGGTCTTTGGTTGGGTTTTCCCGCGACGTTCTCAAAATTGAGCCGCCCTGAAAGTGAATGCGGGAGACTTTTTCAATGGTGAGTTCTTCGATGTGCGTGGTGTCGCCTTTCGCTAACCATTGGAAACCATCGTAAATGCCGATAACGTGCAGCCCTTTGTTGATCGCCTCAATCGTTGCCGCGCCGATCACGCCGTTAATCCCCGGCGCCGGGCCGCCGCCGACGACAATAGCCAATGTCTTTTTTTCTGCCATGAGCCGTAGTTCTCCTCTGTAGTTGTCAGGTTTGTATCGAGAATGACGATGCGACAAAATATAGTTCTGGAATTTCGCGGAGAATTGTCAATGAAAAAGTCACGTTTGAAACGCAGTTTCTTGAAGAACCTGCGTTTCTGGAAACGCTGGGAGAGTGTTGATTACCCCACCCCTGCCCCTCCCCTGAATCAAGGGAGGGGAAAAAGGTCTGCTCATATTCTCCCTCTCCTGATTTCGGGGAGGGTTGAGGTGGGGCGCGCGTTACTTCGGCGTCGGTTCGGCGGCGGATTCGTCCTCAGCAGGGGCGTTCAGCAGGGCGTTGATCTTGTCAATTTCCCGTTGCGAGCGTTGAACTTGCTGGTCGAAATAGGGATTTTCCGCCGTCGCCTCACAGGGCAGGCGATACGGGCGGAGGCGTTCGACAAGTTTCAGGCGGAGGCGATGATACTGGAGTTGCAGCCCCGGCGTTTGCTCGGAAATGTCCATTTCCCCAAGCCTTTTCGAGCCAGCGTCGCCGGAGAAATCCATGAAAATCTGATTCACCTCGTCAAGCAGTTGCTCATCGAGCGCGGTTTTGAGCGCGGCGTAAAATTGGTTGAGCGGCACGGACGCGGCGTTATTGAATACGCCGAGCTTCATGACGCGCTCCGCGTCAATCATGTCGCTCTGCGCGAGATAATATTGCGCGATGCGGTAATATGCTTCAATCACGCTCGGATCAGCGCAGAGTGCCCGCCGATACGAATGAATGGCGTCTTCATCCTTGCCTTCATACGCAAAGAGGTTGCCCAGCGTGAAATGCGCCTGCGCGTCGGTCGAAAACTGCGCGGCCGCCTGTTTCGCCAAATCGAACGCGTCGTCTTTCTCGCCGCGTTCATACAGCAGCGCGGCCAGCCGGTCATAGATTTGCGCCTGCTCAACGCCGTTTTGCAGGAGTTTTTGATAAATCACAATCGCCTTGTCCGCTTCCCCCTGCTCTTCGTACACAATGCCTTCTAACAGGAGCGCGTCCGCGTGATTTGGCTGCATGGCGGTGGCGCTGTGCAGCGAGGCGAGAGCGCGTTCTTGAAACGAGGCGCGCTGCGCGTCCGCGTATTGCCGCAAATCAAGCGACATATTCGGCAGAAACGCCTGCTTGTCCGGGAGCGATTCGGCTTTGTCATAATACGCCTGCCCTAAGGCAAAATACGCTTCTGCCGAAGGCGTCTGCGCGTTCATGGCCTGCATGGCGTCGAGAATGTCGCCGTACAAATAGCGCAGATTTTGAATGCACGTGTCCCTGAACTGTTCATCTTTCATGTGTTCATAGTGCGATAAGGCCGCGACGTATTCGCCCTGTTTTTCAAGCGTTCGCCCGGTGCGCAACGGGCCGATTTTTTCGCGCCGCGCGCACGCCGTCAGGCTCGCGGCGATCATGCTGGCAACAATGATGCGCTTCCATGCGTGTTTCATAATGGTTTCTCCCTGTGTTGGGGGACGTGGCCGGTTTCACAAACCGGTCACGTCTTTTTTGGGAATCTCGCAGGTTTTCAGGAGATTGTCAAGTTGATTTCTCAGGGAAAACGAAAAAACAATGCGGAAGCGAAAGAACTTGAGGCGGGATATGGTATCACACAAAACGTCACAAGGAGTGTCAAATCTTGATTTGACCGCGAAGAACGGCGAAATCAAGATTTCGCGCTCCTGATTGACATGGGAGACATGAAACAACAACATCATGCCGCCCGCGTTTTCGCTGGCGCGGCAGGCTCGCCAGCGCCGAATTCGGTATATGGCCGCAATTCCGGCGGGCGGAATCCCAACACGATGTCCTCGCGCGGCACGCCGGCCTCCAGCAAATCGGTCGCAATACCGGACTCAGTATGATCGTTCTGAATCCAAATTTGGCGATCTCGAATCTCCAAATGCACGGTCGCGCTGTGCAAATAGGTCTTGCCGCGCCAGCCGAATTTCAGCAGCAGATACGTGCGATGTTCATCATCGAACACTGGCTGCAACGCGACTCCGGCTTGCGCCCAAAATGCCGCATAGTTCGTCAACACCTGCTTGGCGATTGCCGCATAGTTCATTCCGGTATCCATCGCGTCATCACCTCCTGCTCTTCATCGAAGACCATCAAACGCACAAAATGATCTTCCCAAAACAATTGCCCTAATTCAGAGCTAAAGACGGTTTGAAAGGTGTGTTCCGTAACTGGCCTATCGCTTCTTCCAAATCGCGCACATCCGATGGCCCGATAAAGCTTTTGATCTCCACGACAATCTTTTTCAGCCCTTTTTCCGCGCTGATGAGTCGTTCTGCCCCAAGGTCGGCCAATAATCCTTTTTCGCCGATTTCCAGCGCGAACGGATCGTGGGTGATTGTCCAACCGTCGCGTTCCAATGCGCGTTTCGCTTGATAATGATACCGGTCGCGTTTTGCCATGATGAGCCTGTTCGCTTCAAAATGCTGCTCGCTGCGGAAACTGTCAGACACGTTCGACGTGTCTGACAGTGTGATCGAATCGAGGCCGGAGCCTGCCACTATGTCCCATGACAAGGGTTATTGTTCAGGTTCGTGGCCTGGCTTGCGCCGATCCCCCCCGATCAATCGGTACACGTCGAGCCAATAAAAATATCGTTACACGTATAGGTTCCCTGACAATTGTTATTCGTCACGTTCGTGCCTTTCACGGCGCCGCTTACCCCGTTGTTCCGGTCGTTAATGCCGCCGCCAAAGCCAGTGCTGGAGTTGCTGATATGATTGAAGAAAATCCCGCCCCCGGGCCCGAACGTGAACGACCCCGCACGGTTATACAGCCCGGCGCCGCCGCTGTTCGTCCCTAAGCCGCCCGTCATACTATTTTTCTCGAGTCTCCCAGTGAACGTGACCGTCCCGGAATTGTCGATCCCGGCGCCGGCCTGGGTCGCGGTGTTGTACGTGAGCTTGCCAGCCAGCGTGAGCGTCGCGCCGTTAGCGTTGGCAATCCCGCCGCCGTAGATCGCGTGATTGACAGTGACCGTGGTCGTGCTGCCGATGGTGAGCGTCCCAGAGTTGAAAATCCCGCCGCCGGCTGTGACCGCTGAGGTGATGTTCCCACCGGTGATCGTCAAGCCGTTCAAGACGACCGTGATGCCGCTGTTTACATACAGCACGCCATACGTCGTGTTACTGCCTTTGATAGTCACCGCGCCGCCGCCGTCAATCGTCACGCCCTTCGTGAGGGTCAGGTGATGAGACGGCGAGTCCGCGCTCGTCAGCGACACCGAAGTGACGCCAGACGCAAATGTGACCGTGCTGCACGTCCCCAATGCCAGCACGCCGCGCAAACTGCCGACGCCGCTGTCAGCGCCGTTCTGCACCACGCACGGGTCCGTCGCCATGGTTGTCGTTGTGGTGCTGCTCGTACTGCTTGTACTGCTCGTACTGGTCGTCACTGACGTGGCTTTCGGGAACGCGCCCGAAATTTCCGTCACTTCGAGGACGCCATTCCGCGCGACGCACACCGTCTTCAATTGCGCATCCAACCCGCCAAACCCAAATGCCGCCTCAATCGGCCACCAATCCGATTCGCCTGCGCTGTGTTTGCGCCGATAATGCGTCGCACCGTGTTGTTTCACTTTCACGAATTCCGGCGGCACGTTCGCAAACGCTGTGACGCCTTCCACATAGGTTACGCAGACGCTGTCTAACACGTCGGTCACGCCGTTGCGGGTCATCAGGCCGATCTCCATTTTCGTCGCGCCCGGCGTTTCGACAAACAACGCGAAGCTGCCGCCATTCACGATGTTGTAGTAAATGCCCAACGCGCCGAAGACCGGCACGTTGAGGGCGAAGAACGTGTTGTTCGCGTGATAATAGCCGCCCCAGCCGGAAATTTCCGGGTCGCCGAGAATGAAATTCTCAAGTCCCCCCCCCCGCAGGCGCAGTAAGCGAGTCCCGCTCACGATCAAACAGAGAACAACTGGCTAAACCGAGAAGCGTCAGTCCGGCCGCAATACAGGCCATTTTTTTCAGACACATAGATGTGATCCTCCATGAAAAATGGTGTGCGATAATGTCATGTAATTGTTTACTCTGAGTATGTTGCGTCTGCTGCCGAGCCGCTCGGCATCTGCATAGGTGTTCCCTATCGCCTCCTTTTCCGTGTGCGACGTGTCAAGATGTCCTGTTATTGAGGAGTATGCGTCGCGCAAGAAGCGTGTCAAGAAAAAATTGCGCAGGAAACATTGCGCGCCCTGTTTCGCGGATTCACGCAAGGAGGCGGGCAGATCGCAACGCGTTCGCATCTGCCCGCCTGATGATTATTTTCTTGACAGACCTGCTAATCCTATTTCATAAAAGAGATTCTTGCGCGTAAGAAACTCGGTTCCTTCAAGACGGTTTTATTTTTAATGAGAGGAGGTTGCATGAAAAGCATCGGGACAACGTTTGCGATTCAGCTTGCGATAGCGTTGGGCATCATTATGATGGCGTTTTCCGGGCGAGATATGTATTTCCGGCAGCGCAGCGCAATGAACGAACTCATGGTGAAAGCCGACAGGGTCAGCCAGCAATTAGTTCTCGCCGTCGAGGGCGCGCTGTATGACGCGAATTACGAACAACTCAACAGCATCGTCATGTCCTATTTGACCGATCCCGCGCTGCTTTCCGTCAAAATCCTTGAAGAGGCGCAGATCGTGCTGCATCTCGGCCGGCAGGGCGAAGGGCTGGAGATTGTTGATCTCGCGGATAAGACGCCGGACTACCCCGCCGCAGAGACGCGGCAAGCGCACATCATGCACGAGGGGAAGATCATCGGCAGCCTCGAACTCATCTTTTCGCGCGAATCGCTGGAACGCCAAATTCGACAGACAGTGATGTCGGCAATTTGGGCGCTGCTGCTGATGCTCCTCGTCGAAAGCCTCCTCGTCCTCCTCTTTGTGCAAAGAAATATTTCGCGCCCCTTGCAGCAGTTGATTCACGTGTTCGGGCAAATCGCCGACGGTCATCTCGACGCGCCGATTCCGCACGAGACGGCCAAATATGAGATCGGACGCCTGTTCGCGGCTCTGACCGCGATGGTCGCCACGCTGAAAACCGTCGTCGCGGAGGTCAAAACCGCGA
>CAZCGG010000135.1:0-12570 GCA_964498135.1 uncultured Candidatus Moduliflexus sp.
ATGATCTCGATAGCGCGTCAATTCTTCTTCAGCGCGCTTGCGCTCCGTGATGTCCTCGCAGCTTGTCACGATGGCGAACGGCTCACCGCGCGACGAGCGAATCAATTCAGACATCAGCCAGACCGAAAAATGGCTGCCGCCTCGCCGCAGATTGACGCTTTCGCGTTTCAAACCCTGCCAAAAAGCGAGTTGGTCAAGCGTGATCGGCTGGCGGAATTCCGGGGGCGCAAAGATGCCGACGTCCTGCCCTAATAATTCTCCAACCTGATAGCCGTGCAAGTCGGCTTCCGCCGGATTGACGTACCGGATGCGACCGGTCAAATCGCTGATCGTTACGCCAATCGGCATGGCTTCTACGGCTTGTTTCAGTTGCAGAAGCTCTTCCTCAGCCTGTTTGCGCTCCGTGATGTCGCGGTTGATGCCGATGAGACCGATGAGCGCGCCGGAAATATCTCGAAATGGCACTTTCGTGGATAACAGCCAACGCATGCCCCCGCGAGCGCGAACAAACGGCTCTTCCCGGTTGATGAGGGGCTGGCCTGACGCGAAAATCTCCTGTTCATCGGCAAAATACCGTTCCGCAAACTCGCGCGGATGCACATCGAAATCCGTCTTGCCGATCAGCTCGCGCAGTTCCGTCAGGCCAAGCCAATGCAGCGTGGCGAGATTGGCAAGCATGAACCGGCTTTTCGCGTCCTTCACGTAAATCTGATCGGGGATGTGATCAATCATCGTCCGCAGCAGATTCCGTTCTTCTTCAAGCAATGCTTCGGCTTGCTTGCGCTCCGTGATGTCCTCCAAACTCCCTTCATACGCCGCAATCAGCCCATGCGCGTTCTTCATCGCGCGCCCAGTGTTTTTGACCCAGAAAATTGTGCCGTCAGGACGCCGAAAGCGCACTTCGAAATCGCGCACCACCTCTTGCTGCGTCATCAACATTTGCCACCGGACGCGATCCGCCGGGTCCGCATACAACTCAAGCGACGTGCGTTCGCTCAACGCCTCGCGGCTGGCATAGCCAAACAACTGCGCGAAGGCAAGATTGGCGTCGAGAATCTGCCCGTTCGGCGTCGTCCGGTACAAGCCGACCGGCACCCGGTCAAACAGGCTGCGATAGCGGGCTTCGCTCTCGCGCAGGGCGTTCTCGGCTTGCGTAAGCTCCGCCACCATGCGCGTCAGATTCCGGGCATTCTCCTTCAACTGCTGCATGACCGTGTTGAACGCTTTCGTCACGAAGCCGAGTTCATCTTCCGCCAAAATCGGCACGGGAGAATAGGTTTGCTCGTCAAGGCTGTGAACAATGCCCTCCCGCAAATTGCGAATCGGCCGCGCAATCAGGCGTTTCTGAATCTCTCGATTCAGCAATATAATCGTCGCCATCAACGCCAACATGATCAGCGACATCGAGAGCATCGCGCGGCGGATTTTTTGCGCGACGACGGCGCGCGTCAGATAAATCTGCACCTGCCCAATCTTCTCGCCGCTCTCGCGCTGGAACACGTCGCAGGCAAATTCCAGCAGCGCCTCGCGCGGCTGCGGCATCGCAGAAGTGAAAAGAATCTCCTGCTCGGTATCCAGCACCCGCGCCCCAACGATTTCATTATTCTGGGTAAGCGCGTTGACCACCCGAGCAATTTCACGAATGTTCATATTCCAAATGGGCGGATCAAGCATGATCGCCGCTAATTTCGCCAGATACGCTCCTTTCGCGGCCAATTCCTCATTCAACGCGGCCGATTCTTGCCCAATCATGATCGAGCCGGTCAACAGCACGACGAGCATGATGGACGGAATCAGAATGCCCAAAAACTTCTGACTGATGGTGTAGTTCATTTGCGAATTATTTTTCATGATATTTCCTCCCAAAAAGGTTTTCGCGGTGAGCGTATCGAACCGCCATGCGCCCTTCGACAGGCTCAGGACGAACGGAGGAATGCCCCCGCCGTTCGCGGTGAGCGTATCGAACCGCTCTTTATTCGTGTTGCTGCGGCAGCCAGACGCGGAACGTGGTTCTGCCCGGCAGACTTTCAACCTCAATCTTCCCCTGATGTTTTTCGATGATTTTCTTGCAAATATCCAACCCCATGCCGCTCCCTTCGCCCGCCGGTTTCGTCGTAAAGAACGGCTCGAAAATGCGCGGCATGATCTCCGGCGGAATGCCGCAGCCGGAATCGGTGATTTCAACGAGAATTCCGGCCACACCCTCTTGTAGGGGCGAATAATTATTCGCCCCTACGATAGCAATCTCCAGCCGCCCCTTGCCGCGCATCGCCCAGATCGCATTGTGAATCAGGTTGGTCCAGACTTGATTCAGTTCATCGGGATAGCACGCCACCTGCGGCACGGCCTCGTATTGCCGCACGACTTCGATGTCATGCTTGAGTTGATTTTGGTACAGCGTCAGCACGACTTCCAGCCCCTCGCTGATGTCCATGCGCGTCTTTTCGCCGGACGATTCATGATGCGCGTAGCTTTTCAGCGCGAAGACGATTTTGGAGACGCGCTCCACCGCTAAAATAATGTTGTCGCTGTTATGCCGCTGCGACGCGAGGCCGGAAACCGCCATGAACAGGGCGGGCGCGGCGCATTGCAACAAGGGGAGAAACGGCTCGAAATCGTCATACACGCCGATTTGCGAGAGCATGTCCGCGACCGTCTGCGCGTCGTCCACGCCGACTTCTTCCAAACGCTGACGCAGAACGCGGCGGAATTGCCGCTCCTCGCGGGTGGTCAGCGCCGGTTTCGGCTCGCAGGCGCGATAAACCAATTTCCAGAACAGGTCATGCTGCTCCGGCGGCAGGCCGCGCAGTTCGCTTGATAACGCTTGCAGCGCGTCCTCAAGCGCGTTGGCGATATTTCCGGCAGAGGCGCGGATCGCGGCAATCGGCGTGTTGATTTCGTGCGCGATGTTGGCGATCAATTGGCCGAGCGCGGCCATTTTTTCAGATTCAACCAGCCGTTTCTGCGTGCGCTGCAAGCGCTCCAGCGTGTCTTGCAAATCCACGAGCGTCACGCGCGTTTGCTCCGCTAATCGGGCATTTTCAAGCGCAATCGCCACATGGCTGGCGAACGCAAAGACGATGTTGGCATCCTCGTCGGTATAGGCCACGTCGTCGCAGCGGCCGACGCTCAAAACGCCAATCGGACGCTCCTGCACCATCAACGGCGTATTCATCAGCGAGCGCAGCCCCTCGGTTTCGCTGGACGGCTTCCAACGCTCATCTTGGCTGACATCGGCAATCACGACCGGACGCTTTTCGCGCAGGGCTTCGGCGTTCAGGGGATATTTTTCCGCCTCGAACGTCAACGGGCGGTACGAATCGCCGCGCTCGCTGCGCCGAATCAGGCGCGTCAAATTTCCGTTATTTTCCAGCATCACGCTGGCGAACTGGTACGTCACGACATGCTGTAATTGGTCTAATAACAGGCCGACCACGCGGCGCGGCTCTAACGTGCCGCTCACAATCGTGACCGCCTCGCGCAGCGTGTCCGAGAGTTTCCGGCGTTCCTGCTCGCGCCGATACGAGGCTTCAAGCTGGCGCTGCGAATCGCGCAGCGCCTCTTCGACGCGCTTGCGGGCGGTCATGTCGCTCAAAACGACTAATTGGCCGGTTAACCGGCCTTGCGGATTCCGCAGCAGCGACAGCCGTAAATCATAGACAATCTCCTGCCCCGCCTCGCGCGCGCGGATTTCCGTATGCGTTTCCGTCCGCAGACGCAGATATTCCATGAGTGCCGGTTGATCGTTGACGATCTGCTGAATGCGCTGGCCGAGCGCGTCGTCGCGTTTCAGCCCCAAAAACCGCTCGGCGGCGGCATTCATATCGAGCATGCGCTGCTGCGCGTTCAACACGAGAATCGGATCGGTCAGGTTGTCCATCAGGACGGAGCGGGAAATCGGCGAGAGGTCGAATAATTGATAGCGAAACAGACACCACGCATAGCAGAAGCCGCTGCCGGTCAGCGCGAACGATGTCAGGTCATGCTTGCCGAATGCGATGACGCGCAAGGTGTGCAGCAGCGTCGTGATGACGGGGAGCAGCAAGCCGATCCCAATCAGCAGCGTTTGGCGGCGGTGCAGGCGCGACAAGCGCCGCATGTTGCTCATCAGGAGCGCGAGGCTGACGCCGACGACCGCATAAGAATACAGCGCATGGACGGGATACCACCGGCTCGCTGCCCCGAATTTCAGGGCGTGAACGCCGCATTGCCACACGACGATCAGCGTGATGGCCGGAATCGCGCTCAGCAGCAGTAGGCGCGGCAGCGTCAGCCAGTCGCCCCGCCCGATGCGCTCGACGACGAACAGCAGCGACAGCACGGGCAGCGCGGTCAACGGGATGTAGCGGAGATTATACCAAACGATTTCCCAAAACGGGTCGGCGTTTGTCAGGCGCATCAACGCCAAAAATGACCAGAAGCCCGACAACGCCATGAATCCGGCAAAGGCTGGCGCGCCGGACGTTGAGCGATGCCGCCAAGCGTACAGGCCCAACACGGCGGCAAACATCATGGAGAGAAGCACGATGCTGATATACAATTGATTCATCCAAAGCATGACGGCGCATCCTTTTGCGCGGTCTGTCTTTAGCCGCGATGAGGCTAAAACAGACCGCGCAACGCGAGTGAATAAGGGAATCCCGGCTTACGCGGCTGGGAAAATTTTGATTCGGAAATTGGTTAGCGATCTTGATTTTTCGTTGCAGTTTGTCAATAATCTTTTCAAGGGAAGTGCGCGGACGGGCGATTCTGCGTGACGCAGGGGCGCGGCAACGGCGGAGAAACGCCGTTTCTTGCCGAAACGGCGTTTGGGGCGCGGGCTATGTCTGCGTCATGTCGGCGTGATGCCATTCCGACTGAAGAATCGCCCAGACCAGCGATTCCGCGACCGTTTCCGCGATATTCATGTCCGTCGAGGAAAATTCCTGCTGCTCGGCATTGCTGATGATAATTAACACGCCGAGCAGGTGCTTTTCAAAGCAAAGCGGCGTCAACAGCAGGCGTTCTTGCCCTGAAAAACCGGAGAGATGGCAGAGAGAGGCCAAGAGCGGCTCGGCTTCCGCCGTCGTGGCGACGACGGCGCGGCAGGCTTGAATCTCTTGGCAGATGGGGCAGACGGGGTTGATTTGAACAATCGTGCCGGGGCGCAGCCGCATGCGCGACTGTTCGGCATACGAGGCCGTAATCTGCAATTGCGTCATGGTGGAACGGTCAAACAGGCCGACGCTGGTGCTGTGATTCCGAAAGAGTTCCGTGATGGACTGACACGCGATTTCCAGCGTCGCATGCAGATCATTCGTCTGCATGGCGGTCTGCGCGATGATGTTGAGCGCGGCGAATTCCTGCACGCGCCGCTCCAATTCCTGATTCACGCGGCGCAGCGACGCCTCGGCGGTGTTCTGCGCGTCTAAGCGCCCCATCACTTCATGAAAGGTCAAATGTTGCAGGCGCACAACGATATAGACGAAAATCGCCCCGAACAAGAAGACCACGCCGGTCAAAAGAACCAAGAATTCATGCTGATCGGCCAGCACGAGCAGCGCCGCGCCGCCATAGCCCGCCAAGAAGAAATTCATCAGAAAAAAGAGCCAGCGCCAGTCGCGCAGATGCGTCTCCTGACGCAGCAGCGCGAGCATCTGTTTCGTGCGGCGGATCGAAAGAAATAAGATACACGCGCCCGCCAAAATCAGCAAGACGCTTCCGAGTTGTATCATCACGAGGTTCATGGCTGTTTTGCCCTCATCTCTGCCCCTCTCCGCAGAACGGGAGGGGGCGCGGCGCGTAAATCAGTTATTCAATGTGCGGCAGTGACAGAAGTGTCGTTGATAATATATTGCCATGACACGCGCGGCATGAAAACAGGAGTCAAATCTTGATTTGACGACGAAGAATAACGAAATCGAGATTTCGCACTCCTAATTGATATGGGAGACCTCTTGCAAAAATCCCCCGTTCATGGCAAGCTTGCCGAACGATCTTCCGCGCATGTAGATTCGCTTTCATCTTTTCGGCGCAGAATCGGCTCAACCATCGCTAAAATTTTGCCGTATTCAAAATTTTCGCCCAAATACGTCAGCATGTCGGCCAATTCAGCATCGAATGCGCGGACGCGCTCCTGCATATCCCACATCGTCGAGATTTCGGCGGTTACGGCCGCATACGCGATCTTTTGGAGCAATTCCGCCGGGAGCGCGTCCAACCGGCTGGCATAGTGTTCCGGCTGGCGAAATTGCGCCTGCTCAAACGAGATGAACGCCTGTTCTTCATGCGGCTGCCGGGCGGCGAATGTCTCTTGATGTTCAGACAGTTTGACCGGAATTTGTATGAGAATGCGAGAACGAATTTTTCTTTTTTCCTTCGGGGGCCATACCGTGAGTTCACCGTGAATCAGGCGGACAAATTCGCGGCTGATCGGCAGCAGATGATGATTGAGCGCGCCGCCCGGCGTCTCAGAACGGGCATGAATATGAAAACAGAGCCGCCGCTCTGCCGTTTCGCATGCGCTGTCCAGCGCATGGACGCGCACGTCGAGCCTCCCGTCTTCGTTGGTTTTCAGCAGATCCGTCAGCAAATGCATCAGCACTTGATGCACTTTGACCTCATCTGTCCGAATATATTCAGGGAGACGGCGATGGCGATGCCACGTCAAGCGGGCGCGGCCATAGCGCGCCGCAAGCTGCTGCGCGAATTCATTCAGCATCTGGAACAAATTGACTTCGCGCTCCACCCAATCACCTTGTCCAGATTCCAAGCGCGCCAAATCGAGCAGGTTATTCAGCAGCAGCAACAGATATTCGCCGTTGCGGTACACGGAATCCAGCGCGACGCGCTCATTTTCGGGGACGGCTTGGCGATGCAGCAGCAATTCGCTGAAACCGAGAATCGCGGTCAGCGGCGTGCGCAACTCATGGCTCATGTTCGCCAAAAACGCATTTTTCGCGCGAATCGCCGCTTCCGCATTTTTCCGCGCCTGCTCAAGCTCCGTAATGTCATGGTAAATGACTAAATACGCCGCCGCCGCATGTTCCAGCAGCACGGGCGCCGCCCACAGTTCCACGTCAACAAGCTGTCCGTTTTTGCGATTGCGCTGCGTGATGGCGCGCACGATCCGCCCTTGCCCGATCTGCTTGGAATAGGCCGCCGCCTCGTCATAGCCGCTCTGCCAAGCAATCAGCGCGTCCAGATTGTTTCCGATGCTTTCGGACGCCAAATACCCGAAGAGCCGCTCCGCCGAAGGATTCCACGACATCACGCGCATCTCGGCATCCACCAAAATCGTCGCCACTGGGCTATTAATCATCAGCGTCTCGAAAAATTGCTTTTCATGGGCAAGTTGCTGATAGAGTTGCGCGTTATGAATCGCCGTCGCCGCGTGATTGCCGACGACTTGCAAAATGCGCGCGTCATCTTGCTGATACGCTGACGCGGTGTAGCTATCCACCGTCAACACGCCAATGCCGTGATCGCCGACAAACATCGGCACCGCGATCCAGCCTCGCACGATGGGCGGATCTTCCCAGACGTTCCAGCGCGGGTCTTGCGCCGCGTCGGCAAGCATAACCGGCTGGCGCGACGTGAACACCTGCGCTTCGTAACTGCGCGAACTCAGCGCGATGCGTTTCCCGAAAAAGACCGGATTCACGCCCATGCCGAACGACAAGACTAAATCGTCGCCGTCTCGCAGAAAGATGCCCGCCGCGTCATACGGCAGCACACGCCGCACCTGCTCCAAAATTTTTTGCAGCACGATGTTCTGATTCAGGCTGCTATTCAAAATGATGGAAATTTCTTGCAGCGTTTCAGCGCGCTGGCGTTGCTTGCGCTCATTCTCAAACAAGCGCACGTGATAAATCGCCCCGGCGATCTGCCCCGCGATGGTTGCGCCGAGAATGACTTCATTCAAGGTAAAATTGCGCCGCATCTGTATGGTATAAATGCCGAAAATTCCCAGCACGTTATGATGCACTAACGGAATCAGCAGCAATGTTTTCGGCGCGTATTGCCGCACGAGAGGCCACAGATGCGCGAAAATCGGGTCGGTTTCCGCATCAGGAATCATCACGGGAATCTGTTTCCGAAACAGCATGTCGCCAAGCTGCGATCCATGCGTCAGGGGAAAGCGCATCCCGGCAATTTCGGGGTCGTCTGTTTTAGCGGAAAAATTACTGAAAATCGAGATTTCCGTCTCTGCCGCGTCGATCAGTCCGACGAAGGTTGAAGCGCCGCGAAAAATATGGCTGGCCGCTTGGGACGCATTATTGAGCATTGATGGGAGATCGAGCGATGAACTGACCATCTGCATGACGGCATGCAAAATGCCAAGCTGCTCGTCTCGCTCTTCAATCTCCGCGCGCGCCTGACGAAGCGCGTCTTCTGGCGTTTGCCCGTATTGGCCTTGATAAGCAGTCTCGTTCACTGTCGTCTCCCCTCGCGTAAATAGCCTGTTCAGTCGCGCATGATCACGCTCGTTTCACGCAGAGCGCGGTTTTGCGCACATCCTGATTTACTTTATACAGGACTTCTGAGAGAATGTCAAGAAAAGAGTCGTTGATGACATTCAATGACACTCGCGCAATGAAACTCAGGGAAACTTCAAAAGTCTTTGAGAAACTGTTTTAAAAGTTGCGCATGGACGAGCAACACGGTAGCCCCGTCCCTACGTGGCGGGGCATTGGACGCGCTTTCCGCCACACCTTGTCGCGCCTTCCCGCCACGTAGGGGCGGGGCTACCGTGTTGCTCATGATCTTTTAAAACAACCTCTGAGACGTTTGAAGTTTGATTTACATGGGAGATTTCATGCGGTCTTTTGTTATGAAAACAGCATTTTTCATGGACAAAACGCTTGCGCTGCCGTTTCCTGACAAACATAGAGATCAGAACCCCACCCAACCCTCCCCTCAATCAGAGGAGGGACAATATGCCTATGTTGTCTCCCTCCCCTGATTGAGGGGAGGGTTGGGGTGGGGTGCATAAGCCCTTACCGCGCGGAAAATATTTCAGAGGAGCGTATGAAAAGTATTTTGACGAAAAATAGCTGCTGCGAGGTGGAGATGACCGGCTTAAATGCCGACGGCTGCGGCATCGGGACGCTGCGCGGGCGGCCGGTGATTGTCGCGGGCGGGCTGCCGGGCGAAATGCTGGACATCAAGGCGATTAAAGTGACGGCAGAGTACGTTGTCGGCAAATTGCTTAAAATTCGCCGCGCATCGCCGGAGCGCGCGCGGCCGTTCTGTCCGGCGTTTGACCGCTGCGGCGGCTGCCGCCTGCAACATCTGCGCTACGACGCGCAGCTTGCGTGGAAAACCGGACAACTCCGCGAGGAACTCGCCCGCGCCGGAGGCTTCGCGCAGACGATGCTGCGCGAAACGCTCGGCATGGCGCAGCCGCGTCTTTTCCGCAATAAGGCCATTTATCCCGTCGGCATGGGCAAAAGCGGGGCCGCGCTCGGCTTTTACGCCGCGCATTCGCACGACATTATCGAACATGACGCCTGCCCCGTGCAGTTCGATGAAATCAACCACATCCGGCGCGTCGTGAACGCGTGGATTCTCGCGCATGACATCAGCGTCTATGATGAGCGCCGCCACGCCGGATTGCTGCGCCATGTGCTGATTCGCGTCGGCGCGGCAAGCGGCGAAGCGATGGTCGTGGTCGTGGTCAACGGCGCGGACTTGCCGCACCGCGCCGCACTGATTGACGCCTTGACCGCTGAGGTTCCGCGCGTCACGGGCATCATGCTGAACGAGAATTACGCCGTTACGAACGTGATTTTAGGGGAGAAGACGACGCTTATGTACGGCGCGCCGCAGATTCGGGACAGGCTCGGCGGCGCGACGTTTGCCATTTCGCCGCGCTCGTTTTATCAGGTCAATCCGGCGCAGACCGAAACGCTCTACGCAAAAGCTCTTGAATATGCTGAATTGACGGGGAAAGAAACGGTCTTTGATCTCTATTCCGGCATCGGCACGTTAGCGATCTGCATGTCGCCGCGCGCCCGGCAGGTGTATGGCGTGGAAATCGTCGAAGACGCGGTGCGCGACGCCCTTGACAACGCCCGGCTGAACGGCTGCAAGCAGATCGAATTTCTGCCGGGCGCGGCGGAAGCGGTGCTGCCTGATTTAGCCGCGCAAGGCTTGCGGGCGGACGTGGTGGCGCTTGATCCACCGCGCAAAGGCTGCGATCCGGCGGCGCTGGACGCGCTTGTCGGCATGTCGCCGCAGCGCATCGTGTATATCTCGTGCAATCCGTCCAGCATGCTCCGCGACCTGAAATTTCTTGCGGCGCGCGGCTTCGCGACATTCGAAATTCAGCCGGTGGACATGTTTCCGCATACGCCGCACGTCGAATGCGTCGCGAAAATCGTGAAGGCCAACGAACCGCAAGTGTCGTTGATGTCATGACACACGCACAAAATAAAAACAGGAGTGTCAAATCTTGATTTGACGGCGAAAAACAGCGAAATCAAGATTTCGCACTCCTGATTTGCATGGGAGGTCTCATGAAACAACCTGACAGATTTTTCCCCCCTTGTTCGTCAACGCGCTTACTGAATCCGCCGCGCCACCACAACCGTCATGTCATCATCATTGTCCGCATGGCACCACGCGGAAACCGCCTGCATGATTTGCTCGCGCAATTCTTCCGGCGACGCCCCAGCGGCATGCTCCTGCACGCACGCCTGAAGCCGCTGATTGCCGAATAAATTGTTCGCCGCGTCAGGGGCTTCGATAATCCCATCCGTGTACAACACCAACACATCGCCGACATCAAGCGAAAATTCGGCATTCCGCGTGGCAAAGGCAATCTCGGCGGTGAAATTCAAAAACACGCCGTCCGTGTCAATCCATTCGCATGCGCCCGTCTGCTGCCGATACACCAGCAAATCAAGGTGCATTCCGGCATGTTGAAACCGCCCGTTGCCAAGATATTTCAGCGCGGTAAAGGTCATGAAATGATCGGCGGCCAGCCGCGCATGCACATTCGCGTATAACGCCCGATTCATGCCGCATACCACGTCTTGCGGCGTGGCCGGATAATTCGCCGTGATGGCCGTATGCGCAATCTGCGCCATCATCATGATTAAGCCGGGCGTCACGCCATGCCCGGACACGTCGCCGATGCCGAACCACAAATGGCCTTCGAGATCAAGCGTCACGTCATAATAATCGCCGCCGACTTCCGCCGCCGGAATCATCATCGCGGCGATCTCGAAATCGGGATGAATGTTCTTCATCGCTTTGGGAAGCAGCGACGTTTGAATGCGCCGCGCCAATTCCATTTCCGTCCCCATGCGCAAGTTTTCCATCTTCAACCGCTCGCTCAACTTCGTCACGTTCATGAACGCGTCAATCACGTGATTCACGCCAAGCACTAACGCGCGCCAACTCCCCGCAAACGCCTCGGCGTTGCCGCGCGCCTCGACTTCTCCGGCCTGCGCGCTCTTCATGACCCCCTCCATTTCGCGCAAAATCTGGCAGATTCGTTGAATCATGCGATTCAAGGCCTGCATCAACACGTCGTGATCAGACCGTTCCTGCGCTTGCACGGTGACGTTGCCGTTCGCAATCTCTTCCGCCATGCGCGCCGTCTGGCGCGTCGCCTCAATCAGCAGATTCAGATGCGTTTTCATCATGTCGAAATCGCCGTGATACGCGTCGGTCAGCGTCGGCGGAATTTCGCCGATGGCGAGGCGCTGCAACGCTTCGGAGGCCTTGTTGAGCGGCATGACGAAGGCCGCAATCACCTGATTGACGCCGAGAATCATCTCGCGCCATTGGCCGGAAAACGCCTCCGCGTTGCCGCGAATGCCGAGCCGTCCCTCCTGAATCGCCTGATGTATCGCATCCATTTCGCGCAGCACGTCCGTAATCGTCTCCTTCATGCGCTGAAACGCTTCGGCAAATTCGCCGATTTCATTCCGCTGCCGAATCACGAGTTTCTGCGTGAAATCTCCCTCAGCGACGGCTTTGGCAAGCTGGAGAATTTGCTGGATCGGGCGAATCAGCAGGCGGCGCAGCGCGATGGAAAGCGCGAAAAGCAGCGCAAAATCCAGCACGAGAACTGTCAGAATCGTTTTTTCGATTTCGTAGCGCAGCCGCTCGCGCATGAAGCGCGTCGTCAGGTACATTTCAACCGCGCCAATCTGCTCGCCATCTTTGAAAATATCTTGTTGGCTGACCAGCAGATCGCCGGAAATCTCGCCGGTCGGCTCAACCGGCTGCCAATCGCTATTCCGAACTTTTCCTTGAAGCATCTTGGAGCTATTCACCTCTTTGATGAGAATGGCATAGACGCGCTTTTCCTTCATTTCCGACAGGATCGTCCGCTCAAGCAGTTCGAAATTCATGTTCCAGATTGGAAAGACGAGATATTCCCCTAAACGGGCTTTCATAACCTCCTCGATTTGGCGCAATTCTTCAAGGGAATCCGCGCGCGTCTCGCGGTATTGATACATGCCGAAGCTGGTGACGATGCCGGTAATAATCGCAAGCAGCAGAAAGGCGAGTTGCATCTGGATGCTTTGATGCCATGACCGGCGGCGATGTTCGAGTGTTTGGGGCATACGCATG
>CAZCGG010000136.1:0-12536 GCA_964498135.1 uncultured Candidatus Moduliflexus sp.
TGATGATAGCGGTCGAAGAGCCGGTAGTTATACACGTACATCCGCTCTTCAAACGCGGTTTCGTGAAATCCCTGCACTTCGATATGAATAAAGACCCACAATTGCGCCTGCGCATGGCGGCGCGTGACTTTGACAAGCTTGTCGGCCATGCGCCGCCCAAGCTCGGCATCGCGGACGACCTGCTGCAATTCTTTGTCCAAAAACTCGTAGCCCGCCTCCCACTCGATGTCGGCGGCAATCTCAGGGAAAAAGAAGGCCATGAACTCCTGAAAATACTGTTCCAGCATCTCTTTCCACGGGCTGTCATAATCGGCGTAGTCGGTCATCATGAGGCGCTCCTCTCGGCTGGCTCGGGCATCTGACGCAGCAGCGCCTCGAATTCCGCGAGCGACGGGATGGTGACGGCCTGCCGGAGCAAGGCTTGCAGCAGGGCGATCTCCCCGCAGCGTAGCATCTGATTGATGAGCGGGATCGGGACGGACTGAAAGCGAACCGTCAACACATCAATCACGGCGAGCCGGCTTTGTTCGAGCTGCCCTTTTTCCTGTCCTTGCAAGATGCCTTGTTGTTAAAGAAACACCTTTGACAGGGTTTCAACCCCTGTCAAAGGCAATGACGACATTTAACAGCCGACGACATGCAGCGTATTCCCTTCAAGAACGGCCTCGCGCCAGAAGAGTTTGGCCTCCCAAGCGATGTCAGGCCGCCGGTCGAACACGAGCAGCCAGCCTTCCGCGCAGCCGAGCGTTTTGAGGTAGTCGAGCAACTGCCGCTGTCCCTCTTCATATGTCTGATCGCCATAACGCACTTTCAGTTCAATGGGGTAGCGCGCGCGCTGATATTCCACGCAGAGATCGAGCCGCCGCGTGCCCGCCGCCATTTCGCGCGTGATGCGCCCGCCGCCGTTGATGACGCGCTGCAAAAACGCTAAAAGCACGAGATGCGGCGCGGCTTCTTTGTAATCGAAACGCTCGATCCAGATTGCGCTGTGTTCGCGCCAAAACTGCTGAAATTCCCGCAGCAGCCGCGTCATGTCAAGCCGTCCGTCCTGAATATAGGCTGGGAGCGCCGCATCCGGCGTCAGGTCTTCGATTTCCTGCTGCGTCCGAAAATTGAGCGTCCGCACAATAACTTCGCCATAGATCGGATTTGCGGGGATTAATCGTCGCGCCTCTTGGCGCAATAAGCCTAAATCAAGCACATAACGATAATCATCGTCTAACAGGTCATACCGCACAATCTCTCCGGCAATCACAGGATCGACAATCCGGCGCACACGCGACTCGCGCAGGCGCTCCATCAGGCTATCAATATGCGTGTCGCGTCGCAGAATCAGGCGTTGCGCGGCGGTCTCTACCATCTCCGGCAGAATCGGGCGCGTCGGGTCGTTGTCCAGCAATTTGACAACAATATCTCGCGCGATGGCGTTGACGAGCCAGGGCTGTCCCTGTGTCGCGGCAAACACCGCATCCACGACGTCCGGCGGAAATATCTGCCCGGTCGCTTCAACATGCTGCGCGTAGAGCCGGGCGATCTCGTCGCGGGTGAAATTGCGCAGCGTCAGGCTTTCGGTCACGATATTGAACGGACTGGCGCTGCCGAGCGTCTGCTGGTCGTCGCGAATCTGCGCTTTATAATCGCGGATGTTGCGCATCCCCACCAGCGCGACGGCATCCACGAACGGAATCTGGCTGCGCATGACGTACCCTTCCCGTAATTGCCGCAAAAAGGCGATCAACGTGCCATTCGACAAACAATCCACTTCATCAAACAAGATGACCACCGGTTTGTCGCTTGCTTCGCAGAGCGTCGTCAGCGTCTCTTGAAACACGTTCGTGAAGTTGTCGTAATCGGCGTTTTCAGCGAATGGAAGCTGGCGCAAGACAGGATGGCGATGCAGATACGCCTGAAGTTTTTTCACAATTTCCGGGATGCCTTCGCGGGGATCGGAAATGGTTTGCAGCGCCTCTAATGAACAATACACCGCATGCCGCCGCCCTTCGGCATTGATTTGCTGCGCCAATTCTTGAAGCAGCGTCGTTTTGCCGGTCTGTCGCGCCGCGTGAATCACGAAATACTGGCTCTGCTCGATGAGCGCGTCAAGCTCCCTGCAACGTTCCCGCGCCGGAAGCATGTAATGTTTATCGGGCGCGCACGGCCCGGCTACGTTGAAATATTTTGCCATCGTTCGCCTCTTTCGCACGCAGTCAGCAGTCATCATTCCCATGAAACATGTCATGCCGCGCATTCAGGATGTCAAACACGATAGAACGCGAAATCAGCGTGTCAAGTAATTTCCCCATTTTTTTGAAGGTATCACGTAAGACGCGCGGCCGCGTGTCTCTGTGTGATAGGGGCGAATAGGATTGTCATCTCCGAACAATCAGGCCATTCGGCTGCCGAGAGAGATTTTTTCGAAAAATTCCTTGACAAAAGCGTAAACGTTTACGTTAATTATATGATCGTTTTGCGGGAGCGCGCCGCGCTCTTGCCAATGCCAACAATGCTAAAATAAAAGGGGAAACATGACAAAAACAAATCGCTCAAAAATCGGCCTGATTTTGCTGGCCTACATCGCATTCATTTCGTTGGGGCTGCCGGATGGGTTAATGGGCGTCGCTTGGCCGTCCATTCGCGCCAATTTCGCCCGCCCATTAGATTCGCTCGGCGTGATGCTTTTGGCCGGGATGTCCGGGTATCTGACCTCCAGTTTTTTCAGCGGCCGCATCATCGCGCGGTTAGGCGTCGGCGGGCTGCTTGCCGCAAGCTGCGCCCTGACCGGGGCGGGACTCGTCGGCTACACGCTCGCGCCTGTGTGGGGGATGATGGTTGCGCTCGGCGTGGTGGCGGGCTTGGGCGCGGGCGCGATTGACGCGGGGCTGAACACCTATGTGGCCGCGAATTTCAGTTCAAGTCTCATGCAATGGCTGCATGCCAGCTATGGCATCGGCGTCACGTTAGGCCCAATCATCATGACCACCGGCCTAAACGTCTTCAAAACATGGCGCTGGGGCTATGTCGTGGTGGGCGTCGCCCAACTCATGTTAGCCGCCTGTTTTACGCTGACGCTCAAACTCTGGGAGCAAAAAGAACTCGCCCCGGCCTCCGGCGAAGAGCGGCGGCTGACAGATTACAATACCTCGACCGTCGAAACGCTGCGCGAACCCCGCGTCTGGCTGAGCCTCCTCCTGTTTTTCCTCTATACCGGTGCGGAAGCGACGCTCGGCATGTGGGCGTATACGCTGCTCACGGAATCGCGCGGCATCGCCTCGTCACTGGCCGGACTTTGGGCGGGCAGCTATTGGGCGACCTTCACCATCGGGCGGGTGTTGGCGGGCATTTATACCCTGCACGTCGGGGTGCATTCGTTAATTCGGGGCAGCCTGATTACGGCGTTTGTCGGCGCGTTCCTCCTCTGGTGGAATCCCATCGCGGCGGTGAGCTTGCTCGGCGTGGCGATAATTGGGTTTGCCGTTGCGCCGATTTTTCCCGGCCTCGTTTCCGGCACGGGAGCGCGCGTCGGGTCGCGCCATGCGGCGAACACTATCGGCATGCAAGTCGGCGCGGCCGCGTTAGGCGGCGCATTTGTGCCGGGTTTGGCGGGCAGTTTGGCGCGCCATATTTCGCTGGAAGTGATTCCGGTCTATTTAGCGGTGCTGTTCGCCGCGATTTTCAGCCTGTATTCCCTTGCCATGCGCCTCAAATCATCAAAAATGGCCTAACCTATAGCCCTCATGTAAATCAGGAGTGCGGAATGTTCATTTCGCAGCCCCGCGCTGTCAAATCAAGATTTGACACTCCTGTTTTCATCTCGCGCGCATGTCATTATGGCCTTTGCAAGCGGTCTAAGATCGCAGAACGTGAAATGAAAAATTCAATTTTTGAAAATTTTTCTTGACAAAACGTAAACGTTTACGTAAATTGTGTTATCATGAGAACAACGATTAAAGATGTTGCGCGTAACGCAAACGTATCGGTCGCCACCGTCTCTCGCATCCTGAACGGGCAGCCCGGCTATACTGAGGAGACGAAGCAGGCTGTGCTGTCTGTTGTCAATCAACTCGGCTACACGCCGAATGCGATTGCCAGAGGGCTTGTCAAGAAGACCAATGCGACGTTTGGCGTGCTGTTGCCCAGCCTGACGAGCAATTTTATGTTCATGCTGTTGAATGGCGTGGTGAGCGCCGCCCGCGAGAAGAATTACAGCGTCATCATCTGTCATACGGGCGAAGACGGCAAAGATACGTTGAAATATTTGACCGTCTTGGCGGAACAGCGCGTCAGCGGCGTGATGTTTGCGAGCGAGTTGGTCAAAGAGGAGTATCTTGCGCGCGTGTTTGCGATGAGAATCCCGGTCGTGTTAGTTTCAACGATTTGCGAGCGTTATTTAATTCCATACATCAAGGTTGACGATAAATCCGCCGCGTACCATGCGACGAAATACTTGATTGAGCGCGGACACCGGAAAATCGGCATGATTAGCGGCACGAAAGATGACGTGATTGCGGGCATTCCGCGCGTCGAGGGCTTCAAGCAAGCCGTAAAAGACGCCGGAATCGTGTTTTGGGAAAAGAATTTAGCTTACGGCGATTTCGCCTATTCAAGCGGGATCGCGGCGATGCAGACGCTTCTCCGGCAAGCGCCGGACATTACCGCCGTCTTTGCCGCGAGCGACGAAATGGCGGTCGGCGCGTTAACCTATGCGTATCAGCAAGGCATTACAGTTCCCGATCAAATTTCGATTATGGGGTACGACGACACGCAGCTTGCGGAGATGGCGATTCCGCCCTTGACCAGCGTGCATCAGCCGATTTACGAAATGGGCGAGCGGGCGGTTGATATGCTTATTGAAAAGAAAGGCGCGGGCGAAAGCATTATCATGCCGTTTCGCATTACAGAACGAGATTCAGTGAGAACGTTATAATTAGTTTCTTTAAAAATGTAAACGTTTTCGGTAAGCGATTACGTTTTTAATTAATAAAAGGTTTCATACCTATGAACAAAGCGCATTTAGTCACAATGCCGGGTTTCAACGGCGATTTTGCAAGCTTTTCGGTTGATGATTCCGCGTCGGAAACGCGCGCGTACACCCACCGCACTACCCAGAAATTACGCGATAATTTGCCGCAACAGGTGACATATTGCGAAGAGGCCGGGCAGATGATTGCGCGTTCCGGCGACGTGGCCTTTGACGCGCTCTTTGCCCTTGCCATGAGCGAAGTCCGGCAGAACAGCGTCGAGGAAATTACGGACGCGGCCTTTAATCACGGCAAGCCGGTCGCCTGTCATGGCTTTGAAACCGGCGCGAAATGGCATTACGTCTGGACGCGCGACACCGCCTATGCCGTTGAGTTGGCGTTGGCGATGGTGTCGCCGATCCGCTCGATGAATTCGCTGCTGTTCAAGCTCTCGGAGCGCCGCGTTTCGGCGAACGCGCATGTCTGCGCCGGGCCGGAAATCGTGCAGGACACCGGCTCAGGCGGGAGTTGGCCGGTCAGCACGGATCGCGTGGTTTGGGCATGGGCAGCGCATGAACTCCTGAAATATTTGGACGGCGACGCCCGCGCTCGATTTTTCGCCGCCGCGTATCCGGCAATCATCACAACCGTCGAGAATGACCGCGCGGCGATTTTTGATCCGCGCGACGGCCTGTATCGGGGCGAACAATCGTTTTTGGATTGGCGCGAGCAGACCTATCCGTCATGGACGAAAAGCGAGGTTGCGCATATCGGCATGTCAAAATCGCTTTCGACGAACGCCGCGCATTGCGCGATTCTCAATATTGCCGCCGAGTTGTCCGCAGAACACGGGGACGCGGAGCGCGAAGGCCGCTATCGCGCATGGGCGGACGCGCTGAAAACCGCCATCAATCGGAAGTTTTGGCTTCAGGAATGCGGCCTGTACAGCAGCATTAACACAACCGAATTCGACCAAGCCGCGCTGAAAAAATTCGACCTGCTCGGCGAAGCGCTCGTCGTGCTGCTCGGCATTGCGGACGAAACGCAGGCGGCTGCGATTGTCGCTAATTATCCGCAAAGTCCGGCGGGCGCGCCCGTGATTTGGCCGCAGCAGCCGAACGCGCCGATTTACCATAACCGCGCGATCTGGCCGTTCGTGTCGGCGTATGGCTTGCGCGCCGCCCGACGCGCCCGCAATGACGCGGCGGCGAATCACGCCATCGAATCGCTCATGCGCCTCGCGGCGATGAATTTGTCGAACATGGAAAATGCCGAATTTGTGACCGGTTTGCCCAAATTTGCGGACGAGCGCCGCCCCGACTTGTCTGGGCCGGTGGTCAATTCGCAACGGCAGCTTTGGTCTGTGGCGGGCTATCTTTCAATGGTCTTGGATATCGTGTTCGGGCGCGAGGCGACGCAGACGGGCATCCGCTTTCGCCCATTTCTCACGAAACGCCTGCGCAACGGCCGCTTCAAGGAAAGCGACCGCCTCGAACTGCGGCGGCTCGATTATAAAGGGAAAATTTTCAATATTGCGCTGGAATTGCCGCCGCGCAGCGATGAACAGGCCGGGTTTTACGACGTCGCGGGCGTCAGCCTGAACGGGCAAAGCGTCGCGCCGGAACGCTTTTTTTCCGCCGCCGAACTCGGCGCGGAAAATCAGGTTGTCATTGGCCTGAAAGCGGCAGAATCCGCGCCATCGTCGGTGAGCATCATCCAGATTGGCGATCCGGCGGACATCCGCAATCCGCAGGCGTTTGCGCCGGACGAGCCGAATTTGACGGACATCCGCGAGGAAAACGGCTTGCTGAGGCTGGAATTCGACGGCAACGGCGCGGCGGGCGTCTGCTTCAATATTTTCCGCAATGGCGAGCGCGTGGCGTCCCGCGTGACCGGCAATGCGTGGACCGACCCGCATTCCGGCGATTTCGCGGCGCGGCTGTATTTTTACGCGGTCCAAGCCGAATATCTTAGTTCCGGCCTCTGCTCGCATCACTCCAAACCGCTCTGTTATCAGGCGGAGCGCGGCATGGTAGAAATCGGCGTTTCGGATGCGCAGGCGCAGGCGATTCCGGCGAAAACGCTGGTTGACGCGCATGGCCGCGCGCATTTCGCGGACTGGGGCAAGCCCGAAGATCGCCTGCGCATCAGCCTATTCACGCCGACTTGCGGCGGGACGCATTTTTTCAGCGTCTTGTACGCGAACGCGGTCGGCGCAATCGAAACGGGCATCACCGCCGCCGTGAAATATGTCACCGTGACGGAAACGGCGAGCGGGCGGCAGGTCGGCGCGGGGGTGATTTTCATGCCGCATCTGACAACGTGGGATGTGTGGGGCGAATCAAGCGTTTTGCCGGTCGAATTGACGGAGGGAACGGCGTACGCCATTGAGATCGAAGATTTTTACAACATGTCGTATTTCGCCCATTTCGCGCTTTATACGCACGGGAAGGGCGGCGCGGACGGCGCATATAACGCGGCGAGCATCGCGGCGCTTCGCGTTCGTTCGCAAGGAATGTAAACCACAGATTCACGCAGATTTTCACAGAGAAGGAGGTGCTGCCGGGGGAAAATGGGCAAGCAGGAGACGCAGACGAAGAAACCGAAACATTCATTGCGGCGGGCGGAACGCCTGCCTTATTCAAAAGGAACCTCTCTATGAAAACGTTTACGAAAATAATGGCCTTGGGCTTAACAGTAACGGGCATGATGGCAGCCATTCAAGAAACATTTGCGGCGACAAAATTGGAATTCGCCCAAAACAAGCGCGAAGCGGTCGCATCGTTCGATGCGCTGATCGCCAAATTCGAGCAGGCGAACCCAGACATTGACATCGAACAGAATTTACTGCCGGAATTCAACACGGTCATGCAAGCACGCATGATGAAAGGAAGCTTGCCGGACGTGATTGCGATGGGCGGCGATTTCCTGTTTGGCGAGATGTCGCGCGCGGGCGTGCTGGCTGATTTCACGGGCGATCCACTCTTCGAAGCGTTGCAGCCCGCCTATCCGAAGATGTTGGCGAAATTGGCAGGCACGGAAACAGCGAACGGAATCCCGTTTTCCGCGAACGCGAATACCGTCCTGTACAATAAGAAGAAATTCGCAGAACTCGGCGCGCAAGTCCCGACAACATGGGATGAATTTATCGGCCTGTGCGAAAAAATCAAGGCTGCCGGACAGACGCCGCTCTATCTGACCTTTGCCGACGCTTGGACCGTGATGGTGCCGTTTAACGCGCTGGCCGCGAATCTTCAAGGCGACGATTTCATCGAAAAACGGACGGCGAATGAAACCACGTTCGCGGAACGCTATCGCCCGGTGGCGGAAAAAATGCTGCAACTGCTGAATTATGGCCTGGCGGATAATTTCAGCGCGGACTACAATCAGGGCAACGCGGCCTTTGCGAAAGGGGACGCCTTCATGCTGATTCAGGGCATTTGGGCGATTTCCTCGATTAAACAGGCGAATCCGGATGTCGAAATCGGCGTGTTCACCCTGCCCGCGCTGAATGACGCGGCGCAAAATCGGCTGGTGTCGGGCGTGGATACGGTGTTAACGATGTCGGCGGCGACCCCAAACGCGGAAGCGGCCAAAAAATTCATCGCGTTCCTGCTGCAACCGGAAAACAACCAGCAATACATCAACGAGCAGAAGTTGTACTCGGCGGTGAAAGGCGTGTATCAGGAAGACCCGCAGTTAGTGGACATCAAGAGTTTCTTCGAAAACGGCCAGATTACGAGCTTCCCGGATCATTACTATCCTGCCGGAATGCAGCTGGCGAATTTGGTGCAGGAGTTCTTGATCAACAAGGACATTGACGCCTTCCTGAAGAAATTGGATGAGGAATGGGATAAAGTCGCGTCAAGAATGTAGGCAAATCGACTGCGAAACAAGTTGTCAGACACCTCCAAGGTGTCTGACAACTCAAGCTTTTATTATATTTCGAGGAGTGCTTGTTATGAAACAAAAAACGGTTGACGCTTATTTATTGATGGTTATTCCCGCGCTGCTGCTCTTTTTTACGTTTCACACGTTTCCCGCGCTGCAAAGCCTGTTCTACAGCTTCACGAACTGGCGCGGCTATGGGATCTATAAATTCGTGTGGTTTAAAAATTATCTGAACGTGCTGACGGATACGCGCGTTTGGGAAGCGTATCTGTTCACCTTCAAATTTGCGATTGCGGCGACAATCCTGGTGAATATTTTGAGTCTGCTGCTGGCAATGTCCTTGAATTCGAGCATCCCGTTTCGGAAAATTTTTCGCGCCATCTATTTTTTCCCGAATATTCTGAGCATTTTAATTATCGGCTTCATTTTCCGCTACATGTTCGTGTATCTGTTTCCGCAGGCGGGCGCATGGTTTTTCAATACATTGCATTTGGGGGACGAGTTCACGTTTTTAACCGAAAATATTCTCGGCAAGCCGAATCTCGCGTGGCTTGGCATTCTGGCGGTCGTGACGTGGCAAGGGATGGCGTTCAACACACTGCTCTATTTGGCCGGATTGCAGACCGTTCCCGAAGAGTTGTTCGAGGCGGCGGAGCTTGACGGCGCGGGCAAAATCAGCCGGTTCTGGCACATCACGCTGCCGATTATCATGCCGTTCGTCACGATTAACATGGTGCTTGCCATGAAAGGCTTTCTGATGGTGTTTGATCCGATTATGGCCTTGACCGGCGGCGGGCCGGGGCGCGCCACCGAAGCGATTGCGCTCGTCATTTATCGCGGCGGCTTTCAGGGCGGTCAGTTCGCCTATCAATCCGCGAACGCCATTCTCTATTTCATCATCATTCTGCTGGTCTCGCTCTTTCAATTAAAAGTGCTGCAAAAACGGGAGGTAGCCATCTGATGAAATCAAAACAGCTTGATTGGATTTCAACGATTGTGTTAGTGATTGGCTCGGCAGCCATTCTGTTTCCGATTTATTTGACCGTCGTGAACGCGCTGAAAACGCCGCAGGAAATCGCGCAATCCGTCCTGTCGCTGCCGGGATCGCTGACGCTCGAAAATTTCCGCAAAGCCATTGAATTGACGAATTTTTACCGGAGTTTCATGAACAGCCTGCTGATTACGGTGTTCACCGTGATTTTCACGCTGCTGACCAATTCGCTGGTCTCGTTTGCGATTACCCGAAACATGCACCGGCCATTTTATAAAGGGATGTATTACTACTTTGTCAGTGCGCTCTTCATCCCGTTTCCGGTGATTATGCTCCCGCTGGTCAAACAAACGGCCGCGCTGAAATTGGATAATCAATTCGGCTTAGTGTTCCTGTACATCGTGTACGGGCTGGCGTTCAATATTTTCGTGTATGTCGGCTATATCAAATCCATTTCCACGACGATGGACGAGGCCGCGTATATTGACGGCGCGAATACGTGGCAGGTGTTCTGGCATGTCATTTTCCCGTTGATTATGCCGATTAACGCGACGGTCGGGATTTTGACGACGCTGTGGGTCTGGAATGATTTTATGCTGCCGCTCGTGATTCTGAATGCGCGGGAAGACATGACGCTGCCGGTCGTGCAGTTCGTCTTTCAGTCGCAATTCAGCACCGATTTCAATTTAGCGTTTGCTTCGTATTTGATGGCCATGGCGCCGCTGATTCTGGTGTACCTGCTCGCGCAGAAATGGATTATCGGCAACGTCATGCGCGGCGCGATTAAATAGCAGATTTTCCCCATGTCCAGTTGTCAGACACCTTCACGGTGTCTGACAATTTTCCTTTATCAAAACCGCAGTTATTCATTTCGAATCATCTTCCTCGCGTGAAAAACGAAGTTTCTTCGCGCCACAACTCATTTCGATACATGGTTGGCATTCCCGCATAAAAAGTGTTGACAAAACCGATGATGTATCGTGACCTCTCTCATGTAAATGAGGGGGGCGAAATCTCGATTTCGCTGTTTTTCGCCGTCAAATCAAGATGTGATACTCCTGTTTTCATCTCGCGCATGTGTCATTTTATGTCATCAACGACTCTTCTTGACAAAAATATTTGATTCAGGACACTTTTATGATTACAAAAACAAGGACGCTATGAGTACATTTCACGAGATCGCAACAGAACATCCACATATCGTAAAAATCGCTGACGTGTGCGGCGGACGCCCAATCATCAAAACAACGCGCACGCCAGTTCAGGCGATTGTCGAATACTACCGATTAGGATTAAATGCCTATGAAATTTTAACCGAACTTTCGCATATCACCGAAGCGCAACTGCATGACGCTCTTTCCTATTTTTACGATCATAAAGAAGAAATTGAAGCCGGGATTGATGCCGACCGGCAGATCATCAAACAACACGAGCAAGAACGCCGCAATCAGGCGGGATTGAGATTCGAGGCATGAATACACTCTATCTTCGCGTCTATACCGATGAAGACGTGTATGGAACAGTGGCGCGGGCATTGCGAGATCGTGGCTATGACGCGATCTCGACGCCAGAAGCCGGAAATTTAGGCCAGACTGACGACGAACAATTGCGGTATGCGATTTCGGAACAACGCACAATTCTGACGTGCAATGTCGGAGATTTCATGCGGCTTCATACAGAAGCGCTTCAGACCAACCGCGAGCATTGGGGCATCATCGTGGCAAAACGTCTTCCCATCAGCGAAATGATTCGCCGCATGTTAACCTTGTTGAATCATCTCTCTGGCGATGAGATGCGCAACCGGCTGGAATTCCTGACAGATTGGTCGTCTGAACGGTAACTTACGGCGACCAGCCCGCCTTCCGCCATCGCCCGAGTGCGCCCGTTCTACGACGAATGCGCTTTGCTGCGCGTGATCTCCTTGTAAAATGCTGAAAATCCGCGCAAATGGGGCAAATTTGCCCGATGGCGGCATTGGAAAAATTTCTTGACAAACTTGCCTTGATTTCATAGCGCGGAAATGCGCGGAATAGAACACAAACGGGGGATTCGTGCAGCTATGCATCATGTCATTTGGGATCAAGAAAGCGGCGGAGTGTTGTTATGCGACGGGGCGGCAGCGCCGGTCATCTCGCCGCCGCGCCCGGTCTTTTTCGAAGAATTGGATTTGCTGCAATTCGACCGCTTTTGGAGCTATCCGAAAAGCGAGCAGCCGCTTTTATGGGCGATTGACCGCCGGTATTTTTCGCGCGGCGCGTGCGTGGCGGAAGCGCGGGGCGGCAATTTGTTCGAATCGCCGGAGATCATCTTGACGGAGGCGGGGCAGGGGCTTGCCCTCGCGCCGGTGAACGTGCCGCTCATGCTGGAGAAGAACCGCGACGCCTTGATCGTGCTGGAACGCGAGGCAATGGATTTCGTCGAGGAGACATTTCGGATATATCGCCGGAAGAAATCGCTGCATGTCGTCGTGTCGTTCAGCGGCGGGAAGGATTCGCAGGTGGTGCTGGATTTAGTCAGCCGCATCATTCCGCCGGATGAGTATATCGTGATTTTTACGGATACGACGATGGAGATTCCGCCGACGTATCAGGTGGTTGAAGAGACGAAACGCGCTTATACGGCGCGGTATCCGCACTTGCGCTTTGGTAGTGGCTACATTGTAAATGATAGTGATATTTTTTTCTTGCATGACAAAC
>CAZCGG010000137.1:0-5063 GCA_964498135.1 uncultured Candidatus Moduliflexus sp.
CGCGTAGGCGGCTGAGGTCATCAGTGCCATGCCTAATGCCAAAGCAAGAATCTTTTTCATGCTGAATAAAATGTCAAGAAAAATTTATGTTTAAATTAAAAAATTGTAATTATTTCGGCAACATTCCATATATAGCTGCATTGGCCGCAGAATTTTGAAGTCTTCAAGACTTCAAAGGTCTTGATTTTCAACACAAATAAAAGAATGTAATTCAAATTAACTTATTTAATAAATTTAAGTTGAGATATTTATAGACCTGACAAGCGTTGAAAATCTATCAGGTCTCCTGAATAATTTCTGAAAAAATTCTTGATTGCGCTTGCCTTCTTTAGCGCTCAATCGTCTATAATCATAATGCACGCGAACGAATGCGCATGACGCGACAACCTCCGATTTGAGGAACGTATATTATGACAATGCCACTCGAAATCTGGGGAGTGAAAGACCCAAACATCTCGGCGCAGCTTGCGCTGGCCGCCCAGCGAAACATGTTTCAGCACGAGGCCGGGCTGGATGCCGCCTGCCGATTTATCGAATCCGGCACCACGATGGCCGCCGACATTCTGAACGCGGCGCAGAAGCCGTTTGCGTTCACGCAGACGCCGATCACCGCCATGCTGCTCCGCGAGCAAGGATGCGGCGTGAAGATTGTCGCGCCGTTAGCCGATATTGCCGGGGCGCAGCAGCTTGTGCTGCGCAACGCCGACGGCATTATTCATCCGCGCGACCTCGAACGCAAGCGGATCGGCATGGCGAAACGGTCAGCAATTTACGTCGCTATCGAAAAAATGGCGCGGGATTACGGCGTGGATTTGCAAAAAATCGAATTTGTTGATCTGTTGCCACATGACCAATTAACGGCCTTTCTCAACGGAGAATTGGACGCGATGGCCTGCTGGGAGCCATGGACGTCGAAAGCGAAAAGCAAGGGCGGCACGGTCTATTTTTCCGGCGTGCGCTCCGAAATTCCGGGCATGGAAGGCAACGTCTCGTGGCTCGTCAACCAAAGCTGCTTGATTGTGCCGGAGGAGCATCTGCAAGCACATGCCGACGAATTGGTTGCGATTTTGGGGGTGCTGCGCAAAGCGACGGAGATGCTCAATCATGAGCGGAAAGAGGTCAGCAAAGACCTTGCCGATTTTTTCGGCATCAGCCGCGTGGAATTGCTGACCGTCCTGAACGAAAACGCCTATTCGCTCCGCATGGACAACCTGTTCCGCATCGGTGTGCTGGAATTTCGGGATTTTTTGCATAAAACAGGACAGATTTCTTCCCGTTTTGCGGAGCAGATGCTCTACGATTCGTCCTTGCTGCGCGAAGTTGATCCATCCTTAGTCGCGCTGGAAGAAACGGCCGCGCAGTCGCTTTCGATTATTCAAAAGGGAGGCATTTATTATCCGAGCGAGATGAAATTAAGGGGGAACAACCTGCACTTGCGCTTTTTGCTGGCAGATGATTCCCGATATGTCCGAAAAATGTTGACGCAGGCGGTGCGCGTGATTGGCGGCGAAATTATCGGCGAGGCGACAAGCGGCAGCGAGGCGGTTGAGATGTTCACGCGCCTGCGCCCGAATGTGGTCACGATGGATCTTTCGATGCCCGGCGTGAGCGGTTTGGACGCCATTAAGCGCATTCTTGAGCTTGACCCGGAAGTCAATATTATCGTCGTCAGCGGCGCGGATTTAGAGGAAGTTCGCAACGAAGTTTTTGAATTGGGGGTCAAAATTTTCATTACGAAGCCGTTCGATCCGGCGTTAGTCGCAGAAATTATCGGCTTGCTGCTGTTTTAGCCGAGGGTAGCCCCGCCCTACGTGGCGGAACATTGGCGCACTTTCCCGCCACGTAGGGCGGGGCTACCAGAACTTTCGCGCTAAGATTTATCGCGCTGGCTTTTTTGATAAATCAACATCAGGTTGCGGGTGTAAATCACCAAGCCGCCCGCCTGCCCAAGGATAAACACAATATCTCGCTGGTGAATGGCGTACACCAATAATAATGCGCCGCCAAACATGCTCAACACCCAAAACATCACCGGAACAGTGCTTTCCCCTTTCCGTTCCGAGACAATCCACTGCACGAAAAACCGCCCGAAAAAAATGGCTTGCGCCGCCAACCCAAAAAATTTCCACGCATCAAGAGTTATTAATTCTTTCATAAAAAACTACCGAAAAATATCTGTTTTGTAATAGACCTCTTGCAAAAGTCGGTCGTGGTGGGACAGACATGTTTGTCTGTCCCATGAACAGGCAAGAATGCCTGTTCCACCATTCGCAAGACCGACTTTTGCAAGAGGTCTTAATGTACGGCGTGATTATTTTCCCTCGAATAGCGAACGGCTCGCCCTGCAAACATCGCTTATGTTTAAACGTGTAATTCGCCAACCGCAAATAAAGTCAATTCATTCCCAACGAAAAAGTTCCTGAAAGAATGATATTTTCCTTTGACATGCGAGATGGAAACATGTTATGCTGGATGCGTCGGGTGAATAGACTTGTGAATCACGCTGATGCGGCGCAACTCGGTTGCCTGCCGCACGGGACGCGCGCGAGGCGATTATGAGACGGTTATGCATGTTATGCGCTTGTTTGTTGATGGCGGCTGGCTGTCATTCGGATGCGGATGACGACCCGCGCCCGTATCAGGTCGAGACAGTCGGCCAAACGAAGACGTTCGATGTGCCGGGGACATATTCGACAATCCAAGAAGCGATCAACGCCGCCGGAAAAGGGGATTTTATTCGCGTTGCCGCCGGAACGTATCGAGAACATCTCACGATTACGCAGAAAAATTTCGGCATGCGCGGCGCGGGAAGCGGGCAGACGGTGCTGCTCGGCTCGGTGGATATTCACGATTGCAGCGAAACGTCGCTTGAAGGATTTACGGTCAGCGGCGGCATTCATGTCAAAAATTCGCCGGTGCGGATTTCGGGAAATGAAATTATCGGCAGCCCGATTGCCGGACTCTGGATCGAGCATGCCTCCGGTGTCGTGCTGAGCGATAACACGGTCGTTGGCAACGGCAAGGAAGGGATTTTGTTCGACGATTCGCAAGGCATGATCGGCAGCAACGCCGTGAGCGACAACGGCGCGGATGGCATTGTTGTCAGCAATTCATCGCCAACCATGCTGCGGAATCTTGTCGTCAACAACGCCCGCGACGGCATTTCGATTCGGGGCTTTACTTCCTACGCCGCGCCGAATCTGCTTCTCAATACCGTGCTGAAGAATGGCGGCGTTAGCAATTACGATATTATCTGCTTCGGCAGCAATACCAACCCGGTCGGCAGCGGCAATGCGTTTGATCGGTGCATCAACTGCGCCGAATGCCGCACGTTTGGCGATCCGGTGACGTATCAAGAATAGAGTTGTTGCTCAATAACGGACATGCCGAGAGATGAACCGTTCGCGGTGAGCGTGTCGAACCGCAAGATGCCCTTCGACAGGCTCAGGGCGAACGTGGGAATTCTTATTGAGCAACAACTCTAATAAAGGATTTTTAACCACAGATTTACAAGGAACGCTGTCAGGAACCTTCAAGGTATCTGACAGCTACGTCAATATGATGAAAAGAACCAAAATGTATCTTCTCTCTGGAATCACGCTGGCGTTGATCGGCATCATCGTCGGCTGTTCAGAGGTTTCGAAATTTCTTGAAGAGATTATCGCGCTTGAGCCTCCGGCGCAAGATGGCGATGCCGGGCAGAATCAGGACAAGCCGACTCCAACGCCCACGAAAACGCCGAAGCCTGACGCGACGCCCACGCCGTATGTCACGCCGACGCCCGTGCCATTTGCCCGGCCAGACGTGTTCTGCACGTATTTCCATTATTTTCAGGCCGGGCCGCAAGATTTTAATCAATGGTGGATTGAAGGGAAACATCCGAATAACATCAAAGGGCCGGAACCGTGGCGGCGCGATATTTGGGTCGGGCGGCCGGGAGATTATCCGTATATCGGCATTTACAACAACATGCGGAACGGCGAAATCATGCGCTGGCATATCCGTCTGGCGAAGGCCGCCGGAATCACGGCGTTTCTGCTGTATGTGAACGATTGGCAGTCGGAGCGCGCGCAAACGGATTTATTATTGGAAGTGGCGCGGCAGGAAAATTTCAAAATCGGCTTCATCGAACATCACAGCCTGCTCGGCGCGCGGGTGATTCGGCGGCTGGATGGCCGCCCGCAGCCGATGCTGCCGCAAAAATATCTCGGCTACGAAGAGATTTCGCGGCGGCATGCGCAGCGGCTCGGCTTGCCGCTGCCGTCGAACGTGTCGCCTTATGAAGACGCGAAGGCGCGGAAGTCGCGCGACATTCCGGCGGACGCGCTGAATCAGGCGGTGGAGCGCATGAGCGGCATGGTCGCGCAATGGAAAGCCCATCCCGCGTACCTGCGCGTTGACGGCAAGCCGCTTCTCGTTATTCCGTTTCTTGTCGAGGAACTAACCGCCGCCGAATTTAAGCAAATTGTTGACGCCGTGACGCAGCGCGTCGGCGAATCGCTCTACGTGGTGGCGATTGTCCCTGATGTTTATTGGTATTTCGCGCCGGAAGCCGTGCTCAGCACGGGCATTTCACAGGAATGGGCGAACACGGGCGTCAGCGCGTTCACGCATTGGACGCCGAACGGCATGATTACCGCGACGAAAAAAGTGCGGCAGAAGGCGGTGCAATTTCACGCCAGCGATTCCAAAAAATGGCATAAAGATGTCATGATTCCGATGATGCCGGGCTTTGACGATGACGCGTGGCGTCCAGGCGATTCGCCTGCGCCGACCGCGCCGCGCAATAACGGGCAGGCATGGGGCGAGCAGATTGACAACGCGCTGACGGTCAAGCCGCGCTTTTTGTTCATTCAAGGGTGGAATGAATGGCATGAAGGGTCGCAGATTGAGCCTTCGACGCTTGACAGCGACCCGTATCTGTATTTGCAGATTTTGTCACAGAGATTGAAACGGCCTTGGCAGCCGCCGCAGATGCCGCCGCAAGAGCATGTTGACGCCCTGCGCCGTCCGTATCTGCCGTATTGAAAACGGTTTGCGCTTTTCCAGTTTCCAGAGGTTGA
>CAZCGG010000137.1:5163-8114 GCA_964498135.1 uncultured Candidatus Moduliflexus sp.
GCTGTTTAGCGGCGGATTTTACACGACAGTCGGGACTTTGCCGACTTTCTTTTCCCATTCCCGCGTGATGCGGAGCGACGGGATGACATGCTCTAAATCGCTGGTATTCAGCCGGATCGCCTCTCGCAGCGCGAATTGATCTTCTTCATCGAGCGTGGCGATGTCGGCGGCGATGCGGAAATTTTTGAGATAATCCCGAAACATCTCGGATTGCTGGAGTTCTAACGGATCGCGCGGGGCTTTGATTTTTTCATTGAGCAGCGCGTACAATTCCTGAAACGGCAGTTTGCCGACATGATATTCTTCAAACACATCGTGTTCAGGGGTATAAACGACGCCGCAAAAATTGCAAATCGTTTCAATCACGTCCGCGTGATGCGTATCGTTCAGCATCTCGAACGCCATCGTGCAGCGTTGCGTGGTTTCCAATTCGCGCAGGCTGTTTTTGACTTCGTTATACGTAGTGTTATCAATCAAAAAGTAATCTAAAATATCAATGTGCTGCTCCGTGCGGCTGTGTTCGGTGAAGACAATCGGCAGAATCAGCGCTTTATGGCGCGGCTGCACGGTCACGCCCAAGACCGGATCAATCCCCTGAAGCCTGCCGAAGCGCTCTTCCCAGCTTGTCACGAATTCATTGATCACGTCGTCAATCTCCATCGTCTGCCCCGCCGGAATGCTGCGCAGAAAGATTTGCCGGATGCTGTCAATGATATGGTCGGCGAGCTTGCCGCTGCGGTACGATTTTTTATCTTCCCGGTCAATCAAGGTTTGAATGTCGCGCACGAGCTTGTTGACGATGGTTGTCTTGCTAGTTGAGGGCGGAAGCAGATTTTTATTTTTCAGCTTGGCATAAAAAAATTCCACGCTGTTCGGAATGTCCACGTATTTTCTAGAATCGTGGCGGGGATAGCCTTCTCCGGCCATGACAACGATGGATTGATTTCTGAGCAAGCGAGCGATGTCTATTCCAGCGCGGAAGGAGCTATTCGGGTCTTTGCGGCTGAGCATGATATGCCCGGCCAGCGTCCCGATGAAGCGATAAAGATTTTGCAGAAGTTGATTGATGACGCGGATTTTGATATATACAAACGTCACGTCATCCGTCGCTAACACGACATGCGGATAATTGCCGCAGATTTCCTGCGAAATCTTCATGCAATGGTACATCATCCCCAGCGTATGCCGCCGCGCCATCGGATGCGACGGAATAATGATGACCGAATAGCCTTGCCGATATTTGCGGGCGACTTCGCCGATGATTTCGATGCTGCGGGCGGTGCGCTCCGCGACAATCATGCGCGTGCCGAGGTGCAGGAATGGCGTCACCACCAGGCGATTCACCCGCTCAGGAAGCGATTCCAACGCGGCCTTTTTCCAGAGAGAAAACGGTTTTTCCACCCGATCTATCAATGCTTTTACTGACATGTCACATTCCATGCACGTTTTGATAGCGCCACCAATCATCAGAAAAAATCTTGCTCTTTCGTCATAAACACAGACAAGAAAGAAAAGAGGACGTTTAATCTGTTCCCTGAAATACGTGTGGATGTATTCTCTGCGAGAGCGGGATTTATTGTCAAGTAACTTTACAACGCCGGAAAGGTTCTGTGAGAGAAATTTTGCGGATTCCGCGACAATCACTTGACAAATATGCGGATTTCATTATATTTTCATCAGATAGAGAAAATATGACAGCAGGATGATCAAGTTTATTGAGTAACTCGCGTTATGCAAACCGTTTCCGCCCTGAAAAAGCGACGGCATAAAGCCAGATGTTTCAACATCTGGATGAAAACGGCGAATATTCCGTCCTGAAAAGGCGGTGGAATACAGCCAGCTGTTTCAACATCTGGCTGTTTTAATCATCTGGATTAGGTGTGTCTTATGAAAGATTATTATGAGACGCTTGGCGTCAAGAAAACGGCGACGGAAGCCGAATTGAAAAAAGCGTATCGAAAATTAGCCATGCAGCATCATCCTGACCGTAATCCGGGAGATAAACGCGCCGAGGAGAAATTCAAAGACATCAATGAGGCGTATGCCGTGCTGAGCGACGCGGAAAAGCGCAAACAGTACGACACGTTCGGCGCAGACGGCTTTCATCAGCGTTTCAGTCAGGAAGATATTTTTCGCGGCACGGATTTCTCGACGATTTTTTCCGACATGGGCTTTGGCGGCGGCGACATCTTCGAGCGGCTGTTTGGCGGCGCAGGCGGGCAGCGGCGCGGCGGCTTTTCATCCGGCGGCAATCCGTTCGGCGGCGGACAAGGCTATCCGCCGACGCAGGGGCAGGATATGGAAACCTCCGTCACCGTGCCGTTTCATACCGCGTATCATGGCGGAAAACAGCGTGTAAGCCTGCAACTCCCGCGCGGCGGGCGGCAAGAGATTGAACTCAAAATTCCGGCGGGCATTGAAGACGGGAAAAAGCTCCGGCTGGCCGGAAAAGGCCAGCCCGCGCCCGGCGGCGGAACGCCCGGCGATTTGTACGTCGTCGTCAACGTCGCGCCGCACCCAATGTTTGAGCGGCATGGCGCGGATATGGAAGTGCAATTAACGCTGAATTTGACCGAAGCGCTGCTCGGCACGACCGTCAAAGTGCCGACGATGGGCGAAGAACAGAAACCTCTGAAAGTCCCGGCAGGCGTCTCGCCCGGAACGAAACTGCGGATTAAGGGCTACGGATTTCCGCGCATGGGCAGCCATGAACATGGCGATTTATATGTCAAAATCAATGTCAAGCTCCCAGCGACGCTGACCGACCAGCAGCGCAAGCTCGTCGAGCAGCTTCAAGCAACCGGCCTCTAATTTTGCGCGCGTTGTTTTGGGAAAATTTCTCCCCCGAAACAACGCCGCGCCCTCCTCGTTTTCCCCGTCGAATCTTCCAATCGAAAACTTGACAATTCCCTTTTTTCATGGCATGCCATTTTAGAAACTGTTTTAACAGG
>CAZCGG010000137.1:8214-12347 GCA_964498135.1 uncultured Candidatus Moduliflexus sp.
TTGCCCATGCTGGTCGTGTTGTCGTCGTCGATTGTTTTCCTGATTGCCGCCACAACCGGCTTGATTGGGTATGTGTCGCTACAGAACGGCAGGCAGGCGGTTGAAGACGTGGCGCGCCAACTGCAAACGCAAGTGTTTGTCAATATTGAGGAGAAATTAGGCGATTATTTAGCCATGCCGCATCATCTTAATCAACTGAATGCGGATATTCTGACTCAAAATTCCGCCCTGCTCGACAATGTGGACGGATTCCACCCGATCTACCTCCGGCAGCTGCAAGCGTTTGATTCTGTTGAGACGCTTGCCATCGGCATGGCAAAACAGGGCAATTTTGCCGGTGTCGGGCGCAAAGAAAACGGGTTATTCAGCCATACCGTGATGAAGCGCGAGCAAGACAGCACCTATCGCATCTATTTGGTTGATAGCCAAGACAGGATCATTCGCTTGCTGAGCGAAACGCCGAATTATGACGCCCGCGCCCGCGCATGGTTTCTTTCTGCCGCGCAGGCGGGCAAAGCGGCGTGGAGTCCGATTTATATCTGGGCGTCGGCCACGGAAATTGGCATTACCGCCGTGCTGCCGATTTATGATCGCGCCGGAAATCTGCTGGCCGTGCAGCAGGCGGCGCTGTCATTGGATTTCATCGCAAAGTTCCTGCAAGGGCTGCAAATTGGGAACACCGGGCAGGTGTTTCTCATGGAGCAGGATGGCTTGTTGGTCAGTTCCTCGACGGCTGAACCGATCATCCGAAAGAACGCCGACGCGCTGGAGCGCTTGCAGGCCGCTGACAGCGCGGATCCGTTCATTCGCGCGGCGGCGGCGCATCTTTCCGCGCAGTTCGGCGATTTGACCCGTCTTCCCGCGACGCATAACGCCAAAATCGCCATTGACGGGCAGCCGTTTTTTGTCTCGGCGGCCGCCCTGCGCGATCCGCGCGGGCTGCACTGGATCGTCGTGACCGGATTGCCTGAAGCCGACGTGATGGCGCAGATTGATCTCAACACCAGAACCACGATTTTGCTCTGCGTCGCCGCGTCGCTGGCCGCAATCTGGCTTGGCATGATCATTGCGCGCAAATTGGCTTCGGCCAATCAGCGTTTAGAAGCGGAAATCGCCGAACGTCAGCGCAAGGAACACGCGCTGCGCGAGAGCGAAGAACGCTTCAAAGGCGCGTTCCAATATTCCGCAATCGGCATGGCGTTGGTGTCGCTGGAAGGGCAATGGCTGCAAGTGAACGCGCAACTGTGCGCAATTGTCGGTTATTCCGAAGCGGAACTCTTAGCGACAACCTTTCAGTCCATCACGCATCCAGACGATTTGGCGGCGGACATGACGTATGTGCGCCGATTGTTGAACGGGAAGCTTGACACGTTCACGATGGAAAAACGGTATATCCACAAAGACGGGAGAATTATCTGGGTGGTGATTGCGGGGTCGCTGGTGAAAAATGAGGCTGGCGCGCCGTTATATTTCGTCGCGCAAATCGAGGACATCACCAAGCGTAAACAGGCGGAAGAATCGCTGCGGGAGAGCGAAGCGCGATTCCGCGCCTTGTATGAGGACGCGCCGGATATGTATATTTCTGTTTTGCCAAAAGACGACACGATTCTGCTCTGCAACGCCACGATGCTGCATAAGACCGGCTATGCCCGCGAAGAAGTGCTTGGCCAGCCAGTCTTTATGCTGTATTACGAAGACTGCCTGCCAGAAGTGAGGAAAGTGTTTCAACAGTTTGCGCAAACCGGCTGCATCCGAGATCAAGAACTGATTGTCAAATGCAAGGATGGAAAGACGATTGATGTCAGCTTGAATGCCGAGGCTGTCAGAGATGAACGCGGCAATATCCTGTATTCCATGTCTTCATGGAGAGACATGACGGCGCTCAAACAGGCGCAAAAACTCTTGCAGATTCATTTCCAACGCTTTCACACCGTTCTTTCCAGCCTGTATTCAGGGGTGCTGCTTGTCAATGAAGATTCGCAGATCGAATTTGCCAACCAAGCCTTTTGCGATCTCTTTCAGTTGGAGTGTTCGCCTGAGGAGGTCAGGGGACTGAGCTCCTCAGCCTTGATCGAGAACATCAAATCCGTGTATGCTGATCCAGACCGGGCGGTGAGTCGCATTCAGGAAATCGTTCGACAGGGCGCGCCAGTCAAATCCGAAGAAATCACCTTAAAGAATCAGCGAACGTATCTTCGTGATTTCATCCCAATCTATTTTGAGGAGAAACGCTATGGCCGATTATGGTATTATCAGGACATCACCAAGCGCAAACAGACGGAAGCCGCCTTGCAGCAAGCCAAAGACGCCGCCGAAGACGCGAATCGCGCCAAAAGCGCGTTTCTCGCCAACATGAGCCACGAACTGCGGACGCCGCTGAACGCGATTCTCGGCTTTGCTCAGTTGATTGGGCGCGACGCGCAGCTGCCCGCCGAAATCTATGAGTATGTGCGGATTATTTATCGCAGCGGCGATCATCTGCTCACGCTGATCAATCAGGTCTTGGACCTCTCCAAAATCGAGGCGCGCCGCATGACGCTCGATGTGAATGAGGTTGACCTGCCGAGACTGCTGAACGACGTGCGCGAGTTATTCAGCCTCAAAGCGCAGCAGAAAGGCTTATCCTTGACGATTGACTGCGCCGCCGACCTGCCGCGCCTGATTCGCGCGGACGAGGTGAAACTGCGGCAAATCCTGCTCAATCTGCTGGGCAACGCCATCAAATTCACGCCGCCGGTCGGCGGCGTCGCGCTGCGCGTCATGACTGCGTCTGAGGTCTCCCCCAACGCAGCGGTGCGGCTGCGGTTCGAAGTCGAAGACACCGGCCCCGGCATTGCGCCGGACGAGCAGACGCGCCTGTTCGAAGCCTTCACGCAAACGAACGCCGGGCGGCGCGCGCAGGAAGGCACGGGGCTTGGGTTAGCCATCAGCCGGAAGTTCGCGCAGTTGATGGGCGGCGACATCCACGCGCGGAGCGTCGTCGGACGCGGCGCGACGTTCACCTGCGACGTGGGCGTCGAATTAGCGGACGCGGCGGAAAGCGCGCCGCCAGCCACGACGCGCCGCGCCATTGCGCTCGCGCCGGGGCAGCCGCGCTTCCGGCTGCTCGTGGCGGACGATGTCGCGGATAACCGGCGCTTGCTCGTCGCCCTGCTCCAGCCGTTCGGGTTCGAGATGCGCGAGGCCGCCAACGGGCAGGAGGCGGTGGAGCAGTGGCGCGCGTGGCAGCCGCATTTGGTGTTCATGGATCTGCGGATGCCGGTGTTAGATGGCATGGAGGCCACGCGGCAGATGAAGGCGACGCCGCAAGAGCCGCCGACAAAGGTGGTTGCGTTAAGCGCGAACATGATGGAGGACAACCGAGCGGCGGCCATGGCCGCCGGGTGCGATGAATTTCTGCGCAAGCCGTTTCAGGACGCGGAGATTTTCGCGGCGCTGGAAGCGCAGCTTGGGGCGCAGTTTGTGTATGACGAGACCGCCGCGGCCGCGCCGGAAGCCGCGCCGGACGATGCGGCTCTCGCCGAGATTCCGCCTGACGCGTGCGCCGACTTGACGCGGGCGACAGAACTGTGCGATCTTGGCCGGATGCTGCAAATTATCGAGCAGATGCGCCCCGCGCAGCCCGCGCTGGCCGACCGGCTCGCCGCCTTGGCGCAGGAGTTTGAATATGAGGCGCTGCTCAGCCTGCTTCGCCGCGACGCGGATGCCGAGATCATTCCGCCGCCGCCCGAAGAATTAGCCGCCCTCGCGGAACTCGCCGCGTTAGGCAAGGTGTTCGAAATTCAATCCCGCGTCGAATGGCTGGAAGCGCAGGATGCCCGGTATCGGCCGTTTGCCCGCAAAATCCGGGACTGGGCGAGGACGTTCGAAGATCAAAAAATCAGCGTATTCATCAAATCGTATTTGGATTAAATTGATAAAAGACTTCAAAAGTCTTCAAGACTTTTGAAGTCTTTATAATCTATAAAGAAAGGGGGGATGAAATGGGGCGGTAAATTTTACTTGCCTGATTTGGTTCGAAAAAAGCATGTTGTGAGATGAGTTCGAAAGAACGAACATGGAGGTTCACATCAACTATTACATCGGAACGTGAATTTTTAAGAGTTCTCAGGAGTGTCAAATCTTGATTTGAC
>CAZCGG010000138.1:0-12308 GCA_964498135.1 uncultured Candidatus Moduliflexus sp.
TGGCGTTAATCGGCCACCCATAATTGCACCGCCGTGCCGACCGGCACAAGCGCGCGGGGCTGCGGCGATTGCCGCACGACTGCGCCGCTTCGCGCCTGCGTGTCGGCGATGCCAGTCAATCCGCCGACTCTCAGCCCGGCTTTATTGATGGCGAAGGCCGCGTCGCTTTGTTGAAGTTGCAGCACGTTCGGCACGACCGTCATGCCCGTCGAAACGTTGGCCGTCGGCTGCGCGTCGCTTCTGAAAATCCCGAAAACCGAGAAGATGCGCGACCGGCCTTCTTGCGTCGAATTAGTTTCCGGCTGCGCGGATTCTATGGTTGAAACGGCCTGCCCGCCAGACGCATTTCCTTGAGCATGCCATCCTTCCTGCCAGCCGCGAACGCTCCGCAGAATAACCGGCTTATTTTCACGATAGAGGAACGGCCGCGCTTGTAAAATATTGGAGGTGTCGGCTGACGGCGTTCTGGTTTGGGGAATATTTTGGATGCGCGCGGTATTCGATTCGAGAAATCTTCTCGGATACCATGCGAGCGCGGGCGTCGTCGTGGTTCGTCTCGTCGAATTTTGCTGCGGCGGCGCTTGAATGCTGATCGGGCGATCCAAGCCTCTGTCCCGTTCGCCGCCCTGAATCTGCGAGCGAGACGCATCTTGCGACTCGGTTAGCGTGTGCATCTGCGTCGTGATGACACCGGTGTCGATAATGACTTCGCTGCCAAGCGGCACGAGCGTGCCGGGCTGCGGGCGCTGCTGCGTGACGATGGTTGAGCGATTCCGGTCAAACTGCACGACGGGTTTCAGTCCGGCGATTTGTAGTTGGTGCGCCGCGACATCCTGCGGAATTCCGGCCATGTTCGGCACGATGACCTTATCTTGCGCCGCGACGCTCCCAATTCCGGCAACGCAAGCCATGATGAAACCAATCAACACTGCGAAAAATTGTTTCATGATTTAGGCGTCGAACGCGCCGCAACGCGAAAAATTTCCGCGCTGCCGTGCGCTTCGGCGATGGAAAGCTGTGGAAAATAGCCTGAGTGGTTACAGCGTTATTCATAATATAACATCACGTCCGCCGAATCGTCAAGGAAAAAGTAGCGTCACAGCGCGACGAACTCATCAAGCAGGCCGTTCATCAGGGCATTGATGCGCGCAAACCGCTCCGGCCTCGCCAGCATGGCCGCGCCGGATTGAATGAACGGCGCGTCAACCAGTTCGTTCCGGCAGTTTTCAAGCAGCAGGCCGACGCTCTGCGCCGTGCTTTCCAAATGAAATTGCAGGCCGACGACGCGCTGGCGATAGACAAACGCCTGATGCTCGCAGGCCGCGCTGCGGGCGATCCACTCCGCGCCGTCCGGCAAATCGAACGTGTCGCCGTGCCAGTGAAACACGTCGCTTCCTGACGGAATATGTTTGAAAAAGCGCGATTCCCGCCCGTTGTCGGTCAATTCGAGCGGAAACCAGCCGATTTCTTTGCAGGGATTGCGCCGCACATTTGCGCCAAGCGCGGCGGCGATCAATTGCGCCCCAAGACAGATGCCGAGCGCGCGTTTTTCCGCCGTGATCGCCTCCGCGATCCAGCGTTTTTCCGGCGCAAGCCACGCATATTCTTGTTCGTCATAGACGCCCATCGGCCCGCCCATGATAATGAGCAAGTCAAAGGCGTCGAGCGCGGGGAGCGCGTCGCCCTGATGCAGGCGCGAAACGGAAACCGCGTCGCCGCGTCGCGCCGCCCACTGTTCAATGCTTCCTAACCCCTCAAACGGGACGTGCTGGAGATAATGAATGTTCATGCGCTGTTCCTCCGGTAAAATGGATTTGATGTAAATTGGAGCGTGTCATGATATGTTTTTGATAAGGCGGATTTTGGCAATAAAAAAATGGGGGTAAATTTTAGCGATGACGGCGGCCTGATGATCAGGGAAAATGATCGCTGCTGAAAAATCGGAGAAAAATGTTGAGGCGTGGGCGGCTGAGAGCAAGCCGCAGCCGCCTGAAATTTCGGGATGGCGGCCCCGCGACGCATACAGCGCGGAGCCGCCGCAGAAGGTCTGACCGCTTACCGCCCGCTTAACATCAATTTCGTCGCATTTTCGCCGCCGTTTTGGAAATACAGCAGCGGCACGCTGCGATCCACGCCTTCAATCAAGCTCGGACGCGCCGCCCAAGGCGCGACGGACAGCACATTCGCAAAATCCATCCAATATTGCAGCCGCGCGACCGGCAAGCTTCTGACCATGTGATTATGGTTTGCCGGGCCATATTGCTTAAACTCGTACATCGAGGCGTATTTCGTTGACACGAACGTATGCGGCCATTCTTTGTTCGTGGTGTTGCAAACGATTCCGGCCAATTGTTCCGGCAAATCAATCGTCATCGCTTCATCCCAAACCAACGAGAACATGCCGCTGATGGCGTTAAAGCCGAGCCGCCCGACAATCCCTGCGATGCCGCCCGGCGTGAGGAACGTCACGCTGTTGCCGCCGCCGGGGAAATAGCCGAAATCTTGGAGCGGGAAGGTCACGCGGGACATGATTTCCGGCACGGACGCGCCGGGTTTCGCCGCCCATTCGAAGGCCGCGCTGCCGGAGTTATTGCCGTCAAAGAACCCTTTTTTCTCCCAGACCGTTTCGCCGGTCAACGGAATGCCGTGTTTTTTGGCGAGTTCGCAAATCTCTTTCGACTCCCACACTTTGCGGAAATCCATGAACAAGGGCGGATTGCCGCCCGTTAACGCGCTGAAGAAGAGCATGGTCAGCAAGCCCTGCATATCGGCTTCCGTGGCAAACGGCATGACCGGTTTCGCGCCATTATGGTCGAATCCCGAGTTGAACAGCGATTCCATCGCATCCGCCACCGGCAACGGCAGGCCGCGTTTGTCTGACCCCCATTCCAACTGGCTCATGAACCCGCCGCCGACCGCGTTCAAATCCTTCAAAATATCCCGCACGATCAGGTACATGGCGAGGCTGGTGTTCAGGCGTTCGCTATCCTCGCTGCCGCGCAATTCGATCTGCTTCACGTGCTTGTCGCACCACGCCCGCAACGACTTCGCTTCGTCTTGATTGTAGGACTTTTTGGCGAGCATGTCGGCCAGCAATTTCATATCGAGCCGCGTAATTTCAAGGCCGAACGTGTTCCGCGTCGGCAGGATGTGCGCCAAGGCGGTTTCCATGCCCATCGAATCATGCCCGAACACGACGACGCGGCGGCCTTTCATCGCCTGATGCGCCGCCGCCGCATACACCCAATCCGTCAGCGCGGTCGCCGTCTCGTCCGTCATAACCGGATTCAGGCCGGTATCCGGCCAACTGCCGATATTGAGATGCGATAACACGCCCGATTGCGTAAGCGCGCCATTGGCGGCATGGGCAAACACGACGCCCGGCTTCGGGCCGCTGTTGCCGCAGGTGAAGTTGATCGGCGTGCGTTTCGGGAAATGCGCGAGCAGCGAAATCACGGTCAGTTGCGGAAACGCCCATGTATCGGGAGCGCAGACGAGTATGCTGACTCCGGCGTCTTTGAATTGCTGCGCGACAATGTCAGCTTGCCGCTCTCCATCCACGAGAATCGGCGAATAGACGACATCTGCCGTCGAAACGCGGTCAGCCACGATGTCGGCGACCATTTTGACGATATTCCGGCAGCGTTCGCGAGAAGCGTCGTCAATGCGGGGATCGCTGGTTGCAAAAACGCCGACCACTGGTTTGCGCGGCTCAAATGTGGCGCGATCTGATAACATATTGGCGTGTTTCATGATGCGGGTCTCCCTGAAAAAAATTTAGTAAAATTAACTACGTTCTTTATACGAACATGTTTATATTTAATTCGGCTCTTTTTGTCAAGATATTCGGCAAAAAAAATTTAACGCGCTTATTTTATAATAACTTGTAAACATATTAGTAAAATAAACTGTACAAAGATAACTAAAAAATCAGGCGGCAAACGGAGTTCTTCACATAAAATCTTTGACAAAATTTCTTTCTCGCGCAAAAATGAAATGATTCGTGTTGTTGCGGGCGCGTATCGCCCGGATTCTCCGTCATTCGTAGAGAAGCGAGGTTTCGACGTGATTGAAATTATCGGATTGACCAAGCGTTACGGCAACATTACCGCTGTCTCGAACATCAATTTAACGATTCCAAGCGGCCAGTTTTTCGGATTTTTAGGGCCGAACGGCGCGGGCAAGACGACCACGATCAAAACCCTCGTCGGCCTGCTGAAGCCGACATCCGGCATGGTCAAAGTGCAAGGGTTTGATGTTCAGAAACAGCCGTTGCAGGCCAAGCACGTGGCGGGCTTCATTCCTGATAAACCGTTTATTTATGAGAAGTTGACCGGGCGGGAATTTTTGCAGTTCTCGGCCGGGCTGTATCAGGTGAAAACCAGCGAAGTCGAAATGCGGATCGCGCAACTGCTGGAAATGTTTGAATTGACCGAGTGGGCGAACGAACTTGTGGAAAGCTACTCGCACGGCATGCGGCAGAAGCTCGTGATGTCCGCGTCGCTGATTCATCAGCCGCAAGTCCTCGTCGTGGATGAGCCGATGGTTGGGCTTGATCCCAAAGGCGCGCGCTTGGTCAAACAGATTTTCAAAGAAATCTGCGCCAAAGGGACGACGATTTTCATGTCCACGCATACGCTGGAAATCGCGGAGCAGATGTGCGATCATATCGGCATTATCCAAAAAGGGGAAATCATCGCACAGGGAACGATTGAGGAGTTGCGCCAGCAGGCGAAAACGTCGCAGACGAATTTAGAGGATATTTTCTTAGAGTTGACCGGCGGGCATGAAATGAAGGAAATTATCGAGTTTTTGAAAAATTAGCGATGCGCGTTATTTTGTTAGCTGCCGGATTTTCCCGCCGCATGGGACAGCCGAAACAAGCGCGGCTGCTCGATGGCGTTCCGATGGCGCGCCGCGCTGCCGAGCCGTTTCTGGCGGCGGCGCACGAAGTGATTGTGGTCATCGGAGCGCATGGCGCGCAAGTCAAAGCCGCGCTGCACGGTCTTCCCTGCGTGTTTGTCGTCAATCCGCGCCCCGAAGACGGCATGTTTTCGTCCGTGCAGATTGGCTGCGCGGCCGTTCCCGCTGGAGAAGCCGCGTTGCTTTGTCCCTGCGATTGCCCCGGCGTTCAGCCGCAGACGATTCGCCTGATTGCCGCCCGGCTCGCGGCTGAGCCGCGCAAGATCGTCATTCCTCAATATCGCGGACGGCGCGGTCATCCAGTCGGCCTTCCCGCGTGGCTGATTGCATACGTAGCGCGGCTGCCGCCCGATACGCCGGGCTTGCGCTCGCTGTGGCAGGCATTCGCGGATCGCATCGCGCTGGTTGACACGCAGGATGCCGCCATTCTGCGCGATTTGGACACACCGGAAGACGCGCGCCGTTTCTGTTTGGCGTCAAAATAAAACAGCACAGGTTCTCAAGGAAACCGTGCTGTTTTATTTTTTGCCTGCTATCTTCGCTGAAACATCTTTCCGGCAAGCTGGCGGACGAGGTTCTTCATTTCCAGCATCATGAGCGCGGCCGAGACCGCGCCGCTCGGCATCTGCGCGTGAATCGTAATATCATCAATATGCGCGGGCTGGTCGCCAATCGCTTGAAAGACTTGCCGCTCTTCGGGGGAAAGCGGCGGCAGCGGCGCGAACGTTTTGGGCGGCGATGGCGCGGCGGCGGGCGTGAACGGCAATTCCGCCTGCGGGATTGTCGGCGCAGCGCGGAGCATTTCGCGCTGGATTTCTACATTCATGGCGGCCAAGATGTCATCCGCATGCTCGACTAAGGCCGCGCCCTGCTTGATGAGCCGGTTCGTGCCTTTGCTGCTGCCGGACGTGATATTGCCCGGCACGGCAAACACGTCGCGCCCTTGCTCTAACGCCATGTCCGCCGTAATCAGCGCGCCGCTTTGGTCGCCAGCCTCAATTACGAGCGTTCCTAAACAGAGGCCGCTGATAATGCGGTTGCGCGCCGGAAAATTGCGGCGATCCGGCATCGTTCCCATCGGCAATTCCGAAATAAGGCTGCCTTGCGCTGTGATTTCATTATATAAATTTGCGTTTTCCGCCGGATAAATTACATCTACGCCGCAGCCAAGCACCGCGATTGTCCGGCCTCCGGCCTGAATCGCGCCGCGATGGGCGGCGCTGTCAATGCCGCGCGCCAAGCCGCTGACGACCGTGACGCCTTTGAGCGCGAATTGCTGGCCGAAATGTTCGGCAACGGTTCTGCCGTAGGTCGAGGCTTGCCGCGAGCCGACGACGGCAATGGCGATGTCATGCGGCTGCAACGGCTGGCCTTTGACATATAACACATGAGGCGGATCGAAAATATGGCGCAAAATATCGGGGTAAGCGGCATCGTTCATGGTCACGATTTGCGCGTGATGTGAGGCAATGGCGTCTAATTCTTTTGGAAGAAGTGCGTCAAGATCGAATTGAAGAATATTGGCGACGGTTTTTTCAGGAATGCCGGGAAGGGCTCGTAATTCGGCGCGAGAGGCCGCAAAGACGCGCTGCGGGTCAGCGAAGGCGTTCAGCAATTTGCGAAACGTGACCGCCCCGACCCCAGTGACCATATTCAACGCAACCCAATATTTCTTGGCGTCGAGTTCACGCATACGCAAACAGACAGAAACGCGCCTGAGAACACGCGCTTCTGTCTGTGTAAATATTCCGGCGATGCCAGCTGCCGCAAGCGCGGGCTGCTATCGTCGCAAGACCGCCTTTTCTCCGAGTTCAATCGTTTTGACGCTTTCCGTCACGAGCGCGGTTGAGGTTTGTTCCTGCACGCTGAGCACCGTCAGCCGCCCCAAGCCTTGTCGCGGAAATCCTTCGCCGACTTCGCGGAACACGATGAAATTATCCGCAGGCTGCACGCCTTGCGCCGCCCCAACATCGAGATAAACAATATCGCCGAACGAAATACCGGGGCGCCCGATCCGTTCGCGGATAATATGGGCGATAAGCTGATTGCCGACAAGCAGGCCGTAGGATTTGGAATTGCCGACTTCAGGTTTTTTCAGCGGCGGCGAGATTTCGGAAATCGGCATCACATGATCGCCCATTTTCATGTAATCATACGATTTGATAATTTCCGCGCATGCGACTTTTGTTTCTAAGGCTTTGATGCGCAGATGACCGGAAATCTCGATTTGCGTCCCGATCAATTCGCCCGTCACGGGATGAAACACTTCTTCTTTCGGGCTGAACGCAAGAAACACGTCGCCATCTTGAATCTTATGCAGCGTTCCACGATTGATATAGATGGTATCGCCGAACACCAAACCGGGCTGCCCATATTCTGACTGAATCAGCTTCATTTGGCCGTCTTCTTCGGAGGCCATGCCGGTAATTTGAGCGAATTCTTCGGACAGCAATTCTTTCATTGAATAAGGAACGATATAGCCGCTGCTTTCGATAAAATCGGTGCTTGGGACAAGCGCTTCAGGGACGCGACGCGCTTTCGGGGTTTCCGGCGCGGGCGCGGGCAGCCCATACCATGGACGCGCGATGTTTTTATCGCTTTTTCGCCCTTTGCCGGTTGCGCCCTGACCGTCTGCTCCGGTCGCCGGGCCAAGCCCTAATATATCGCCGGGATAAATAAGATGCGGATTGGTGATTGAGGGGTTATTGCGGTGAATTTCCCGCCAACGCCCGGAATTTTGCAATTGCTCGGCGGCAATATCCCACAGCGTATCGCCGTATTGGACGATATAATTCCCGTCCGGCGACGTTTGCGCGTAAGCTGAAGCCATTCCCCATAATCCCACCGCGAAACACAGCGTGATGCGCGTTAGCAGCATGTTCCATGTCATCATGTTTCGGCTGCTCGCACGTTCTACCGCAGGGGGGAAGAATGCTCTCCGCGCCGGGCTGCGGTAGAACGCAAGCATGGATGATTAATACATCATCGGGAGTTGCTGTAATTTTTTGACCGCCAGATTGCGGATGGTTGCGTTGTTCGAGAAGCGCGCGCTGACATCGTTCAGCACGGCGCGCGCCGCGTCATACTGCTGCATTTCGGCATACGCATACCCCATTTTCAGCATCGCGTCGGGCGTTTTGTTGCCGTTCGGATACATATACATGACCGTTTGGAACGCGCGCACGGCTTCTGGATAATTCCGCCACGCGTAGAAAATTTCGCCCATCCAATAATAGGCGTTATCGGCCAGATCGCTCTGCGGATACATAGAGGCCACTTCCTGAAATTTCGTCATGGCCGTCCAGTAATCTTTCAGGCGATATGACTGCATGGCCTGATTATACGAGGCGTCTGCGGAACCGTACTGGGGCTGCGTCGGCTGAACGCCATAGGGCGCGTACATACTTTCCATGTTCGGCATAGTCGCATACACGCCATTCTGCACCGGCGCCATGTAATTGGGATACGCATTCACCGCGTTCGGGTTCGTGTATTGCGGGGCGGCGTATTGGTTATATTGGTATTGATAGGACGGCACGTTCTGCATCCCTTGCATGGCCGGCGCGACAGGATAAGCTGGCGCGATGGGCTGAGCATTCATGCCGGGCAGCAGGTTATACGATTGATAATTCGGCTGTTGATAGTTTGGCTGCTGATACATCGGCGGCGCCGTTTTTGCGGCCGGGTCAATATATTGCGGCACAATCGCGCGGCTTCCGTCCGGCAGGCTGGAAAAATCGCCCTGATCGTCCGTCGCCGTTTGATCCATGCCATAGGTCGTCGGATCCGAAGTCGGATCAACCACTTGATTCCCCTCCTGCGCCACAACCTCCGCATACGCGGCAGAAGAAAACATCATGCACCCGGCAGCCATCCATGCAACATACGATTTCACTAAATTTTTCACAAACATATCCTCCAACAAAGAGACAAGATGATGAGTGGCAATCAGCGCACCCGATTGCCATTCCTTCCTACCCTTACACACTGACTATGTTAATTGTATCTGGCAACAAGTGAATGTTCTTTTTTATGATACAGCGGATACTATATCCAAAAAAATGAGAGTGTCAAGCAAAAAATATCAAACAGGGGAAAAATGACGCGCGCCGTCGTTATTCGACATGCGGGAATTCTTTGCGGGCTTCGTCTAAAAGCGGAGTGTAATCTTGGTAGCGCCGCGAAAAATGGAACAGCACAAGCTGCTTGACATGCGCGGCTCGCGCGATTTTTCCGGCATCTTTCGCGGTCAAATGATGGGTAATGTTCGCCTTGTCCCGCTCTTGCTCCAAAAATGAGGCTTCGCAGAACAACATGTCCGATTCTTTGGCAAATTCGGCGAGGGCGTCAAGCTGGCGATCTTCCAGCAGAAAATCGGTCAGGTACGTGATTTTTTCGCCGCGTTTATGCACCAGCAGCTTTTCCGAAAGGGACGCGACGGTATGCGGCTGCCCGTCAATCATCAGCAGCGTTTCCGCCTCCGTCGGTTCTAAGTCCAAGGCTTTGAGTTTCGCCACCCAGGGGCCGGGTGAAAACCCATATTTTTCTAAGGCGTCTTTCTGAACGTTCGAGCTATCGGCTTCAATAAACGCATAGCCGAAAGAAGGAATTTTATGATTCAGTTCGATGTGCCGGACTGAAAATTCGTCGGTTTCGAGAATGGCGGGCGAGAACGGGCGTTCTGAAGCTCGTTGCACGGCAAACCCTTGCCAGCTTGCCAATTCGGTTGAGACAATTTTGTCCGAAAAGATTTCCTGCACGACAATCATCAATTGAAGATTTTGGCAGATATTCCACGTGTAGCCCTGAAGTTTTCCAATAACATTTTGGAGCATGCCCGGCGGGCCGAAGACGCGCAGCGTCTTTTCTTCCGTTAAATTTAGGCGCAGCAGAGTATCGAAGCCGATAAAATGGTCAATGTGCGTGTGCGAAATGAAAATGTCAGATACTTTTCTCAGCAGGGCGTGCTTGAAATAATTCAGGCCGCAATCGAAGAAAATGGCGCGTTTGCGGTCAATTAAATCAATATAAAGTGAAGGATCACCAGATTTGCCTGCTCCGAGGCGTGGTCGAATCTTCATGACGACTGGATGTGATGATGAGGATGGAGAGAAGATGCCGAAGGGGGGAGTCGAACCCCCACGAGAGTAATCTCACAGGTACCTGAAACCTGCGCGTCTGCCAGTTCCACCACTTCGGCAAGCATGAATTTCTTCAGACGAGAAACACCTTTGGAGATGTCAAAGATTTCTGTCAAGTATTTTTCTTGCGGATTCGCAGTTTTTCCATTACAGCCGCGCCAGCAGTTGCATGACCACGCCCGCCGCCCGCGCTGAGGCAAGATTCATGCGCTGCCGCATCTGGAGCGACACGGCAAACGCCGACGGATGCTGGGCGATATAGCGCAGCGTTTTCGCCAAAACGCCTAATTTTTTCCCGAGCGGGGCGGATGAAAATTCCGCTAACTCGTTCGGGTCAAGGCGCGACAGGTCGAGATTCGCGGATTCATCGGCGTAATCGGAGATGGCGCGGACGCTCAAAAACGGCAGCCGGTGCATGGCGCAGACCTGCGCAATCGCCGCGCTTTCCATGTCCACCGCGCTGGCGGCAAATTCTTCGCGCAGCGCATGGCGTTTCGCGGCGGAAAAAATTACTTGATCGCCGGTCAGAATCGCGCCGGTCACGATGTTCGGCGACGCGGGCGGCTGCTCCGCGCACGCGCTGGCCGCCGCCAATAAGGTTGGATCCGCCGGAAACGCTCGGACATATTCGCGCCGCCCTTGCGCTGGAGCGATATACAATCCGAACGGAATAAAGGCGTCCGGCGTCACGAAGCCGTAATCATGCTGAATCGCGGTCGCGCCGATGACGACATCGCCGACCGCAAGCTGCGGATCAAGGCCGCCCGCCGTCCCGCACGAGAGCAGCGCGTCCGGCGTAAGCTGCGCAATCGCGGCTTGCGCGGCGGCGGCGGCATGAACTTTGCCCATGCCGCACAGCACGAATGAAATGCGCCGTTCCGCGATCTGCCCTGTTCGGTAGGGAAACACGCCTACGCGCCCGGCGTCTTCGGTCGGCATGGCGCTCGTAAATGCCGTCATTTCGGGCGGAATCGCGCAAAAAATCACTACATGGTTCATGCGGCTTTTCACAAAAATGGATTATGCTCTCGTTCGAATCCGATGGTCGTGACGTGCGCGTGGCCGGGATAGACGCGGACATTATCGCCCAACGGCAGGAGCTTTTGCCGGATTGACGCCAACAGTTGTTCTTTGTTGCCGCCCGGCAAATCCGTGCGCCCGACCGTGCCGGAAAACAGCGTGTCGCCCGAAAATAAGGCGCGCTGCGCGAAAAAGCAGACGCTTCCCGGCGTATGCCCCGGCGTGTGCAGCACTAAAAATTCCAGCTTGCCGACGGCGATGCGCTCGCCGTCTTCCAGAAAGCGCGTCGGCATCGGCGGCTGTTTAATCTGAAAATACGGCTGCAACGGGTCTTTTTCAATATCTTCGATCAAATATAAATCATCCCGGTGCATCAGAAACGGCACGCCGGTTTGCTCGACAAGCTCGGCGATTGCGCCGACATGATCCAGATGACCATGCGTATTCATAATCATCGTCAATTTGAATCCATGAAACGTAATGACCCGATAAATCCGATCCGCTTCCGCGCCCGGATCGATAATCACCGCTTCTTTCGTCTGCTCACAGGCGACGACATAGGCATTTTGCTGAAGCTGACCGACAATGACAGGCGTGATGAACATAAGCGATCCTCATTATCTTTCTTGGCTTTCAACAACGAACGTGACAGGGCCGTCATTGAAAATTTTCACCAACATCATGGCTTGAAATTGGCCGGTTTCGACGCGCATTCCCGCGCCGCGAAGCTGCGCGACAACATATTGATACAGCCGGTCAGCCTCTTCCGGCGGCGCGGCATAGGAAAATCCGGGACGGCGGCCTCTCCGGCAATCCGCAATCAGCGTAAATTGCGATACCACGAGAATGTCGCCGCCGACGTCTTGCGCCGACAGGTTCATTTTCCCAGCATCGTCTTCAAACATCCGCAGATTGATTAACTTCTGCGCCAAAAAATCGGCATCCTGTTCCGTATCGCCTTTGGCAACGCCGAGCAGCACGGCGATGCCCTTGCCGATGCTGCCGATGATTTTGCCGTCCACCGTGACCGACGCCTCCGTCACGCGCTGAATCACCATTCGCATATTTTTTCGCCACAGATTTTCACAGAGTATTTTCCCCTGTAGAGACGCACGGCCGTGCGTCTCTACAGGGGAAAATACTCTGTGAAAATCTGTGGTTTGTGGTGGTTATGCCGACGCGCTATTTTCCGACATGCGCAATCACTTCGATTTCGATCTCGAC
>CAZCGG010000139.1:0-12274 GCA_964498135.1 uncultured Candidatus Moduliflexus sp.
TTTTGACGGCGTCTGCGAGGATATTCAGCCCTTTCAACACCGATGCGCGGGCTTCATCGCCAAATTTCAATTGTTTTGCCATAGTTCGCATGTTCTCTAAAAAACGACGCTGCATTTCGAAGCGTCGTTTTTCAAGAAATCAAAAGGTTCATGAAATAATGTTTTATTCCAAAATCCCAAGAATATCGTCTTCCCGCATGATAATGTATTCTTGATCATCCATTTTCACGTCGGTGCCCGCATATTTGCCGAACAGCACTCGATCACCGGCTTTCACGTTCATCGGCTGCACTCTGCCGTCATCGGTGACTTTGCCTGGGCCAACGGCGATAATTTCCCCTTCTTGCGGCTTTTCTTTGGCGGTATCGGGAATAATGATGCCACCGGCCGTTTTTTTGTCTGCCGGTTCAAAACGTTTGAGTAAAACTCGATCATGCAATGGACGAATTTTCATAGCAACTGCCTCCCTGACGATCTTTTCCATTCTTGAAGGTTCACTGTTCCGCATCTGCGGGGCGAGCAGCGAAGCCGTCGCGCGATGCGAGTAACTGCGCTTGCTGTTAGCACTCAACTATATCGAGTGCTAACATTAAAATATGCTTCATGGTCAAAATGTCAAGTTTTTTTTAGAAAATTTTCGAAGCCGGTTTCAAAATGGCGATGATTTTTCAGTGACGTTTTTCTTGCATCTTTTCGCGCGGCGCGTAAAGTGTCGTTTCAGAACATTCATCTCACCAAACATCTGTTCCGCACGCATCATTCCAGCCGCGAAATGAATGCGCCGACTCAGCAGAGAAGGAGGCCATATCATGAGTACAATGCTCGAAAGCATTGGATTGCCGCCGGGGACGCCGGTGTTCGTCGGAGAACAACAATCGGAGGCAGTGAAAATCACGCTGTATGATTACGACGATGTGCATACGGAGCGGCGCATCGTGCAATCTATCGAGGAATGCTTTCCTTATAAAGAGTTGCCGAGCGTGACGTGGATTAACGTGGACGGCCTGCACGATGTCGCCATGTTAGAGCGTCTCGCGCATGATTACGGCCTCCATCCCCTGACTATCGAGGATATTGTCAACACGCAGCAGCGCCCGAAAGTCGAATTTTTTGACAATTACATCGCGCTGAACCTCAAAATGTACACATTTGACATCAATACCTACGAGCTTGATATTGATCACGTCAGCTTAGTGCTTGGAAAAAATTTCGTCTTAACGTTCCAAGAACGGCAGGGGGATTTGTTCGATGCGATTCGCACCAGAATTCAATATAATAAGGGGAAAATTAAAAAGGGCGGGGCGGATTATTTAGCCTATTCGCTGCTGGATGCGATTGTTGACGGCTATTTCAAGGTTCTCGACCGAATCGGCGATGAAATTGAGAATATTGAGGAGAAACTCTTTACCAATCCAGAACCCAGCATTCTGGAAGATTTGCATGATTTGCGGCAAGAATTGATTTTTTTCCGAAAAACGGTCTGGCCGCTACGCACGATTATGAATGAATTAGACCGGCAGGAAACCGAGTTGATTCAAGATTCCACCTCCGTCTATCTTCGAGATTTATACGACCACGTTGTGCAAGTCATTGAAACGCTCGAAACCTTTCGAGAAATGCTGTCCGGCCATCTGGAAGTCTATCTTTCAACCATCAGCAATAAAACCAATGAAATCATGAAGTTTTTGACGATTATCGGCACGATCTTCATTCCGTTGACGTTTATCGCCGGGGTGTATGGCATGAATTTCAAGTACATGCCGGAATTGGAGTGGCGGTGGGGCTATTACCTGATTTGGGCGATCATGATCGGGATTGGCGTGGCGTTGCTGGCGTATTTTAGAAAGAAAAATTGGATTTAGATTTTTTCAGAGGTTGAAACCTCTGTTTGTATCCCTTCGCCCTTTCAGGGCGGGCATGTTGCCGCAAAGCGGCAATGGAATACAGCAGAGGTTTCAACCGCTAAAATATGGCTGAAAAATGGAAAGTCGTCGTTCGCGCTCTACTTTTTTTGCCGCAAGGCGTCGAGCCGAACCTGCGTCCGTTGTTTATAATCCAGCGCTTTAGCGTGATCCGCATCGAGCGCTAACACCTGCTTCCATTCTTGCATGGCCTGCTCTAACTGGTCGCCGTTAAAATAGGTGATTCCTCGCCGCAGATGTTCATCAATCAAGTTCGCCTTTTTCTGTTCCGCCTGTTGAAGCTGCTGCGCGGCTTTCGCATGTTTCGGATTTGCCTTTAACGCCTTTTTAAAGGACGCAATAGCCTGATTCACGTCGCCGTTGTTTAATTGCGCCGTGCCGGTCTGCACGAATTTGTCCGCTTCCGCCGTTGGCGCAGCCGTCGGCTTCGCGGCAGGCTTCTGCGCCGGTTTTGTTTTCGACGGTTTGCTCTGCGGGTGCGGTTTCTGTGATGGGGAATGCATCGCGCCGCATGCGGTCAACGCCATCAGCAACATTCCAAAAACGAACAGGCGGCCAAACCAATTTTTCATACGATTCCTCCTGATTCCAGCGTCATCATGCGCCCTGCGCAGACGCCCCAGAACATATCAATATTGATCCAACTATTCACGCCTAACCCCTGTGATGTTCAGGCGCGAAAAAAGCAACAAGAAAAATCACGTTTCTCATAAATAAAAATTCAGATCAGCGATTCCCCTCCCAAGAGGGGAGTTCGCGGTCATCGGATTGCGTCTGCGAGAAATGTCAATGGCATGAGAAAAAACTTGTCAAGATGTTTGTTCTCATGTAAGGCTGTTTCTGTCGAATTCCTGCCAGAAAACGATCATGTTCATGAAAACAAGGGGGAATCTGCTATGCGAAAAATCGCTTGGTTGGTTGTGATGTTTTTGTGCTGGACAGCACAGGCGCATGCTCAACAAACGCTGACGGTCGTGTTCGAGGAATGGCCGCCGTATGAATACACGCAAGGCGACAAAGTGGTCGGAATTGACACGGAAGTGCTGGAAGAAGCCTGCCGTCGCATGGGCGTGACGCCACAATTCCTCTCGCTGCCATGGGCGCGGGCGCTAAAGCAAGTGGAAGAGGGCGACGCGGATGCCATCTTTTCAATCGGCTACCCGGCTCAACACCCGTTCCTCGTTTTCCCTGAAACCCCGATCAGTGCGCAGCGTTCCGTTTTGTTTACGCGCAAAGACAGTACGCTTCAGGTGAAAAGCATTCAGGATTTGGAAGGGAAAACCGTCGGAATGGTCAGAGATAATTTTTACGGCGACCTGTTCGATAAAAATCAAAAAATCGTGCGAGACGAATCGAGCAGCCAAGCGATGGTGTTTGATAAATTGCTGGCTGAACGGTATGATGCGCTGATTACCTTTGAGTTAGTCGGCTTATTCCTTGTCAAAGAAAAGCAGATCGGCGAGCAGGTGAAGATGTTGGATTTTATCATTGATGACCAGCCAACCTATGTCGGCTTCTCGAAGGCCAAAGGCGCGCAAGCGGAGGCGTTAGCGAAACAGTTGTCGGACGTGCTGAAAGAATTGCAACAGGAAGGCGTCATAGACGCGATTCGAAACAAATACTTGAAGTAAGCGTTCCAAGCAGGCCGTGCGCAGGCCGCCGCGTGAACGGTCTGCGCACGGCTGCTACGATAGGGGAAGCATGATGTCCGCGTATTCGATCCGTTTTCGCCAGAGCATTCAATTCAAGATGGGCGTCACGCTCGTCCTGCTGACAACCACGCTGCTCTCCGTCTATGGCACGTATCAATATTTTACCTTGCGCTCAGCCAGCCTTGCCCGCCTGAATGCCCTGTCAGAGAGCGTGATGGGACGACTGTGCAGCAATTTAGCCACCCCGATTTGGGATGTCAATTTCCCACTAATTCAGGAAATCGTGCTTGCGGAAATGCACGACCGAAACGTGCTGACAATTCTTGTGCGTGATGCGAAAGAGCGCGTCTTAATCGGCAAAGGGCGCGATGCGCAGTGGCAGATTGTTGATACGCAGGATGGCCTAAACGGGAATTTCATCACAAGCAAAGACCTGATCATAAAAAACGACGAACGCTTGGGGACGGTCACGCTGTCGCTGACGAAACAGTTCATGCAGAGCGAACTGCGCGGAATAATCAAGATGTTGGCCGTGACGATTTTGGGGTTGAATGCGATCATGTTTTTCGCCATGGCCATGAGTTTGCGCCATATTCTCATTCGCCCGCTCGTTCAGTTGCTCAGCGGCGCCAACGCGATTGCGAACGGCGATTTCAGCAGGGAACTTCATATTCGGCAGCAGGACGAAATCGGGGCATTGGCGCGGGCGTTTCACGATATGAAAACCAGCCTCAACGACGTGCTGCGAGAAATGAACGATCTGATCGGGGCGATTCAGAACGGGCAATTGGCAACGCGGAGCGATATCAGCAGGTTTCGCGGCATTTGGCGAGATTTGATGGGCGGCTTGAACTCGATGATTGAGGCGTTCGCCATGCCGTTGACGGTGGCGACCAACGCGCTGGATCGGCTTTCAAAAGGCGACATCCCAGAGGTTATCACGCATGCATGCAAGGGCGATTTCAAAGCGATTGTGACCGCGCTGAACACGATGAACCGCCAATTGACCCGCGTGGTGCGCGAAGTGAAAGCCTCTGCCGAGACGTTTGCCAACAGCAGCCAAGCATTGAGTTCCAGCGCCGAATCGTTGTCGCGCAGCGCGTCGCAGCAGGCCGCCGCAAGCCAAGAAGCCTCCGCGTCAATGGAACAAATGACGGCCAATATCCGGCAAAATGCCGACAATGCCCGACAAACCGAACTGCTTGCCAAACAGTCGTTCGCGTATGCGGAAGAAGGCGGCAAAGTGGTGGCCGAAACGGTGATCGCCATGCAGCAGATTGTCAGCCAGATTTCCGTCATTCAGGACATCGCGCAGCAAACGCGGCTGCTGTCGCTGAATGCGACGATTGAGGCGAGCCGGGCGCAAGAGTATGGCAAAGCGTTTGCCGTCGTGGCGCACGAAGTGCGGGAATTGGCGAACACGACCCGGATTGCGGCGGAACGCATCGTGGAAGTCGCCAGTTCCAGCTTAGAAGTCTCGCAGCGCGCCGGAACGATGTTAAGCACGTTGGTGCCAAATATCCAGAAAACGGCGGAACTCGTGCAAGAAATCAGCGCGGCGAGCGCGGAGCAGTCGTCCGGCGCAGATCAGGTCAATCAAGCGATTCAGCAATTGGATCAGGTGACGCAGGTGCATGCGGCGACGGCGGAAGAATTGGCGGCTTCCGCCGGCATGTTGGCGCATCAGGCCGCGCAGTTGCATCAAACGATGGCCTTTTTCACCGTGTCCGACACCACGCTGAACGATTTCGCGGTTGACGCCGGATTGCAAGAGATTCTCCGCGCGCTGGCGGAGAGAGGCGTGAGTGACGCCGCGTTGCGCGCATTGACGGAGAGCATGGCCGCTGCGCCCTCGAGCGCGGCGACGGCCCCATCGTCTGCATCGCCCGCCCCCCAGCGCGAAATGCCGGTCAAATCCGGCGGTCGTGATGCCCTTGACGATGAATTTGAACGCTATTAAACCGGAAACCTGTCCGGTTTGTATCAATAGACCTCTTGCAAAAGTCTTTTCCGTTCGCCCTGAGCCTGTCGAAGGGTGCGCTTGACCGTTGAAATACGCTCTTCGACAGGCTCAGAGCGGGCGGGGTGTGAACGGGGTGTGAACGGGGTGTCGAGGGAATAATGACGTATGCAAGAGGTCTAATAACGTTTTAGGGAGATCATTCTATCTATGAATTCAAAATTATTGCGCGCGCTTGAAATCATCAAAGAGTCTGCCGGAAGGCCGCTTGACGAATACAAGCAGCAGCTCACGACGTATTTATGCGCCGTCACTGATTCAACATTGTCGTATTTCGCCACGTTGGACGAGAACGCCGAAACACTCACGATGATCGCATGGTCGGCGTCGGCCATGATGAACTGCTCGATGGTCAACAAGCCGATGGTGTATAAAGTGAGCGAAACGGGGCTGTGGGGCGATGCCGTGCGAGAAAAGGGCGTGGTGATCACGAACGATTATCCGAGTCTCGTGAAGCCGACGAAAAAAGGCTATCCGCAAGGCCACGTGCATGTGCGAAAGCACATGAATCTTCCGATTTATGAAGGGAATCGGATGGTGATGGTTGTCGGCGTCGGCAATAAAAGAACGGATTATACAAATGAAGACGCGCAAGCGGTCGAGGCGTTGATGCTTGAGGCGTGGAAGGCGCTCAAACTCAAGTTGTAAATGGGGAAAACGCTCGCCGCGCGAGAAACAGGCGCATCCTTCATAAACCCGTCCGCAAGGGAACGCGGAGAGATGACGCGAGAAAAAACTTGACAAGTTGAGTCCCTCTTGTTAACACCAAACGAAATTGACAGAACGGTAAAATTTGCTATTCAACGCTTGACACGCAGAGCGCGTCGCGGGGAAAACGTCAATATCGCAAAACATGCGTGTTGTAGAGATACCAGAGTATTCAACCGAAGAATTTCCGATACTCTTTGAGAATAGAAGGGAATTCGTTTGAAGGAGGATTGTATCGTGGCACTTTTTGGACGGCAGCAGCGAAACGAAAACGAAATTGAAGAAACTCAACAGCAAGTAAAATCGGCGGTGCAGATCGAACCGCAAATCGCGCCGAAGCAGCGCGACAAAGAACCGACGCCGCCGCCGATGCCGGTGGAACGGAAACCGCGCGGCGAAGGCGGATTTACGACGATTGGCAAAGGGATTACGATTAAAGGGGAACTCGTCGGAGATGAAGACGTGAAAATCGAAGGACGGGTGCTTGGAAAGATCGTGTTGGAACGCAATTTGATTATCGGGCAGAGCGGCGTGGTTGAAGCGGACGTGCAGGCCGAAAATATCAATATCGGCGGCAAAGTGACCGGCAATCTCGTGGCGCAGAATCGCGTGGAAATCGTCGCCTCCGGCACGATGATGGGCGATATTAAAGCGCCGAAAGTGATTGTGGCGGAAGGGGCGCATTTTAAAGGGAACGTGGACATGGATACGTCTCGCCGTCCGGGAAAAGAAGGGGAACGAAGCTAACTCATGCGGCCTGCGCCGGATTCCGGCGCAGGCGCGGCGCATCAAACGATTATGTACCCAACAGAACTGAAATACAGCAAAGAGCATGAATGGGTGCGCGTTGACGGAGATCGAGCGATTGTCGGCATTACGCAATATGCGCAGGAACAATTAGGCGATGTCGTGTATGTCGAACTCCCCGAAACCGGCTCAGTCGTTACCCAATTTGAAGTCTGCGGCACAATTGAATCGGTGAAGACCGTTTCCGACCTGTTTGCGCCGGTCAGCGGCGAGGTCATCCTCATCAACGAGGCGTTAGACGATACCCCCGAATTGATCAATCAAGAACCCTATGGAACGGGGTGGATTCTCGAAGTGCGCATGGCCAATCCTGCCGAACTTGACCGGCTTCTGTCCGCAGCAAATTATGAAGCGTTGCTTGCCAAAAAATAGCATCGGGAGCGTTTGCGGAAGGATGTTTTTACGTTGTCGGCGCGTCGTGGGTCAAAAGATGTTGGAGTGCGCGAGGACATGCAGCCCTCCGCGCTCCCCCGTTGATGCCATCTTCTTATGAACCTGACTGAAAAGGTTTTCCGATTTTTTACGAGTGGAGGGCGAACCAATGTCTAAAAGCTTTCTCGATGCTTTTAAAGGTTTCGGCCAGAAAAAAGGCGGGGGAAAAGATAAAGAAGTCGAGAAATACGAAAAAATCCTCAAAGACCAGCCAGAAGACCGGAACGCGCTCAATAATTTAGGCGATCTCTATGCCAAACGCAACGAAGCCGATAAAGCCTGTGAATATTACCTGAAAGTCGGCGATCTCTACGCAAAAGACGGGTTCACGCTCAAGGCGATTGCCGTCTATAAAAAGGCGCAGCGCGCGAAACCGGAACTCATCAGCACCTATTTGCAGTTAGCGGATCTGTACGTGCAGAAAGGGCTGATCGGTGAGGCGAAGACGAATTACCTCGCGGCGGCGGAAATGCAGGCGGCTTCAGGGAAAAAACATGAATCGTTAGACACCTACCGCAAAATCGCTGACCTCGATCATGGAAACATCAAAATCCGCATGAAACTTGCGGCGATGTACGAAAGCGAAAATTTTCCGGCGGACGCCGCCACCATCTACGTGGACATCGGCGACGTGCTGATTCAGAGCGACCGCGAGGAAGGGAAAAAGCAATATGCGCGGGCGTTGGCGCTGCAAGGGGAGAATGAAGAGATTCTGTCGCGGATCGGCTATTCGTATGCTCAATTAGAACTACGCAGCGACGCGAAAAACGTTTTTGGCAAACTCCTTCAACTTTTTCCCAATAATTATGACTATAAGGAGCAGATGGAATTGCTCGCAGGCGCGCCCGTCGTTCAAGCGGCGGCCACAGCCCCGCAAGCGCCGACCATCCCGGCAGCCTCTATCGTCTTTTCCGAGGATGAATTGACCTCGTTGAATTTCGGGGATGAGGAGAGCGCGGTGGAACCACCTGTTCATGAGGAAAATGCGCTTGATTTCGATATGGGCGGCAGCGCGGCCGCAGACGAGCATGCGGTAGATTTTCAGATTGAAGATCACGGCGCGATTTCGTGGAACGCGCCCGCAGCGCCCGCGCCTGCGGACTCGCACAGCTTAGATTTTGATTTCGGCGGAACGCCTGCGCCGCAGCCGACGCCGTCTGCGCCGAAACCATCTGGCGGCGGGTTCTTCGATCTCGCCTCGCGTCTCGATACGACGGTCAGTTTTGATCAGGTTGAGGTGGTCGCGCCCGCGCCCGCGCCGAATCTGAAAATTCAGGGATCGGAAAAGCTCGCAACCAGCGAGGTCAAGGATATTGTCAAAGAATTTAAGCAAGGCGTGTTGGAAGAAGTCGGAGCGGAAGATTATGAAACCCATTATGAGCTTGGTATTTCCTACAAAGAAATGGCGTTATTAGACGACGCGATTGAGGAATTGAAGCTCGCGTCGCTTGAGCCGTCCAAATTTGTCGAATGTCAAAGCGTGATCGCCCTCTGTTATGCCGAAAAAGGGGAATACGCGCAGGCGATTCAGGCGTTGCAGGAAGCTCGCGCCCGAGTCAACAAAGGGGAACAGCGTTATCAAGATTTGACCTATCAAATCGCGTCGTCGTATGAAGAAGACGGGCGCGTCACGGAAGCCGCCCATATTTTTCAGGAATTATTTCAAATGAATCCCGGCTACCGCGACGTGAAAGCCAGGCTGAACAGGCTCTTGGCCTGAGAACATTGGATAGCGTAAAAAGGTTAAGCGCGCCACTCAGCCCTTAACCTTTTTATGTTTCTTCGGTCGCAAAAGAATGCAAAAAATGACTGTGGCTATCGTAGGCAAGCCGAATGTCGGCAAATCCACCCTCTTTAACCGGCTGATCGGACAGCATACGGCAATTACCGAAGACATGCCGGGCGTCACCCGCGACCGGATTTACGGCACATGCCGCTGGCTGGATAAAACATTTTCCGTGATTGATACCGGCGGGTTAGCCCCCGTCACCGATGATCCGATGCTGTCGCAGATGCAGATGCAAACCAATCTTGCGATTGAAGAAGCGGACATGATTATCTGCCTGTTCGATGGGCAGGGCGAATTGACCACCAATGATTTTGAAGTGGCGCAGCTGTTGCGGCGAGCGCAGAAGCCGATTTTTTACGTCGCCAATAAAATTGACGGGCCGAAGCATGAGCAAAACATGTTCAACCTCTATCGCTTAGGCATTCCCGATATTCTGCCGATTTCGGCGGAACATAAATTGGGGTTGAGCGATCTGCTGGATAAAATCTGCGAGCGCATCCCGGAGCAAACCGAGGCGGACGAGGATGCGCAAGAACCCGCCTCCATGCGCATCGCCGTCGTCGGCAGGCCGAACGTCGGGAAATCGTCGCTGGTCAATTATCTGTTGGGCGAAAATCGGATGCTTGTCACGGACATTGCCGGAACGACGCGCGACGCGATTGATTCCGATGTGTATGTCAACGGAACGCATTACACATTTATTGACACGTCCGGCATTCGACGGAAAAGCAAAATTACTGATCCGGTCGAACGGTACAGCGTCGTCCGCTCGTTTAAAAGCATGGATCGCTGCCATATCGCGTTTATCATGCTGAACGCGCTCGAAGGCGTCACGGATCAGGACGCGAAAATCGCCGGATATGCCCATAATAACGGGCGCGCCATGCTGATTGTGGTCAATAAGTGGGATGTAATTGAAAAAGACACGGACACGGCCGGGAAATTCGTGCTTGATCTCAAGGAAAAGCTGAAATTTTTGGATTACGCACCCATTATTTTTATTTCGGCATTAACGGGGCAGCGCGTCCTCAAAACGCTGGAATTTGCCGACCGGATTTACGCGCAGTATAATAGACGGATCGCCACATCCGCCGTGAATGACGCGCTCGCGCAGATGGTGAACGCCTATCATCCGCCCGTGTATCGCGGGAGGCCGCTCAAATTCTACTACGCCAGCCAGTCCGCCGTGCGCCCGCCGACATTTGTGGTGTTTTGCAATCACCCAGAGGGCGTGCATTTTTCATATCAACGGTATCTCGTCAATCAATTTCGCGAACAGTTTGATTTTTCGGAAACGCCGGTCTATCTTCGCTTTCAACAGCGATAAACCGCCCGCGCCATCCATGAAAAAAGGGTTTATTATTTGTGTTGACGATCAGCCGGAAATTGTGGGATCATTATTAGCCCAGTTGGAGCATGCCGTCGGTGACGCCTGCGAAATCGAGGTGGCCGAAAGCGCAGAAGAAGCCCTGACTGTGCTGAATGAACTCGAAGAGCAAGGCGAACAGGTGGACATCGTCATCACGGACGAGATCATGCCGGGAATGCAAGGCTCGCATTTTCTGGAAATCGTGCATAAAAAAAATCCGAATATCATGACAGTCATCCTTACCGGCCACGCCGGATTTGATGATGTCGTGTACGCGGTGAATCACGCTGGTTTGGAGCGGTGCATTAAAAAACCGTGGGATTACGAAGACCTGAAGCAAACCGTGCTGCTGCTGATTCAAAAAGCCAAGATTAAGCGGCTGAATGAGCGGCTGTCGCAGGAACTTGTCGCGGAAAAAAATAAAGCCGAGGCTATCGTGCATTCGATTGGCGACGGGATTATCGTGTTTGACGGGGATGAGCGGATTTCGCTGGTGAATAAAGCGTGCCTCGAAATTTTGGGATGCGCGGAAAGCGAGTTGATTGGCAAGCGCGTCGTGGATGTGCGCGCGCTGCAAGAATTGATCATGCTGATTGCCGAGGCGGTCAATGAAGAAGAAGAAGTCGTCAGCGATGAAATCGTCATTAAAGCGGATGCGCGGCACGAAGAGCGCACGATTGTGGCGATTGCGAAGCCATTGCAGGATCGCAATGAGCGTCCGATGGGCGTGGTGACCGTGTTGCGCGATATCACGAAAGCCAAAGAACTGAACCGGCTGAAAGCGAATTTTCTTTCGACGATTTCCCACGAACTGCGCACTCCGCTCACGTCAATTCTCACCACTTACGAATTGCTGCTGCAAGATAGCCTCGGCGAATTGACGGAAGAGCAGCGCGAATTTATCGGCATCTCGAAAGAGCAGGGCGAATTTTTGTCAGAATTGATTGATAATTTGATTGACTTGACCGGGTTAGAAGCGCAAGAAATGGAATTAAACCCCACAATGCTCGATATGGCGATGATCGCGCGGGAAGTGTGCGAAACGGCAAGCAAGGCGGCGCAAACGAAAGGGCTGAATTTTTTCATGACGATTGAGCCGAATCTGCCGAAGATTTTGGCGGATCGCCCGAAAATCATTCGCCTATTCAAAAATGTTCTTTCCAATGCCGTGAAATTTACGGAAATCGGCAAGGTCGAGTTTCGGGTGTTCCGAGAAAATGCGGGCATTCGGATTGCCGTCAGCGATACGGGCATCGGCATTGACGACATGTATTTCGAGAAGATTTTTGAGAAATTTTTTCAAGTGGATAATACGTCAACGCGGGAATTTGGCGGGTCTGGGTTGGGGCTGGCGATTTGTCAGGCGATTGTGCAGGCGCATAATGGGCGGATCTGGGTGGAAAGCGCGTTGCAGAAAGGGACAACGGTTCATATCCAATTGCCATTTTCGCCGACGCCGCCGTCATGAAATGAGATGATCATAGAATCCTGATGAGGCTGCTGAAACTGATGTACATTTTTCTCAGTCCATCAGTGTTCTATTCGAATAAATGCGTATGGTGAAAAAATATATTG
>CAZCGG010000140.1:0-2103 GCA_964498135.1 uncultured Candidatus Moduliflexus sp.
TTGGAATTATCATCACGAGTAACAGGATCTTTTCCATGCCCTTCAAAAAATTTTGCTCGAATGGCTCTTTGTAAGCTGACACGATCAGGTTGATGAATAAGACAAAGTTCTAACAAATCAATTAGCGGGGTTTTAAATGGTTCAAATTGATCTCCACAGGTAAAACGACGGACAGATTTCTCTTTAAACATTAGTTTATCTCCTAAAATTCTAATTGAATAACCGGTTTCATCTGGATGACTTGGGTAGCATGGTCAAATGTAAAAGCTTCTTCCTCTGCAAATCGAAATTGAGCGCCTTGAAGATAAATTTGTTCTTTTTCAATCGCAATCCAATATCGTTTCATTTGTTCAGCGACATACCCAGTCATATTTGATCCAGCAAATGGATCGAGGATAATATCTCGTTCTTCCGTGCATAACCCGATGACAAATTCAGGCAATGCTTTAGGAAAGCGGGCCGGGTGAGGTTCAATATGATATTTTCGACATAATCGCAAGTATTGATCATTACTTGACGTATTCGGAGCTGAAATAACATTAACAGGAACAATGACATCATCTCCTATTTTCTCGTCATCATCATCCATTCCATTCAAAAGGGTTGGCGGAATAGCTCCTTGATTATCTTTGCCAAATTTATTGCTAATCACATGCTCAGACGGTCTAACTTTCGGTTTATACCCGTTTTTCATCAGTTTTTTTTGTGCGTCGCTATAAGGTTTGAGAACACGCCTGTTATCAGCTTTTGGATGCTCATCTAAGCTGAGCCACCATACCGTATTAACCGCATCTTTAACGCGCTCACGTCGAATCGTAACCCATTCTGCCGGTGTCGGCAATTTAGAGGGATTATACCAATAGAGTTCTTGAGCAAGATAGAATCCACAACCGCCTTCTTCTTTTGGTTGACAAAGCTCTAATAATAGTTTATAATGATACAGGCTGCGAATAGGGAACCCTTTAACCCATGTTCCTCCAAGATCAATAATTAAAGATCCTTTTGGCTTTAAAATTCTCGCAAATTCAAACGCAAATGCCTTAAACCATTGAATGTATTCATGCGCCTCGACATTTCCATAGGCTTTTTTTCGTAATAATGGAAATGGAGGGGACGTACAAATAAGATCAATAGATGCCTCTTTGAATTTTTTTATGAGTTTCAAAGAATCTCCTAAATAGGCATGTCCAAACTCTGTTGAGAAATAAGGAATTTCATTTGGTAGTAAATTCATATTTTCTTCTTTATACACTTGGGTTAAACTCTTATAAAATAAAGAAACGAACAATATAATTTTCTTGAAAATTTATAACAGATTATCAAGACACCTGATCGCGCTGCTGCTGAAGAACCGCGTCAAGATTTTCTTTCGTGACCAACGCCGTCGGGAAATAGATCGTGCGCTCCTCCTGCTCCTCAAGGCGGATTTGCTGCGTCATCAGCGCATGCAGTTGGCGAAACGCCTGCGCCCCGATGCTTTCAGCCTGCTGAAAAATCGCGCCAGCCAGTTCTCCATCTCGAATCGCCTGCTCAACCATCGGCGTCTGGTCATAGCCGACCGCGAAGAGCGGCTTGGCGGGGAGCAAACCATCATGCAACGCGGTCAAGTACGCGGTCGTCACATATTCGTTCGGCAGAAAAATTCCTTGCAGGCCGGGCATCTGCTTAATCGCCGAAATGATGAGATGCTTCAATTTTTCCGCGTCAATCATATTGCAGGGGAGTTCCACGAAATCGAAGGGGTATTGATCCGCGCGCTGCCGAAAGCCCAACGCCCGCCGCGTCATGGAATCCACCGCCCGATCCACCATCGCGCCGATGGTGGCGTTCGGCGGCAAAAGCGTCATGAGCAATTCGGCGGCGTAGCGCCCCCCTTCGCGGTTATTGGAGCGCACGGAAAACGTGGTGGCAATCGTTTCATCCGCCGCGACGAACGGAATGCCCGAGTTCATCCCTTTCTGGACGAGCTTTTGGGCAACGCCCGCATCGGTGGGGCAGAGAATCACGCCGCGCGCGTTCGGCAGTTTCAGCAGCCAGTTCACCTGCTCAACCTGTTTGATGGAATCATAATTCGAATCCAATTCCAGCACTTCGAAGCCCTGC
>CAZCGG010000140.1:2203-12097 GCA_964498135.1 uncultured Candidatus Moduliflexus sp.
AACCTGTTTGATGGAATCATAATTCGAATCCAATTCCAGCACTTCGAAGCCCTGCTGCCCCGCTTCGCGCCGAATACTGTCATGCAGTCGATCAAAGAAAATCTCCGCCCCGCGCCGAATAAATCCAATGACGTTGTGGTCAGACGGAATCGGCTGCGGCATGGCGGATGACGCCATGAATTCGCCCGTCGTGAAGGCTAAATTGCCTCCCACATTCAATAAATCCTGCGAAAATTGCGCCGATTTTTCCAAACCCGCGCCTGTGCGCGACGCCAACTTGTTCACGTAGTCTGCCGATTCGATGAGCTTCGCGGATTCGGTCAAATTTTGCTGCACGACGTGGCCGATTTCATGCGAAATATCGTCGAGATGCTTTGCCATTGAGGCGAGGCGGGCGTTGCCGTCTTTATGCGAGACGCTGATTGTCCGCACTTGCACCGCCATTTCCATAAACTGCCATAAAATATGGGAAAGCCGATCCTGCTTGTCGTTCAGCGTCAGTTCCAAGTCTTCGAGCATGCCGCGCAGGCGGAGATGTTCTTGGCTTTGCTGCGTCGTGCCGTCGCCGATTCTGCCGACGACTTCGCGCATGCTTTCGATGCGCGACAGCAGCGCGTCGAAGGTTTTTCCGGCGAGCAGCGACAGCGCCGTCCCTTCGTTCATCGCTTTCGACGAGCGATCCATCGCCAGCATGGCGTGGCGAAATTCTTCTTGAATCGCCCGCAGCAGCGCCTCGATTTCTGACGCGGAATCGCGGGTGCGCTCGGCAAACTTGCCGATCTCGTCCGCAATGACGGCGAAATCGCGGCCATGCTCGCCCGCATGCGCCGAAATAATCGCGGCGTTGATGGCCAGCAGGTTCGTATGGTCGGCGATGTCGCTGATGACTTCCAGCGTCTCGCCGACTTCCTCAGAACGCTCGCCCAATTGCTTGACGATGGAAAAAAATTCGCCCATCGTCTTTTGAATGGCGTGCATTCCGGCGATGCTCTGCTCCATGACATCTTTGCCCTGATGCACGTCGTCTAACGCCTGCTGAAACAGCGACGCGCTATCGGACGCTTCCTGTTCGATGGCGCGCGTGGCCTCATCCATGCGGTCAAGCGAGAGCGCGGGATTTTCGGGCGCCCGCGCGCCGAGCGCGTTTTGCTCGATCTGCGCCTTCAATTCCTCTATCGAATGCGTCAAAAGTTCGACGGCGTGGGAGGTTTGCTCAATCACGGCCGATGTGTCATCCACCGCCAGCGCATGTTTTTGAAGATGCGCCGCAATATCTTCGATGCGCGCGCCGATTTTGGCAATCGCCTGCGCCATCTCCGTCAGCCGCTTCGTGATGAGCTTCGTATCCTGCGCCCCTTGGCTGCTCAGCGAAGCAATCTGCGCGACGGTTCGCACGATTTGATTGGCATACGTTCTCGTTCGGCCGGAAAGCGCGGTCAATTCGAAAATCATGCCGGACAATGACGTGGCCGAGCCGTTGCGAAATTCATCGCGGATGGCTAACTGCGTCAAATCGTGGTCGCGGATGGCGATAATCACGTCATGAATGTTGTTCAAATAGAGAATCAAGGCGTTGATGGCTTTGAGAAATTCATCGTCTTCGGAGCGGAGCGGCAGAACGGACGAAGAAGGATGGCGGGAAATGTCTTTCACAACGTCGGTGATGTGGCTGTGAAAATGGGCATGCGTCATCAGCGAGCGATAGAGCGGCTCGAATTCCCGGAAAAGCGCGCGTTCAGGGAAATGCTGCGCGTTTTTGCCATGCGCTAACGCCTCCGTCACGCTGGTGAGAAAGGCGATTTGATCCCAAATGAGATGCGAAAGAAACGACACCGCGCCCAGACACGCTAACGCCACCATGCCAAGCAGGAGCAGCACGATCCAGTTTGAGCAGATGGCGAGCGCGACATCACGGGAAGCGTTCATCCAGACGCCGCCGAACACAATGAGCGCGGCCGCCGCCATCGGCAGCAGCATCAGCGCGAGCAAGATTTTCATCAAACGATGCGGGGCGTTCACGCGGTTTCTCCTCGCTGTCAGACACGTTCAAGGCGTCTGACAGCTTTCCTTGGCCATAACGTTTTTTTTCAGCCAGCTATTCGGACGAATAGCCGTGCTTTTTGATGTCGCGGAGCTTGATGCCGTACCGGTTCGCCTTATTCTGCACGGCTTTCGGCGTCACGCCGAGCAGTTCCGCCGCTTTCCGCGCGTTCCAGTTGACCTCTTCCAGAATTTTGAGGAATTGCGGGCGGGTCGGGTTGCGCAGCATGGATTCGTTGAACGGCTGGCGCACGGCGTCCATGTCGAGGTCTTCCACGTCAATCCGAGAATCGTCCTCTTTATACAGCAGCGTCCGCTTGATGACGCTTTCCAACTGGCGCACGTTGCCGGGCCAAGGAAACCGCCGCAGCCGTTCCATCGCTTCCGGCGTGATGTCGGGGATATGCCCGGATTTTTCCTGCCCGTACTGCTTCAGAAAATGCTGCGTCAGCAGATCAATGTCCTCGCCGCGCTCGCGCAAGGGCGGCAAGAAAATCGTCAGCACGCTCAAGCGCTGATATAAATCTTCGCGGAATTTCCCGGCAGCGATCAACTGCTCAAGCGGTTGATTCGTCGCGCTGATGACGCGCACGTCCACGTGAATTTCCTCGCGCCCGCCGATGCGGTAGAACACGCCGTCTTGCAGTACGCGCAACAGCGCGACCTGCGTTTCCGGCAGCGTGTCGCCGATTTCATCCAAAAACAGCGTGCCGGTGTGCGCGTCCTCGAACTTGCCGATTTTGCGCGAATCCGCGCCGGAAAACGCCCCTTTTTCATGGCCGAACAGTTCCGTTTCGAGCAGCGTTTTGGGGATCGCGCCGCTATTGATGGCGACATAGGGCTTATCCACGCGGTTGCCGGACGTGAAAATTTCCCACGCCACCAACTCCTTGCCCGTGCCGGATTCGCCGCGAATCAGGACGGGATCGCGCTCTTTGGCAATCTTGCGGATCTGCTCGTACACTTTCAGCATCGCCTCGCTTCTGCCGAGCATCGAGCCGTAATGAAACGCATCTTCGACGACATCTTCCAGCGGCTCGACGCGCGTGCCTTGCTGACTTTCGGCCTCCTGCACGATTTTGCATTGCAGCGTGAACGGGGAAATAAAGATTTTCGCCTCTTCGTCGAGCGCGCGCCGGATTTTTTTGGGAAGCCGCTTATTATTCAGGTACGTGCCGTTGGTGCTGCCATTGTCATAGACGTAATACACGCCGCCTTCTTTCACGATGACGGCGTGATAGCGGGAGACTCTGGGATCGCGGAGGACAATGTCATTGTCTTCGAATTTCCCGATTTTAATCGCCCGCTTTTCGCGAGACGCATCCCACACGATGTTTTTCCCAAGAAAAATAATGAGTTTCGGCACGGTAACTGGACAATTTCTTTCACCGCAGAGACGCGGAAAACGCGGAGCGCGCATATTGAAAGGTCTGTTCTGCGATCTCCGCGTCTCTGCGGTAAAAAATGGCAGCAGCTAAAACAGGATCACGTTCTCTCCCTGTTTTACGTTCAAACTTCGGGCAACCGGGCGGCAAATCGCTTTCAGCAGGAAGGCAATGTTTTCGCGCACGCCGAACAACGTCTGATAATAGCCGATGCCTTTGGCGATAATCAAATCGGCATTTTCCCAGACATCGAGGAATCCGGCGGCCATATTGTCAACCGTCAGGCCAATCGTGTCTTTCGCGTGCGGAATAATCGCGCCGTACTGGCCTAAGCCCAATTCTTCAATATCGTCAACCGTCGCGTCGTTCAAAATCGGCTCTTCTTTCGGTGAAATCACGATAGTTTTGCCCATCTCGGCAATCGCTTCAATTAAAATGGCGTCAAGCGCGATTTCCCCGCAATTATCGGTCAAATACAGCACGTTTTTCGCGTCGCGCAGCGTCTTCTCGAATTTCTCAAATTCGTCAATCGCAAAGCCTTGTTTCAAGCCTTCGGTCAAAGGTTCATTAAAATAGCCGATAGATTCGGCATCCACCGACACCGGCACGGCGGCTTCCACCGCGTTCGCCAGCGCCGCCGCCAGCGCTTTATCTTTCAGCGTCGCCAACTCCGGCCGCACTTCGTCGGCTAACGCGCGGAAAATGGCGTTGGTTTCCTCTTTTAAGGCTTTATACGGATCTGAACTCGACGCGCTTTTCACCATTTGATGAATTTCCGTTGCCAACATTTCGGGAACGGCGTCGTGAAATGAATTTTGCAGTTTATTAATCACCCAATCAATCGTTTCATAGCGATCATCCCAGCTTTCAAACACCGCATCACAGGCATCGCACGCCTGACGCAGCAAGCACTCCGCACACAAATACGAGGTTTTCATACGCGGTTCAGCCCTCCTTTTTTCCGGGTTCATCCGTTGCTTCTGCGCGAACAAAAAACAGAAACGCCATCGCCGGCCGTTTTGATCCGGGCGTCATGGCAAAATGCAGGCTTTCAAATGTCCAGCCGTTCTTTGTCCAACTATTCAGCGCCTCTTCAAGCGTTTCATCCGTCACAATGCTTAATTCAACAACTTTATACATGCCTTCTTCCTTCTCTATTCGCAGCGCAGCGCGACCGCCGGATCAAGCTTGGCCGCTTGCCGCGCCGGATAGAGCGTGGACAAGAAGCAAATCAACAGCGACGACACGGCCACAAGCGCAAAATCTCTCAGCAGCATCCGAAACGGCAGATAATTCAGAAAATAGACGCCCCCCTCCAAGCGAATCAAATGATACGCATCCGCCACGCGGCAGACGATAAAGCCAAGCAGACAGCCGAGCGTCGTGCCGGTCACGCCGACAAAGCACCCTTGCATCACGAAGAGTTTCATGATGCTGGCCGCGCTCGCGCCTAATGATTTCAAAATGGCGATGTCGCGGTGTTTTTCCATCACCATCAAAATCAGCGAACTCGCGATGTTCAGGCCGCCCACCACGACAATCAGCGTCAGCATCAGCACCATGCCTTTTTTATACAAGCCAAACACCGTGAACAGACTTTTATTCAATTCCGACCAATCTCTGACGTTGTACACCCCGCCTAATTGATCTTGGATGTGTTCGGCGACGCGCCGCGACGCAAAAAGATCGTCGGTTTTCACTTCGAGGCCGCTCGCAAGATGTTCGGTTTGAAAATACGCCTGCGCCGCCCGCAGCGAGATATAGACGAGGCTGGAATCATATTCGTACATGCCGTACTCGAAAATTCCGCTCACCTGAAACATCTGGAGTTTCGGCGCAGGCCACGCGGAGGCGTCTTCTTTCATCGGCGAAATCAGCGTGACGCTTTCGCCGACCGAAACGCCCAGCGTTTTCGCAAGTTCCGCGCCGATGAGCATGCCGCGCCCCGGCGTTGAATCAGCCGTTTCGAGGAAATCCAACGCGCCGCCGGTAATATGCCCGCCCAACTCCGACGTGGTTTGTTCGGCATGCGCATCTGCCCCTTTAATCAGCGTTTTCGCGGAAGCGTGACTGGATTGAATCATCACCTGCCGGAAAATATACGGCGCGACGCCGACCACGTGCGGCATGTTGCGAATGTTCGCCGCAAGCTCGTCGTATTCCTGAATCCAGCCGCCGCGTTTCTGCACAATGATGTGCGACTGCGTTCCAAGAATTTTATCGCGCAGTTCGCCCGTCAAACCGGTCATCGAGGCCAGCACGATAATCAACGCCATCACGCCGAGCGCGATGCCGCTGATTGAAAAAATCGTAATCAGCGAAACGAACACGTCTTTCCGCTTGGAACGCAAATACCGCCACCCGATAAACGCCTCAAAATTCAACATCAATATGACTCCGTTGTCAGACACCTCGGAAGCGTCTGACAACGTTTCTCCTCTATTATTCTCTGGTTTTCAGCACGACGCGGAAAATTTCGGCGCGGCGATTTTTCGCGCGGCCTTCCGCCGTGTCATTCGGGGCAATCGGCGCGTCTTCGCCGAACGATCTGGTGATGAATCGCCCCGGATCAATCTTCCACTGTTTGACCAAATAGTTCTTCACGGCATCCGCGCGGCGCATGCCAAGCCGTTTGTTGCTCGACGATTTGCCGATGGCATCCGTGTGGCCTTCGATTAAAATAGCGTAATTCGGCGTGGCGCTGACTTTCTGGGCGAACGCATCCAATTCAGCGCGGGCGGATTGGTCAAGATTGGCCTTTGCGAAGGCAAAATTCACCATCAAATCCATCGCGCAGTTGCACGTCACGTTCACTTCCACCGATTGCGTGACGGAGCATTGGCCGTCGGAAACCACGCCGCGCACGGTGTACGCGCGTTCCGGCTGCCCAATCGTGGCGCAGGTCGGCGTCTTCCAGATGGCGCGTTCGCCGGTGTCAAACGATTGGCCTTCGATTTCCCACGCATACGAGACATCCGCGCCCGCCGCCGCGACTGCGCTGATTTCCAGCGACACTTCGCCGCCGCACTGCGTCGAAAGCGGCGACACCACAAACCGGGTAATGCTCGGGCAAACTTCCTCCGCGCCAGCTCCCCGTTGCGCCGCAATGTCTTTGCCTAACGCATATTTCATCTTATCGCCAGACCCGGCGCACCCGCTCAAGCCGGTCAATCCGATGGCAACGATTGCCAAGCACACCGTATATTTTCCCATAAATTCTCGTTTCCTCCGTTTTTTCGACCCCCACCGTCGTTTACCCCTCTTTCTCAGCGACTCCCCCGGCGTCACTGAGCGCGTTTTAGGCATTCTCCAATCTCGCGCTGTTTTTATCACGATTCTTTGAATTTTGTCAAAAGAAAATTGCAGAATTTAACGCGGAAGAGGTTTCCGGCGTATCCCCGTCGGCGCAGTCATGCTGCTGCGCAGAGAATTCGGCTTTTTTATTGACATAAACCGGACGTTATTTGAGAGAGTGACGGAAAAATGAGGTAATGCGCGCAGAAACGGCGTTTCTCGGTTTTTCATAACGACCATTCATCCCGCGCTCATAACAATCTATTCGATGAAAATTTTTTGGGATAGCCAATCAATCAATGAAACATTTCCCGCGCCCATCGTGACGATAGGGAATTTTGACGGCGTTCACGCCGGGCATCAGGCGATTTTTCATCAAGTGCGGGAACGGGCGGCGCAAGCGCGCGGCACGGCCTGCGTCATTACCTTTGAGCCGCACCCGCAGAAAGTCCTGTTTCCGGATCGAGAATTTTTTCTGCTGAATCATCTCGAAGAAAAAATTGACATCATCCGCGCCTGCGGCATCAACGTGATGTTCTGCCTGCCGTTCACGCCGGAATTTGCGGCGCAGGATCCGCGCGCGTTCGTCAAAGAATTCCTCGTTGACACGTTGCGCGCGCAGGAAATTTATCTCGGCCGCGACAGCCGCTTCGGCCGCGGACGCGAGGGATCGCCGGAAACGCTGCGCGCGCTCGGCGACGTGTATGGCTTTCGCGTCACGATTGTGCCGCCGGTCACGCTGAACGGCATGACGGTCAGCAGCACGAGCATTCGGCGGCTATTGCATCACGGCGAGGTTGAACAGGCGGCGGCGCTGCTGCGCCGTCATTACGCGCTGGATGGCGTGGTGTCGTATGGAACGCAACGCGGATCGCAATTATTGGGCTTTCCGACGGCAAACGTGGATGTCACGCACGAATTAATTCCGAAAACGGGCGTCTATATCGGCAGCGTGGCGTGGAATGGCCGGAAATTTCAGGCGGTCGTCAATATTGGGGCGAATCCGACGTTTTCAAATGCGCGGCTCACTGTCGAGGCGCATCTTCTTGATTTTGAAGGAAATCTGTACGGCGAGTGGATGACGGTGGCGCTGCTGAAGCGCCTGCGCGATGAAATTACATTTCCAGATATTCATGCGCTGACCGCCCAAATTGAGCGGGATGTTGCGACCGCCAGAGCGTATTTTCAGGCTCAGGCATGAGAAAAGCCCGCGAAACGCGCCGCTGCTTGCGTCGTGGCCGCGTTTCGCGGGCGAGAAGGCTACAACAGAGGCTCTTCTTCGTGTTCGGCGTACAGTTTCAATTTCTTCTGCCGTTCCTGTTTCGCCTTGCAATCGAGGCAAACCCGAGTGAAGGGGAGCGCCATCAAGCGTTCGATTTCGATGTCGTCGCCGCATTCGTCGCATTCGCCATACGATCCATCTTGAATTCGGCGCAGCGCCTCGTCAATGTTCTGGAGTTTTTCGCGTTCGCGTTCTTCAAAAATATAGTTCAATTCATGTTCTAAACTGTCGGTCGCAATGTCAATCAAATCCCCGCTTTGCAGGATTTGTTCCCCCTTTTTGGCACGAATTTTCTGGATAAGTTCGCGTTTTTGCCCCACCAACATTCTGTACACCTTTTCGAATCGTTCATCCATAGCTCCGTTCGTGTTCCTTGGGGATCAGCACAAACCTGTTCATACTCTCCCCGGAGGCCGTTTCCTTCTTAAAAAAATCGTTCGAACATGCTGACGCCTGACCGATGTTCACGCCCGATCAGGTTGTTTTCTCCGCCGAAAACGCCATGAATCATGCTTTTAGGCTGCCCGAATAAAGGCATGTAAACTACGGGAAAGGTTGCGTGAAAGTCAAGAAAATTTTTCAAAAAATTTCGCCGTCACGCTAATGGCGATACATTCTCGTTCTTCTGGTGAAATGCGGCAGGAAATCGGCAGATTTATGAGAGCGAGACTTCAAAAGTCGTTGATGACATAAAACGACACATGCGCGAGATGAAAATAGGAGTGTCAAATCTCGATTTGACAACGAAGAACAGCGAAATCAAGATTTCGCACTCCTGATTTACATAGGAAATCTATTGCGAATGTTGGCGAGAAAATTCTTGATAGGCCGCAAACTCTCGTTTCAGCAAATTCGGCGTATCCAATCCATAGGGACATTTCGCCTTGCACTGACCGCATTCGAGGCATTTCGGGATGCGCGCCATCTGCTCTTTCCACGCGTCCGTCAAATATTGCTGGTACGGCATGCGCCGCATCAACAGGGACATGCGGGCGGCCATAGAAATCGGAATATCAACCGGACAAGGCTGGCAATAACCGCAGCCCCGGCAAAAATCCCCCGCCAATTCCACCCGGTCGCGCTCAATCTTCTGGCGCATCGCGTCATCAAGCGTCGGCGGCGACTGCTCGCACGCCAAAAATTCGTCTAATTGGGCTTCGCGCTCAATGCCCCAAATCGGCACGACATTTTCGTATTGCCGAAGAAACGCGAACGCCATGCGCGCCTGCGTAATCAAGCCGCCGGACAGGGCTTTCATGGCAATCACGCCGAGATCGCGCTGTTTGCACGTTTCGATGAGCGCCAAATCCTGCGCGGTTGACAAATAATTCAACGGAAATTGAATTGTGTCGTATAACCCCGAAGCCGCCGCATCTATCGCCAAATTCAACCGATGATTCGTGAAGCCGATCCAGCGAATTTTTCCGGCGCGTTTCGCCTCCGACACCGCGTCGTACAGGCCGTCTGGGTCAGATGGGGCGGGAACGTTCGGGGGGTTGTGCAGTTGCAGAATGTCCACGTAATCGCTGCGCAGATTTTTCAAACTGGTTTCGAAATCGTTGAGAAATCCGCTGCGGTCTTTCGCCATGCTTTTCGTGGCGAGAAAAATTTCATGCCGGACATCATGCAGCGCCGCGCCGATTTTCGCCTCGCTATCGGAATACATGCGCGCCGTGTCAAAAAAATTGATGCCATGATCAAATGCCTTTCTCAGTACGCGCCCGGCCTCTTCATAAGAAATGCGTTGAATCGGGATCGCCCCGAAGCCGCTGCGACTCACCATCAAGTTCGTGCGGCCTAATCGTATTTTTTCCATGCCATGCCTCCTTTATTAGGCCTCTTGCATAAGTCGTTTTTGACCTGTCATTCCGTTCGCCCTGAGCCTGTCGAAGG
>CAZCGG010000141.1:0-2948 GCA_964498135.1 uncultured Candidatus Moduliflexus sp.
CGCGGCGGTGCGGCCTTGCGCGTCTTTCGCGTTGACATCCGCGCCCGCGCTCAACAACACCTGCACGACGAGCGCATGGCCTTTTTCAACCGCGAACATGAGCGCGGTGCGCCCCTGCGCATCGGGCGCGTTCACATCCGCGCCTTTGCCCAAAATCGCCTGCGCGATGTCGCCATGCCCATTTTCCGCCGCCCAGCGCAGAATGCTTTCTTCCGACATCGGCGTTTCCGTCGCCGTTCCCGCCTCAAGCATCGCCACGCGCTGCTGCAATTCCGCCACCACTTTTTCAAGCGTCCGAATGCGAGCGTCAAGTTCTTTGCCGCTTTTTGCCTGCGCCGTTCCCGCTAAAAACATGCATGCCAAACCCATCACGCCTACCCATGCCAATCTCGATGTTTTCATATCCCTTTCGCTCCTTGATGTTATAGACCTCTTGCATAAGTCATATTTTCCCCCTTTACCCCCGTTCGATCTGAGCCTGTCGAAGAGCGTATTTTCGGGAGAAATGACCGTCATGCCCACCCTTCGACAGGCTCAGGGCGAACGAAAAAGACTTTTGCAAGAGGTCTTATAAAAAAATTCTTGACAAATCAGAGTGATTCTTACATAGTAAAAAAATATCACCCTGTTATTCCTTTATACATCGGCGAGGATAGAATGCGCGAGATTGCGTGGAAAAGTAAAGAAAAAAAGATTGAAGCGTTCAAGGAACTCTGCAAAACGCATAACATCAAGCTCACGCCGCAACGCTTGATTATTTACGAAGAACTCCTCAACAGCGACGAACATCCTTCGACAGATATGCTCTATCAGCGTGTGCGGCAAACGTTTCCGACCATTTCTTTCGATACCGTCAATCGCACGCTGCTCACCTTTTACGATCTCGGCATCGCTGGAATTGTCGAGGGGTCAGGCAATCCGAAACGCTTTGACGGCAATCAGGCGAAGCATCATCATTTTCAATGCATCCGATGCCGCCGCGTGATTGATATTTATTATCCTTCTTACGACATGCTGGACGTTCCGCCGGACATTTTAGCGAGCCATGCCGTGACGGACGTGACCGTGCATGTCGAGGGGATTTGCGAAGATTGCAAAAACAAGACAGAGGATGATTCGGCAGAAGCAGACGAGGAACTGACGTAACCACAGATTCCACAGATGTCACAGATTTTTTAGAAAACTTATCTCTTTAAAAATCTGTGCTATCGGTGCAATCTGTGGTAAACCTGCACAGGAGGAACGCACGATGAGACCGGTTGAAATCACGAAGGATATTTACTGGGTTGGCGGGATTGATTGGGATTTGCGGAATTTTCACGGCTACTTGACGCAGCGCGGCTCGACGTACAACGCCTATTTGATCATGGACGAGAAAATCACGCTCGTGGATACGGTCAAATATTATCTGTGCGACGAGATGCATGAACGCATTGCGCGCATCGTTGATCCGGCGAAAATTGACTACATCGTTTCGAATCATGTCGAAATGGATCATTCCGGCAGCATTCCGATGGTGAAAGACGTGGCGAAAAACGCGACGGTGCTGACCTCGCCGAAAGGCTTGGAAGGCTTGCAGGCGCATTTCAAGCGCGATCTGAATTTCAAGGTCGTGAAAACCGGCGACACGCTGAACATCGGCAAGCGCAATCTCGCGTTCGTGCAGACGCCGATGGTGCATTGGCCGGATAACATGGTCACGTACATTCCCGAAGAACAATTGCTGCTTTCGAATGACGCTTTCGGCCAACATCTCGCCAGTTCCGAGCGGTTCGACGACGAATATCCGGCGCATATCATTCTCGAAGAAGCCCAGAAATATTACGCGAACATCGTGCTGCCGTTCGGCGCGCAGGTGCAAAAAGTTTTGCAAGCGGTTGGCGGGCTGGAAATCAAGACGATTTGCCCCAGTCACGGCATTATCTGGCGGGCGAACATTCCCAAAATTCTCGCGGAATACAAAAAATGGTCGGCCAATCAGACGGACAATTACGCCGTGATTGTGTATGACACCATGTGGGGTTCCACGCGCCGCATCGCCTACGCGATTCAACGCGCCTTCGAGGATAAAGGCGTGCAGACCGGCATGTTCAATTTGCAGCACAACCACATTTCCGACATCATGACGCACGTGATGACCGCGAAATACATCTGCGTCGGGTCGCCGACGCTGAATAACGGCATTCTGCCCACGATGGGTGCGTTTTTGACGTATTTTAAAGGGCTGGCGCCCAAAGACAGAATCGGCATGGCGTTCGGTTCGTATGGATGGGGCGGGCAGAGCGTCGGCCAGATCGAGGATGTGTTGAAATCGTGCGGCTTTCAGATGATGAAGAACGCCCGCTACCAATACATCCCGGATGAAGCCACTCTTCAATCCATCACAGCACAAGTGAAAGGAGAACTTGCATGACAGCGTTCAAAGGCTCGAAGACCGCAGAAAACTTGATGAAAGCGTTCGCAGGGGAATCGCAGGCGCGCGGCCGCTATACGTATTATGCCGAAAAGGCCGTCGCGGAAGGATTTGAGCAGATTGCGGAGATTTTCCGCGAAACCGCGTATAACGAAGAAATGCACGCCCGTTTGTATTTTGATCATCTCGTCGCCAATTTGGAGAATGACATGGTGGTCATCAACGGCGCGGATTATCCTGTCGCGCTCGGAAAAACGGAAGACAACCTGAAAGCCTCCGCCGAAGGCGAACATGCCGAATGGACGGAGATTTATCCGAATTTTGCGAAAGACGCCGAAGGCGAGGGGTTTCCAGAAATCGCCAAGACGTTTACCCGGATTGCGGGCGTGGAAGAAAAACACGAAATCCGCTATAACAAGCTGCTGGAAAACGTGAAAAACGCCGCCGTGTTCAAAAAAGGCGCGAAAGTGTTCTGGAAATGCCGCCGTTGCGGATATATCGCCGAATCGCCGGTCGCGCCGCCGAAATGCCCGGT
>CAZCGG010000141.1:3048-8924 GCA_964498135.1 uncultured Candidatus Moduliflexus sp.
GATTTTTCGCAAGATTCGAGAGTTTTTAACAAAAATACTTGCAAAGGCGCGCCGCCTCTGTAGAGCATGATGTCAAAATTATCGAACTCATATATGCTAACATCTTGCGCAGAGGTTTTTATGAAACGCCGATTTTTCAGCCTTCGCTGGCAATTGCAGTTGATCAACATTCTTCTCATCACCATCCCCATTCTCATCTTGGGCAGCGTCATGTATTACGCCTCGCAGAAGGCGATCTATGCGTTTATTCGGAAAGAGTTGACGAATCAAGCCTTGCTCGTCAAAAAACATATCGAAACCGGCGTGAAAATCTCGCAGAAAAAGCTCTCGAGCGATCTCAGAATCGCGCGCGAAAAATTCTACGCCGCCGGAACGCCCCGCCTGGATCATCAAACGCTCATCACGATGAACGTGACGAACCAGAAAACGCAAAAAGAACGCGCCGTCATGCTCCCGGTCATGAAAATCGGCGACACGTCGCTGATGAACAGCGCCGAAATCGTGGACGAAATTCAACAATTAGTCGGCGGGACGGTCACGATTTTTCAGATTTTTCCGCAAGGCGCGCTGCGCGTTTCGACGAACGTGCTTCAGGCCGATGGCAGCCGCGCCGTCGGAACGTACATTCCGATGGATTCGCCCGTGTATCAAACAATCATGCAGGGCGAAACGTATATCGGACGGGCTTACGTGGTCAACGAATGGTATCAAACCGCGTATGAGCCTATTTTAGACGAATACGCGAACATTATCGGCATGCTGTACGTCGGCATGAAAGATGCGGCCGAGCCGATTTTAGACAGCCTCGCGGAAATCACGCTGGGCAAAACCGGCTACATTTGGATTCTCGACCATGAAGGGAAATACGTGCTGTCGCAGAAACGCTCCAACGACGGGGAAATCATCCTCAATGCGAAGGACGAAAACGGGCGGTATTTTGTGCAGGAGTGGATAAAACAGCTTGATATTCTGAAACAAGGCGACGTACTGATTGATGAATATGTTTGGAAAAACGCGGAGAATCCGATGGATCGGCGCAAGATGGCCGCGTTGACGTATTTGCCCGAAATGGGCTGGATGATCGGCGGCAGCATCTATTTAGACGAATACACGGGCAGCTTGCGCCATATCGCGGTCATCTCCATTAGCGTCTCCGCGATTGCGATTCTGTGCGGCAGCGTGATCGTCACGATTTTTTCGTCCACAATAGGCAATCATTTCGGCAGAATCGCCAACGCGCTCCGGCAGATTGCCGCCGGGCAGATTACCGGATCGCTTCAACTCTCCCACAATAACGAATTTGTCATCATGACGCAGGCGCTTCAGGACGTGCAAGAAACGCTGCAACACGTCATCAAGGAGATCAACGCCCTGTGCGCGGCCATCCGAGAAGGAACGTTCACGGCTCGGGGCGACGCCGACGCGCTGCGCGGCGCATGGAAAACGCTGATTGTCGGCATCAACGAGTTGATTGAGGCGTTCGTACAGCCGATCACCGCGACGATCACCGCGCTCGAGCATGCGGCGCAAGGCCATCTTGACGAAGCGATGACCGAGACGTTTCACGGCGATTTCAATCATATCAAGACCACCGTGAACATGATGCTGACGCAATTCAACACAGTGGTCACGCAGGCCAAAGCAACTGCCGACAAGCTGACGATGAACAGCCAGCAATTGTCAACCCGCGCCAAAATCATCACGGAAGGCGCATCGAAACAGGCGGCGACGGCGGCGGAACTCTCCGCGTCTATGGAAGAATTTTCGTCAACGATCAAGCAAACCGCCCAAAATGCGCAACAAACCAAACTCATTGCCATTCAAGCCGTCGAGGATACGCGCAAAAGCGGCGCAACGGTGCTTGAAACGGTCAAGGCCATGCAGAACATCGCGGAAAAAATTTCGCTGATTGAAGAAATCGCCGCGCAAACGCACATGCTGTCGCTGAATGCCGCCATTGAAGCAGGCAAAGCGGAACAGCACGGCAAAGGGTTTAACGTCGTGGCCGTCGAAGTGCGGTCGTTAGCGGAGCGCAGCCGCAGCGTCGCCGAAGAAATCCGCGAATTGGCGACGTCGAGCGTGGCGGTCGCCACGCAGGCCGGAAAGATGCTGGAGCAGCTTGTGCCTTCGATTGAAAACACGACGCTGCTCATCGAAGAAATCAGTTCGGCGAACAGCGAGCAGAGTTTCGGCGTTGAGCAAATCAACAACGCCATTCGGGATTTGGATTTGGTGATTCAGCAGAACGCAATGACCTCCGAAGACCTTTCCAGCACCGCCGAGACGCTTGCCACGCAGTCGCGCGGGCTGCAAGAGGCGATTGCGTTCTTCAAAACATGACACAAAGGAGATGGCCATGCCGTTTAAACAGCAATTTCGCCGACTATGGCGGTTTTTGCAGCGCGAAAACATTCATCGTTCGCTGGCTGTGCTGCTCGCCATCATCGTCGTCAGTTCGATAGGCGTCGCCCTATTCGAACCCAACATTTCACTTGTCAATTCGCTGTGGTGGACGATTGTGACGCTCACGACGGTCGGCTATGGCGATGTGTACCCGATAACGCTCGGCGGTCGGATGATTGCCATGTTCGTCATGTTCGTCGGCATCGGCGTGTTAGGCATGTTAAGCGCGACGTTAGCCAGCCTGCTTGTCAGCAAAAAAATCAAAGAGGATCAAGGGATGAGTTCATGCACGATGAAAAAGCATCTGATCATTTGCGAATGGAATCACCGGGCGCAGGGCATTCTCAGGGAATTGCGGGCTGACCCGAAATATACGGACGCGCCGATTGCGCTGATTGCGGAGATTGAACGCAAGCCGATTGACGACGACAATCTGTTGTTCATTCAGGGCAGCGTAAATGACGAGACCTTGCAACGGGCGAATCTTGCGGAAGCGGACACGATTATTGTATTGGGAGATGACCGGACAGATGAAGCGAACCGGGACGCCAAAGTCGTGTTGGCGACGCTGACCATCGAAAGCATCAATCCCGATGCCTACACGATTGTGGAATTGGTGGACGAGGCGCACGTCCAGCACTGCAAGCGGGCGAGGGCCAACGAGATTATCGTCAGCAGCGACCTCAGCAGCGGCATGATTGCGCGGGCGACGCTTGATCATGGCGTGACCGCGCTTGTCTCCGAATTGCTGAGTTCGCGCGCTGGCGCTGAGATTTACAAACTCCCGCTTCCCGCCACGCTGGAAGGATGCGCGTTTATCGAAGCGCTGACCGCGATGAAACGGCAGCATGACTGCCTCGTGGTCGCGCTGCAAAAGGGAAATTCCGGCGACGTGATTTCCAATCCGCCATCGGAGCATCGGCTGGAGCGGGATGACGTGCTGTTCGTCATTGCCGCCGAAAGGCCGACATGTTGAAGAACATTGACGCTACTGCGTGATGGCGTCATACGCCGCAGGCGGCCCGCCCGTGATGCGCACGACGACTTTATTCGGAATGCAGGCGATGATGTGGCCGGTCAGCGCAATGCGTCCGGCCGTGACGCAGAGCTTGTTCGCGCAGGGCGACGCGGCGACATGCGCCTGCCCGTCCCGAATTTCCACCAGCGTCTTTCCTAATGGTCCCGGCACGGCAATCGTTCGATTTTCGAAAAGCGAGACGGATTGAAACAGCGTCCCGTCCGTCTCGATGCGAACGATTTGCCCCGGCGCGGTCATGCTCCGCATAAGCGGCACGCTCGCCAGCGATACCAGCAGCAGTGCGCCAATCAAAATTTTATCGCCAAGCGTCAGAATTTCTCTCAATGCGGTCATGCCGTCCTTATCGCGCCGAAAACGCAATTTTGTAAAGGAAATGTTTGACACGCCTCGAAATTTTCCGCATACATAAAAAAACCTGACAGGTTTTGAAAACCTGTCAGGTTTATTTCCAAACCGCAGCATCTTTTGAAAAGGCAGGCGTTTTGATCAGTAGAGATGTTCGATGGTTTCGTTGAGGATTTGCGCCTGACGGAAAATATCTTGCGCGGCTTCCATGAGTTGCTGCGTGTTTTTCACGCTGCTGCGCACTAACGAGGACATGTCATCGGTGGCGTTGATGACTTCCGCCGCCCCTTTGGTCTGTTCGATGGTGGCGCGATGGACTTGATCCGCGAGGGCGGTCATTTTTGCGACCGCTTCCATGACGCGGGACGCGCCGATTTCCTGCTCTTTCATCGCGCGCGTGTTTTCCGTCGCCACGTTTACGACTTCCTGAATGGAATTTTCGATGCTCTGGTTCGTCGCGGTCTGCTCCTGAATGGCGTCGGCAATGTCATTCGCCACATTCGCCGACCACTGTGCGCCGAGAATGATTTTTTCCAGCGCGTCGCCTGCCAGCCGCGCTAATTTCAAGCCTTCCTGCACTTGCGCGTTCCCTTTATCCATCGCCTCCACCGCTTGCGCCGAATCTTGCTGCACGGTTTTGACGATGCGGGAAATTTCTTTCGTGGATTCCGACACGCGGGTGGCGAGTTCCTTGATTTCATCGGCGACGACGGCAAATCCGCGCCCATGTTCACCGGCCTGCGCCGCGATAATCGAGGCGTTCAAGGCGAGCAGCGACGTTTGATCCGCAATATCGTCAATAACATCCAGCACCGATCCGATTTCGTCCGACCGCGCCTCTAACTGCCGAATCACGACGGACGCCGATTCGACCGTGCGGTTGATCAATTCCACGCTCTCGCTCATGCTGTTCATCGCCTCTTGGCCTTTGGAGGCGTCGCGCATCGTGTCGCTCGATAAAATCTTGGAATTTTCGGCGTTTTCAGACATTTTTTCCATCGCAAGCACGGCCTGCGCGATAATGCCTGACGTGGTATCCACAAAGCCCGCTAATTTCTCGGAGTTGCGCGACACTTGGCTGATGGACAACCCCGTTTGACTGATAGACGTGGACGTGGCTTCGACGGACGCGGCCAACGCTTCGATGTTCATGCCGACTTCCTCGACGCTGGCTTGCATTTCCGCCATTGACGAGGACGTGCCTTCCGCCGAAGTCAGCAATTTTTCGATGCTTTGAATTTCCGCATTCGAGCGTTCCACGACTTCTTGACTGGTTTTGAGCATGTGTTCGACCGCCTCTTTAAAGCGCGTGGAAATTTCCCGCAGCCGCTCGGAAATGCGCTTTAACGCATACCCAATCTGGTCATGATCCGAGGCGATAGGGACTTCAAACGAACTGCCTTGGCGGTCAGACATTTTATGAACGACATTCGAGAGGTGGCGGGTGTATTTCGATAATTCGACGCAGGCTTGGCCTAATTCATCGGTCTTGGAATCGCACTGAAATTCTTTGGAAAATTCGCCGCGCGAGAGCGTCAACAGATATTCTTTAATCGTTTTTAAATATTTCGAAAGTTCCCGATACGCAACCATCATTTGCCCGCGCTCATCATCAACGGCCTCTATCGTATGCGGATAATTCAAATCCCCGCGCGACACTTTCCAAAGCAGACTCGTCCCCTCGACAAGCGGCTTGGCAAAACGATGTCCGACAATCACCCCTGCCACGAGGGACACGGCGAGCGTGATAATCACGGCGAGCAGCGCGGCAGTCGTGATTTTCGGGAATCCTAACACAAGATACGACACGATGAACGGAAAAAGCGAAAAGATCACGCATAAAAACGCGATTTTAGATTGCACCGTTTTGAACATAATCGAGATAACTCCCTTCCGCAAAAATTTATATCACACAGCAACAATGATTTAGTTGCATGAAATCATATTCTTTGTTTCAAGTCAACATTTTTTTACAAGAAGATTGCGCGCTTGCGATTTTCGGCGTATTTATTTCTTGCCAAAACCGGAGAAACTCTCTATATCATCAGCAGAGAAGGCCGAAAAAATAATGTATTGTCACCCTGCGATC
>CAZCGG010000141.1:9024-12031 GCA_964498135.1 uncultured Candidatus Moduliflexus sp.
TGCTGCAAGAATACGGGCGCGAAATCTGCTATCAGCCGAAACGGTTCGCGCCGCTGCTGCGCGGACTCTGCCCGGATCATTCGCGTGAAATCAATATCCTGCTCGGCGCGTTTCGTGAGCATGTCGCCGAAGATTTGCTGGCCGAAGAGTCTGCCCCGCCGAACGATGACCTGTTCGCCCGCTTAGCGCATCACGTGAAAACGCATCTCGGCATTTCCGAAGCGTTAGCGCAGTGGGCGGTCGAATCGTGGGCGCTTGCGCTCGGCGTGATTGCCGAAGGAACGCGGATTGATTTCAGCTATCGCCCGGCCCCGCCGCCCGTGATTTCTCGCACCCGCGTCGGAGATCAGGAAAAAACGTGGTGGAAAAATTTAGACCGAACATGGCAAGACATTTTCAAAAAAAGCATCGGCGTCCGCGCCGAACTGACGGATGCGATCCTGCTGAAAATCCTCAACCTCGAAGAAGTGCAATGCGGCGATGCGCACATTCGGACGCTCGCGCCGCTATCGGCGTTGGCGGGCTTGCAAAGTTTGGATTGCCACGGCGCGCCGATTCGGAGTTTGGGGCCGCTGCGCCAATTAAAACAGCTTGCCGTGCTTGACTGCCATCATACCGACATTCGGACGCTTGCGCCGCTGCGCGATCTCCGCCATCTCCGCAAATTGGTCTGCCAGCATACGCCGATTGAAACGCTGGATTCGCTGCGTTCGCTGACACGCTTGGAAACGCTCGCCTGCCATGAAACGGCCATATCGAGCCTTGAGCCGCTGCATCGCCTGCCCAATCTGCGCGTCGTGGTCTGCCGCGACACGCACATCAGCAAAGCGGACATCGAAGCATTTCAGCGCGCCTGCCCGGAATGCGTGGTGATTCGCTGACGACGCCCGTAAGAACCACAGATTGACGCAGATATTCACAGATTTTACAATTCATCTGTGAACATCTGCGTCAATCTGTGGCTAACAACCTATGGCAACCGAATATTTAATGAAACGCGAAAGCCCGATGATGAATTGGATGCGTTACGATACGTCGCCGTATCTTCCGCCGGACGCCGAAATGATTCTGGAAATGCGCGGGACGCGGCAGGGCGTCGAGGCACTGAACGAGCGCGTCGCCGACTCGCTGTTGCATCTGCGCGACATGGACGACGACCTCCGGCGCGGCAATCGCTCGCTGGAACATCTGGACGAAATGAGCGACCGGATGGCCGGATCGCTCGATTCGATTTCGAGCGGACTCGGCGAAATAGACGGCCATTTCCGTGAAGGATTGTCCGACATGCGCGACCAGCTTGCGGACATGGGCTGGGACATGCGCGACGGTCTGGCAGGCGTGAACGAGACACTGCAAGACGGCTTCGGCGCGGTCGTCTTCGGTTTAGCGAAAGTGGATGAGCGCATCGCCGCGCACGTTTCCGCCTTGCAAACACAATTAGACGCACAGCATGACGAGCTTATGACGACGCTCGACAACGGCTTCGGGCAGGTGTCGCAGGCCGTGCTGCTGTCCGCCGACTATCTCGCAAAGGTCATGACTGCGAATTCCGACGCGCAACTCCGGCAGATGGCGCGAGAAGGGGACGCCACCCGCCGCATGATCGCCGAAACGAGCCAGCGGCAAATCAATAAAATCGAAGAGGTGCGGCGGGCGCTCATCACGCAGGACGAGCATCGCGCCGAACAGCATTTCATGGTGGGGCTGAACTATTTCAATCATGGCTTTCTGCCCCGCGCCTATCGCAATTTTCAGAAAGCCGAACAGTGTTTCGACGGCCATTTCCCGACGCTCTTCATGTTGGGATTCATGCGATATTTGAAAAACGACATGGCGGCGGCGCATGAGTCGTTCGAGGCGGCGTTGGCGCAAGCGAAAACCGACAAGCAGCGCGGCCTCGCATCGCTGTATATCGCGCGGTTCTATTTTACGGAGAAACAGTTCACGACCGCCCGCGCCTGGTATCGCAAAGCGTTCGAATATGATTCGAACTTTATGATGACGGCGTTAGTGGAAGGGGCGGCGGCGCGGCTGCTGGCGCCGGATAAAGACATCGAAACGATTGTCAAAACGATGAAAGCGGATTTCTACGAGTGCGGCGAACAGAAACAGACGCAACATCTGTATTGGTACGCTTTAGCCTTGACATTGACGCCGCTTCATGCAGAATGGGCAGCGGCGACGTTCGGCATGGGCGTCAAATCGGATAAAGCGGGCGGCGCGCAACGCGACCGCCAGCGTGTGCTTGCGACGCTGCGCCGGTTGAACGCCCGCCATGTTGACGCCTTGCTGGCGTTAGTGAAACCTGAATACGGTTGGTTAGGATAGAGGTGAGGAATATGCCCGTGCTATCGATGTTTTACGGCATTATTATTCGGATGTATTTCATGGACAACAAAGAACATCATCTTCCTCATATTCACGCGGAATGCGTCGGAGATCGGGCGGTATTCGGTATTGTTGACGGCCTTATGCTGGCCGGGACCATGCCTGCCGCCAAACTCCGCTTGATTCAAGCCTGGATTGAAATTCATCGTGAGGAATTGATGGCCGATTGGCAATTAGCGGTCAATGGCGAAGACGTGTTTAAAATTGCGCCGTTGCAATGAACCGAGGTGCACGTATGAATCCCTATGTGCGAAGTGTCAAGGCCAACGCGCCGCACCATTTGGAATTGCTGTTCGAGAATGGCGAATGGCGGCTCTTCGATATGTCGCGCTATCTGAAGATCGGCGTGTTCACGCGGTTGCAAAATCCGGCGATTTTTCAGATGGCGCGGGTCGTGGCGGGTTCGGTCGAATGGCCGGGCGAGATTGATTTGAGTTATGATACGTTGTATGTCGAAAGTCAGCCGGTTGAAACGAACGCCCATGATCAGTGTCAGCAATGATGAACGTGTGATCGTTGCTGACACCGCTGATGGGCGTGTTGATGATGGCAACAGTAAAAACTCCGAAAACATTATTGGGCGAGCCGGAAGAATACACCGGCGCGACGGCGCAGGACA
>CAZCGG010000142.1:0-11919 GCA_964498135.1 uncultured Candidatus Moduliflexus sp.
GGTCGCTGCGTGGGAGCGTAGGTCCTCGCTGGAGAAATGTGTTTGATGTCAGACGCCGGAGCCGGAGGCTCCGGCGTCTTTTTTTATTTTAGCGATAATCGTTACAGTATTTCAGATCGTTTTTTCAAAATTCCCTACAGAATATTCTTACCCTATTTTATCAGCAAAAAAATAGCTGAACATTCCTCTTAATCAATGTAAGAAGGGCAATTTCAAGATAACAGCCTTTCTTTTCGCGTAAATTCATCCTATTTCGCAGAATAAAAATAATCTGCGAGATTTTTCTTGCATCAAATATCTATTGGTGATATGCTTTTGAAAACGTGGGGAAAACTCTTGAAATGTCACCAATTAATCAAAAAAGTGAGAAAAGGAGACGGAAATATGACACACGATGAGGAAATCATTCAACGATTCGAAACAAAAGCTGGAAATTTGCTATCAAAGGCGCAACAATATCTTACAACCACGCTTCCTGGAGGGCCAGGGATTTTTACGTATGTCGTCATGTCGAATCTGGTGGCAAAATTATTTGGCAACGCACGGGAATATGTTGAGCGAACGATTTCTCGTCCATTGACGCTGCCTGACTTTGTCTATGTAGAGCCATTGGATGAAGAATTGGAGGTTTTTTTCGAGGATCGTCGGTTCAAGACGTTGCGCGCAGAATTTCCATCTCAATACAATCAATTCAACAGTGATGATTGGATTAAGATGCGCAGATATTATCGTCCATTATATTATACGTTTTATTACAAAGATCCGTTTATGGTTGAGATGTTCTCGTTCGAAATTCAGAGCCAAAATTATAAACGGATTATTTTAGATTATGACACGCTTCCAATGTATAAGCAAGTCCTGAACAGCACCCCTTCCGCGAAACGTCAAAACGCTCTGTGGGCGGCTGTCAATTCGATCCTGAAAGAAACGATCAGCGAGGTCTGGCAGAAATCGTATGCGAAAGAACTCTTTCAAGAAGCCAAAAAACTCCCCGAAGTCGCTGCGCTCGTCAATAAGGTGAAAACGAAAATTCGGGAGCGGGTTGACATTGAGGAATTGATTACTGTTTATAATGACATTAAATATTTGACCGGCCGGACAATTACATCGGAAACGCCTGCTGAGCCAGAACCGCCGATGAAAGCGGTGGATTTTGTTACGTCGGTTTTGCCGGATGGACATATTGTCGTGCCAGCAGAAATAATTAAGCGTTTCCAATTGAAAACTGTATCGCGAATGCGCGTCATCGTTTTACAGGACGAAGACTCAAGCTTGTTGTAACGGGAGAATATTATCGAAGGAGCGCGCATGTTCTCTGTTTCATCGAGGAAATTTCTGCTGAGATAGCGTCATGCGCAGGGGAATATGAGACAAACACGAAGAAATATTCTGGCGATATCGCTGTTGTTTATCGTTATTATTCTTACAGGATGCGTGGCGTCCAGTTTAGATCAAGCAAAACGTCAATATGAAATGGCGTTATTGGCAGAATATCCTCTGCCTTACTATAAGGCCGCGTTGGAGGAATTGGATGCCGTCCTGTCGCGCGATCCAAATAATTATCAGGCGTATGCGATTAAAGGGATTATCTATCGTAATCTTCAAGATTTTGAACAGGCGTCGAAAAATTTGGATATTGCGAAACAAGGAACGTTCGGGGCGCGTGAACTCTGGGTGCCGACATTAGTGAATCTGACCTATGGCGACATCTTTCATGGCAGAGCAAGCGAGGCGGCTCGCTCAGGCGATTGGACGCAAGCCAAAAGCTATCAGGAAACCTCGATTGAATTTTTTAATAACGTCATCACCTCGTCATTTCAAAATATGGATGTCGCCTCAACCGGGGATACGTATGGCGCATCTATGCGCAGTTTATACGTGAGCGCGCAGATTCGCTGGGCGGCTGCGAAATTTCAGATGGCGGCGATTGCATCAAAACTTGAAAGCAAGCAGCGGCAGGAAGAAATTTTACGAGAGGTCACGACACGCTTGACATCCGTGCTTGAAGCCTTTCCTGATGCAACTTCGCTGAGATATTATCTGGCGGAAGGATACCGGAAGCAGGCGTTAACCATCCGGCAGACAGACCCGACTGAAAGTACGCGCCTGCAAGAACTTGCGATGTCGCAATTGCGCGCCTGCGGCGAAATGAAACTTCCTCGAGAACTTCAAAATCAAGCCGCTCAGCTTTTTAATGTTCTTTCGAAAGGGGCTGAACCTGAAATTGAACAAAAGATTTTGGGATCGTCTGCAACATCTGAACCGGAAACAACTGAGTGATCAATTGATGGCAAATTTACGCGTGAATCGTCTCGATTGATACGGAAATGAGCGCGCCCGCCGCATCAATCGAGACGATATGAGATTTTCTGCGAAAAATTGTTGACAGAATTTGTGTAGTTTCAACGTATTATATTGAATTGTTATGCCTGTCGTCTTTCTTCTCTATGAGGAAGATGAGTTGAGTGTGGATTGTAGAAAAAATCGGACCGCATACCATGTAGAGAAACATCGTAAAAATGCGGTTGACAAACGGAGATATTCATAATGCTGCCTATTGTGATCTTCATTTTGATACTCATTGTGGCTGTGGCATTGATCGTCGTGTCTTTCGTGTTGGCAAATATTGCGATGTTTCAAACGCCGATAGACCTTGTCATTTGGAAATATACATGGAACGATATTCCTTTCTTGTATTTTGTCGGCGGAAGTTTTCTGCTTGGCGCGTTGATTGTTGGTATCAGCGTCCTCATCCTCGATACAAAACGCCAACTCAACATTCGTGCGTTGCGTAAAGAGTTGAAACAACTTCAAAAAGCTGTGCAAGAAGCCAAAGTCGCTCTTCCGAAAGAAGAAGTCGCTTCTCCTCAACACGATGAAACTAGCGCGCCAGAGTCGTCTGCGAACGCTACGCCGGAAGAGGTCACAAAATCGTTTGAAGATGCTGTGGAAAGCGGTGATTTTTATTCAAAAAATGACGATACTCCTGAATCAACGCAAGAGACAGGGGAGACTTCTCTTGGGGATGCGAAAAAGAATCTGCCTGAGCAGGTTGCGGTAGAGGCAGAAGTGGTGGATGCGAAACCGAAACAACACGAAACGTCCCAAAGTACGCTGTCTTAAAATGCATGACTTTTCGTAAACGTCGTCGCAGCGCGCCGGAAGTAAGCTTGACATCATTGATTGATGTGGTGTTGCAGCTGCTTATTTTCTTTATGTTGTCAACAAGTTTCGTGACGCAGCCCGGCATCCCTGTGAATTTGCCCAAAGCGTCTTCAAAAGGAAAAGCCGCGACGCAAGAAAATGCGACGATTGTGATTACCGCAGAAAATACCATGTTTCTCAATAATCAGGAAGCGCGGAACATGCAGGAATTGCGCGATGCTCTCATGACGTTGCGCAAGAAGCAGGCCGCTGACCTGGTTGTCGTGAAAGCTGACGAGCGCGTGGCTCATGGCGTGGTTGTTACGGTCATGGACATTGTGAAAACGTCAGGTTTTAGTAAAATCGCCATTGCAACGCAGTAAGTAATTATTGATGATTTTGCTCCTTGCCCCCTCAATGAATGCGGGGCTGTAGAGCCAGAAGGAGGGTTGTACCGCGTGAAGACATACGAAACGCTTTTTGTCATTCATCCTGATGGAGATGAAAACGAAATCAATGCCACCATCGAAACCGTTCAAAATCTCATTACGACCGGCGGAGGAAAAATTTTAAAAGTCGAGAAATGGGGAAAACGGCAGCTTGCGTACATGATTCAGAAAAAACGAGAAGGTGTCTATGTGTTGATGTATTTTGAGGCCCCCGCCCCTTTTATCACCGAATTGAACCGTCGTTATAAATTGATGTCGGAAAAGATTCTGCGTTCCTTAGTCTTGCAATTGAATGCCGCGCAAATCGCCGACATCTTTGATGAAAAAGCCGCAGAAAAGAAGACGGTGCGGGCAAAGATGAACGCTGCATTTGACGACGATGATGATGATCTCCCACCGCTTAATACTGATGAAGCATTGGTGGCTTCTACGGAGGAATAACGACAATGTTTATTAAAAGACGAAAACGGTTTCGACGGAAAAAAGTGTGCGCGTTCTGCGTGGATAATCTGAAATATATTGATTATAAAGATGCGAAGACGTTGCGGGGATTCATGACAGAACGAGGAAAGATTATTCCCAGACGCATTTCTGGAAATTGCGCCCATCATCAACGGCAATTAACGCTTGCCATCAAACGGGCGAGAAATGTTGCGCTGTTGCCGTTTACGGCTGAATAAGCGCATGACGTAGAAGCAGCGATTTCCCCGAACGAATATCGTTCGGGGAAATATTTTTTACGCGGCAAGATGTCTGATAAAGCAATATCTCTAAATGAAAATTTAGTGCGCATAGGAGAATGATGTATGGAAATTATTTTGAAACAAGCCGTTGAAAATCTCGGAAACCCCGGAGACCGGGTGAAAGTGTCGGATGGGTATGCGCGAAACTTTTTGTTTCCAAAAGGATTTGCCATCCAAGCCTCGAAAGCGAATATTGCCCAACTGGAACACGAACAGCGTTTAATCGCGCAACGGAAACAGCGAGAGGTCAAAAGCGCTGAAAAAATCGGCAACAAAATTCGAAGTCTGTCGTGCATTCTTAAACGGCAGTCTGGCGAGGAAGATAAATTATTTGGCTCCGTGACTTCTATGGACATCGCCGCTTTCTTAACCGAAAACGGGATTGAGATTGATCGCCGGACAATTCAATTGGAAGAGCCGATTAAATCGCTCGGAACCCACCGAGTGCCGATTCAAGTGCATCCTGATGTCGTCGTCGAATTAAAAGTCAAAGTCCAGAAGGAGAACGCATAGCGGAGAATGTCCATAAAGGAGGATCGTTGCATGATGATCCCAAACGAAGAAAAAGTCAATGTGTTAGTCGTTGACGATTACGTTGAGAATGTGGAATTGCTAAAGGAACTGCTGACCGCGAGCGGCTATGACGTGACGACCGCGTATGACGGCGATGAAGCCCTCAAGAAAGTCAAACAGCAGATTCCAGATTTGATTCTGTTAGACATTATGATGCCCAAAATGGACGGGTATCAAGTCTGCGAAGCGTTGCGGGCGAACGACGAAACGAAAGAGATTCCGATCATTTTCGTGACGGCCAAAACGGAAGTCAAAGATTGGACGCATGCGATTTTCAATGTTGGCGTGAATAGTTACATCACGAAACCAATTAATCCAAAGAAATTATTGGATAAAGTCAAAAGCGTCCTGAAAATGAAGCAGTCCAGAGACGAACTCCGTAAAACGCGGGAAAAGCTCTCAAAAACAATTGGAGAAACCGAGTAGCGCGTAAATAAGCGGGGTGCGGCAGGAACATTTTTTAAAGAGGCGACGCCTCTCTCAAGGAATGTTCCTGTCTCTGTTTTCGGCGGAGGAAAACCTGTGACGTTCGCCGCTGAGTTGACCGCAAGCCGCCGAAATATCCGCCCCTTTGCTGGCGCGGATAAATGCGGAATAGCCGCAAGTGGCGAGAATTTCCTGAAATTCCAGCATCGCGCTTTCAGTCGGTGGTTGGTATGTTGCGCGCGAAGTCGGATTCAAGGGAATGAGATTGATTTTGCAGCGAATCCCCTGCAAAATCTGCGCAAGCTCTTTCGCCTGCGCCGGAGCGTCATTGACCTGCTTGATCAGAATATATTCAAACGTAATTCGCCGTCGTTCCGGCAGCGGATAATTGCGGCACGCCGCTAAAAGCTCTTCAAGCGGATACGTTCGATTGATCGGCATCAGTTCCGAACGCAGGTCATTCGTCGGCGCGTTCAGCGACACGGCAAGATTGATCGTAAAATCTTCCTGCCCTAACTCGCGCATGTTCGGCACGATTCCCGCCGTCGAAAGCGTTATCTTCCGGTTGGAAAAATTCAAGCCTTCTTCCGCTAACATCAGGCGAATCGCTTTCGTGACATTCGCGTAATTCAGCAGCGGCTCGCCCATCCCCATCAGCACGAGATTCGAGATGCGCGAACCCGGTGGCGCGTCGCGTTGCGCCGCTAAAATCTGCCCAAGAATTTCCCCGGTCTCCAAATTTCTGAAAAACCCCTGCTTGCCGGTCAAACAAAACGCGCAGCCCAATTGACAGCCGACTTGCGTGGAAATGCAGAGCGTCAAATGCTCTTTCATCGGAATGCTGACGCTTTCGATGTGGCGCCCGTCACGCAGTTCGAACAGATATTTGCGCGTCCCATCCGCCGCCGCTTGCGCGGAAAACGAGCGAAACGGGTTCAGCAGATACGCCTCTTCCAATTGCGTTCGCCAGACTTTCGGCGCGTTCGTCAATTCATCAAACCGGCTCGCGCGCTTTTGATAAAGCCATTCCATCAATTGCCGCGCCCGATACGCCGGTTGCCCCATCGCGGTGGCAAGTTCCTGCATTTCGTTCAGCGTGTTATTCAACAACAATGGTTTCATCTCGGTCATATTCATCATGAACCCATCTCACGACGACTCAAAATCATGGCAAGAAAAAACGCGAGAAAACACAAAACTGTTGCGGTATAAGCTTCGGCAAAAATTTTACGAAGGAGGTCTCAGTTCCTAATAAAAAATACAACGAATTGAAAAAAGGAACGAATTCGAGCCGCTTCACGCCTTCAATTTGTTCCCTTCTCGTATTCGTTGTCGTTTGAACTGAACGAAGGAGGTTCTTCTATGACTGCAAACCGCGCGACGCCGTTGAAATTTCCAACATATCCGCATGATCTTCCGCATTCCCTGAACCCCTTTCGCCTCGCCGATTACGCGCGCTTGGCGTATTGGGTTTATTTTCGCCCCACCGCGCTGAAATCGTATCTGTTCCGCGCATTGCCGGGACTCTTTGATCAAGCCCATCCCATCGGATTTTTCCGCAAATGGGGCGCGCCGGCGTTTCGAAATCTCTTCATCATGATGCCGGTGATTTGCGCGGTCATCAGCATCATCGGCGGCGGCGTGACGACGCTGCTGTGCGTGTGGATGCTGCATGTGCCGGTCACGCTGGCGAAATGGCCGGACGGCGCATTATTAGGAATCGCGCTCGGCATGACGCTCGGCATGGCATTCGGCATGGTTGGGCGCGTCATCGGCGGCGCGGCGTTGAGCGCAATGGTCGGCGTCATGTATGGCATCACGGTCGGCGTGGTGGGCGGCGTTTCGTTCACCGCCGCGTTCGGGCTGGTGTTTCAAGATGTGATGGATGGCGTGCTGACGGTCAGCGCGATTGTGGCGGTGTTCGGTGGCATGGCGTTCACGCTCGATATTGAAATCGGCATCGCGCTCAGTCTGGCGTTCGCCATGATTGCGCTCTTGTCGTTCGGCTCGGAAGCCCTGATGCTCGGGCTGTTCAAGATTCGCCTGGGCGCGTTGGCGGTCAGGGGCATGATGTCCGCCGCGTTCGTGTTCGGCGCGTTTCGCGCCGTGCTTTATCCGATAGAATTGATATGCGCCGCCGCCAGCCCGTATTATCCGTGGCTGCATCCGATTTTTTGGGACGAATTGACCGTGCTGCCGCTGCCGTTTACACGCCGCGTCTTACTGAATCGCCTGCGCGAGAATGAAGCGGACGGCCTGCAACGGCTGCGCGAGCTCGGTCGGAATTTTTTTCGGCGCGCCGCCTTGAATGCCGTGCTATACCGCTATATTCACCGCCACGAAACGCCGCTCCGCTTTCTCTACGCGCTCTTTCATCACCCGGCGATGAGCGAATATGCCCTGATTCCGGTCACGTCCCGCGATTGGGACGACCTCGCCAGCGCGCGGCATCTGTTCTTTGGAGAACTCGCGCTGCGCCCGGTGGACGCGGCCAAACATCCGCGTTTCAGCCGCTCGGTCTGGTGGCTGAATCTGTTCCGGCATCAAGAAACCGCGTTGACTCGCTTTGCCGGAATGCTCTACGATGTGGCGCATCTGCCGCGCGACGGGCAGGACGCGCTCGATTTGGCGGCGTATCGTTCGATTTTTTCGGGCGTGCGATCTTTCCGCGACGGCGACGAAATCGCCTCGTCGTTCGACGCCATCACGCGCTTTCTTTCGTTTCGCGGATTGGCAGACCTGCCTGCCGCCGACCAGATCGGGCATGATCTCTCCGGGCGATTTTTTTTCCCGGACGCCATCAGGCCGCCGGTCTTGCACGCGTTGATGCGCCTCGGCAAAGTCGGCGCGGCGATTGGCAAAATGATGGGCGCCGCCGACCAGCAGGCGCGCTTTGCGGCATTGGCCGACGCCGCCAACGATTTGAGCGATATTGAACGCTATGTGAACGACGAGGTGAAGCCGCCGGAACACTTTCTGCTGCAACACATTCTCGCGCAGTGGCAGCACTTGATTGTCAGCGAATTCGGCAGCTTAGGGCATGTTGGCGTAACGGACGCCGCGCCTGACGGCGATTCGTATGCGATCTAAACGAGTGACGCGCTGGCGGACAGCCTTGTCCGCCGAGCGCTCACCGGAGGAAATGCCGCGCGGCGGCGTCCGCAAGCTGCCGCTGCGTGGTTTGCGAGGCCGCAAGAAGTTCTTCCAAGCGGTCGCAGAGCGCCATCAGTTCATCCACTTTGGCGACGATGCGGCGTTGTTCGGAGATTGGAGCTAATGGGAAAATAACCGATGCAAGTGATTTGCCTGATATACTTGATATGCCAACACCTTTTCGATATTGGTTTATTTCACCTGTCGCGCTTAACTTTTCGAAGTAGCGGTAGGCATAATAAGGATTAACCTCACAATAAAATCTTGCGCGGTGGACATGATTTTGAAAGCAAATTTCATAATCTTCATTCCAAACAGCCGCTCTTCCTGCTTCTCCGCCTTCGCAAATCAATAAATCGCCTTTTTGGGCAGTACATTTATCAAGTTCATCATCTCTAATCGGCATTTGACGAACTTCTGATAGATCAAAACGTCCCCAATATAAATTTGAGGTTGTCAAATAATCTCTTAGTTCGCCAGTATTCCGGCCACCATCTAAAGTTTTACCTGCATTATGCTGCGCAATTTCTCCAAAACGTATCCACGTCCACCCCTCTGGCAGCTCAAACGGCTTTTCATCTTCTCGAATCGGCGGAAATTTTTTAGGCGGATCGATCTTCCCTTCTTTTACAAGTCGTGCTTTTTCGGCGGCGATTTTTTGGAGCAAGGCCGCCGCCGGTTCATCTGTCGGGTCTTGCGGCACGAGCAGCCCGCGCACCGCCAATTCTAAAATCAGTTCCCGCAGTTTCTTGAGGCCGTAAAGTTCCATGTTATGGTTATTGCCCCGGCCTGCCGCCGCTTTCGGCGCAACCGCCGCCGTCCAGATGTCGAAATGCTCTGTGAGAAATTGTGCGTGTGTGGTCATGCGTTGTTCCTGTAAGAGAGTCATGATCAATACATTTCTTGCGCGTCCGAGCGCGAGTCTTCGCCCTGAAAGGGCGGCGGAATAGAGCCAACGGTTTCAACCGATGGCGGGCGGGCGCGTGACCGGCGGTTGAAACCGCCGTCTTTATCCCGCCGCCCTTTCAGGGCGTAAGAGTGCGTCGGTCAGAATGCCTTTCAATTGGTCGCGCACTTGCTGAATCTCCGCTTGCTGCTGCTGATATTCCGCCAACAGCGCGGCGGGATCGTGGCTCGCCTGCTCGCCGACATGCGGATTTTTGAAGTCTAAATTATAGTTGCGGGCGATAATCTCGTCAAGGCTCACCCGCCACGCCTGCTCGGTTTCGACCCGCGCCGCGAAACCGTCCGCTTCGTCGCCCCACCACGCGATTTCGGCCTGAAATTCCTCGAAGCGGATCGGATTGGTTTTGTTGTAGCTCGTCGCGCCTGCCGGGTACGGGTGTTCGTAGAACCAGACCTGTTTCGTCGCTGGCCGGGCGGTTTCGGGCTGTTTGGTGAAAAACAGAATGTTCGTTTTAATGCCGGTGTACGGGCTAAACACGCCGTTCGGCAGCCGCGCGATGGTATGCAGATGGCAGGCGGTCGTCAACTCCTGCTTCAAGCGGGTTTTCATCCCTTCGCCGAACAGAAAGCCGTCAGGCAGCACGACGGCGGCGCGGCCATGATCATGCAGCAGTTTCAGAATCAGCGCCATGAACAAATCTGCGGTTTCGCGGGTGCGGAAATGGGCGGGGAAATTGTGTTCGACGCCGTCCTCTTCCATGCCGCCGAACGGCGGATTCGTGACGATGACCTGCACTTTGTCCGCCTCGCCGTAATCTCGGTAGGGGCGGCGGCTGAGGGTGTTGTCATGCTCGATATTGGTGGGAATGTCTATGCCGTGCAAAATCATGTTGGTGGCGCAGAGCATGTGCGGCAGGGCTTTTTTCTCGACGCCCCGGATGGTGCGTTGCAGCGTCTCTTCGTCCTTTGGCGAAGCGACGTAGTGATGGCGCTTGTAATCAATGGCGGCGGTCAGAAATCCGCCCGTGCCACAGGCCGGGTCAAGCACGATGTCATTGAGTTTCGGCGCGACGCGGTTGACGATGAATTGCGTGACGGCGCGGGGCGTGTAAAATTCCCCGGCGTTGCCCGCGCTTTGCAAATCTTTGAGGATTTTTTCGTAAATGCCGCCGAACGTGTGGCGGTGGGCGGCGGCATTGAAATCAATCTCGTTGATTTTGTTGATGACCTGCCGCATCAACGTGCCGGATTTCATGTAGTTGTAGGCATCTTCGAACATCGCGCGCACGACGCGGGCGCGTTCGCCATGCGCGCCGCGCAGGCTCAGTTTCTCCTTGAGCGCGGGAAAAAGCTGCGCGTTGACGAAATTGCTCAACTCGTCCCCCGTCATCCCTTCGGGATTGGCCGCCCAACTGCGCCAGCGCAGATGCTCCGGCAGCGGCGAAACATAATCGTCTTCCAGCAGTTCGAGTTCGGCTTCCCGGTCGTCGTAAATCTTGAGAAACAACATCCAAACCAACTGACTGATGCGCTGCGCGTCGCCATCCACGCCCACATCTTTGCGCATGATGTCTTGAATCGCTTTGATAATGCCGCTGATATTGCTCATGATATTGTTAGAACTGTCAGACACCTCGAAGGTGTCTGACAGCTTTTTCCTGATTATATAACGGGGCAACGTAGGGGCGTTCAATTGAACGCCCCTACAAATAAACGCCATGAAATTTTTTACGCCGATTGTTCCAGATCAAACAGCGCGTCCTCTAATTCGCGCAGCGCGTCCTCGTATCGCGCTTTTCCGCCGAAGACGGTCTGAATGATTTCCGTCGGCGTGCCTATCGCGTCGAACGGCTTGAGCCGCAAGACTTTCGAGCTTTCGATGCTGGCGATGCCCTCGTCGGCGTATTTCTCGAGCAGCGCATCCAGCACCGCCCGCGCCTGCGCCCCGTATTTCGTAAAATAATTCCGCTTTTTGACGTTCTTGACTCGCTCGCGCCGGGTGAGCGGCGGCTGATCGTAGGCGATATGGCAAATCAGGTCGAACGCGTCGTAATCTTTGCCGATTTCCCGCGCTAATTTCTCGAATTCAATCCCATATTCCGCTAATTCGTTGAGAATCGCCTCTTTCTTTTTGGCGTCGCGCCAGCGGGTCAGAAAATCGTTCAGCGAGGCGTATTCCTGGCGAATCTGCTTGCGGCTGTAATCCACATACGATTCGGTGACGAGGCTGCCATCCGGCCCGTAATATTCCACCCGTTCCGCGATAATTCGCACTTCCACCCCGCTCACGTAAAATTTTTTCACGCCGTCGTCTTCATCATCATCGCCGCCTCGTTCGTCATCTCCACTGGGCGGATCAGGCGGTTCGGGCGGATCGCAGGGACCCGGCTCGAAAATCACGACTGGCTCGCCGTCGAAATCCGGGTCGCGGAAATGCGCCGTCGCTTTTTTGAAATCCATGATGGTAAAGTAGAATTTCTGATGTTCTTCGTCAATGCGCGTGCCGCGCCCGACAATCTGCTTGA
>CAZCGG010000143.1:0-6561 GCA_964498135.1 uncultured Candidatus Moduliflexus sp.
GGCCGGGTCAAGCGCGATGAAAATCTGTTCTCCCGGTTTGTATCCAGCGCGTTGGATCCCTTCGAGAATGACTTCGATGGCTTCTTCGTTCGATTTCAGATTCGGCGCAAAGCCGCCTTCGTCGCCAACTGCGGTGCTATAGCCTTTCTGTTTCAGCACGGCTTTCAGGTTATGGAAGGTTTCGGCTGCCCAGCGCAAGGCTTCTTTGAAACTTGATGCGCCAACCGGCATAATCATAAATTCCTGCGGATCGACGTTGTTATCGGCATGCGCGCCACCGTTAATGATGTTCAGCATCGGCACGGGCAGGGTTTTCGCATTCACGCCGCCGATATATTGATACAACGGCACGCCGCACGTCGCCGCCGCCGCTTTTGCCACAGCCAGCGAGACGCCGAGAATCGCGTTTGCGCCGAGTTTTTCTTTGGTATCCGTGCCATCGAGTTCCAGCATCGCCATGTCAATTTCGACCTGTTTGCGGGCATCCATGCCGATAATTTTTTCGGCGATGTCTTCGTTCACGTTCTGCACGGCTTTCAACACGCCTTTGCCAAGAAAACGCTCTTTGTCGCCGTCGCGCAGTTCCAACGCTTCACGCGAACCGGTTGACGCTCCAGACGGCACGGCAGCGCGGCCTGTCACGCCATTATCCAGCGTCACTTCGACTTCAACCGTCGGATTCCCGCGAGAATCTAAAATTTCACGCGCATGCACATCATTAATCACGACTTCATCATACATTACCATGTCATTCATTGCCAAGTCCTCCTTGATGGAACGTGTGTATTTTACGACAAATTCGCCGCAATGGCCTTTACTGCAACAACTTTCCTCATTAAGACATCTTGCGGCGTTTTATGTTCTTGCGTCAAGAAAAAAAGCAGAACTCTGCGCTTTCGCGTCGCTTTTTGATGAATGCGCTCAGTCAGCGCACGGATGTGCGATATAAACCAGATCCGACGGTTGCATCAGATACAGTTCCCGCCGCGCCGGATTCAAGGCCACGCGCATCAATTCATGCTCTTCGAGCCGCCGCGGCAGCTCGAACAATTTATTCAGCACATGCCCGGTCGTTTCATACACAACATACGGCCCGAGCAAATCCGCCATGCTCTGCGGAGTTTTCCCGGCTCGCGCCGGCTGCCAAAATTCCTGCTCTTCTGATAATTCGCTGAATTTTGCGGGAGACATGTCTTCGATTCGCATAGGATCGCGCCGCAAGAAAAAACCTGACAGGCTTTCAAAACCCGTCAGGTTTTTCTTGCGATTGATGCGCTAAAAAATGCTTCTCGGCACTTGCACGACATCTTGCGGTTGAAGCAATGTGTTTGGCGCCGCGTTCTGTTCGGTCTGCTTCCCATTCTTTTCCCGCAAAATCTTAATTTTCTTTTTCGCGGCTTTATCGGTGAACCCCCCGGCCACGGAAATCGCCTTCGTGACAGTCATCCCTTCTTCCAGTTTATACGTGCCGGGTTTATTGACTTCCCCCATCACGAAGAAAAATTCAGCGCGCGGCTGATAAATCACGTCGCCATCTTGAATCATGGCTTCTTCGTCGCCCGCTCCGGCCGTGAGGAGGCGTTTGATATTCAAGATGATTTTTTGCTGCCCATCGCCATCTTTGCGGAGCAGTTCCAATTTCTGCGTATCGGCGTTTTCCGTCGGCCCGCCTGCAATGCTGATCGCTTCTAAAATCGTCGTCTCTTTTTCCAACGGATACGAGCCGGGCTTCCGCACCTCGCCGAACACAGAAAACACGCTGGCTTTCGGCACGTAAATCGTGTCATTATTCTGCACCGCGATATTATCCCGCACGTTTCCGGCAAGCAGTTCTTGCAGGTCCACGCGAATCAGTTGGCTGTTTTGACTGTTCAAGCTGGTTGGCTGCTCAGAGCCGCCGTCTTTCGGGCGCACAACGATGATTTGCCGCCCCGCGTTCTCATTCGCGCCCCCAGCTTTGGAAATCACCTCAAGCAGCGTATCGGTTTTGGAAAGATAATACGCGCCCGGTTTCTGCACTTCCCCTAAAATAAAGACTTTTTTGCTCTTAAATTCGGCAATGACAATCGAAACCTGCGGATTGACCACGTATTCGTCTAAACGCTGAGCGAGCCTCGTTTCAAGGTCTCTGACTGTCATTCCAGCCGCTTTCACATGTCCGATCAGCGGGAAGGAAAATTGCCCGTCCGCTGAGACCGTGACCGTGCGGCTGAGATCTTCATGATCCCAAACCGTAATTTCTAACTGATCTTCTGCCCCGATGACATAGTTTTTGTTGGCGTCATCCTGAGCCAGCGCGTCTGTAAACACCCCTGCAATACAGACCATGATGCATAGGGAAACGACAAGCCGCCATTGCTGCCATTTCCGCCTGAACTCGCGTAATCTCATGGCCGTGTTCTCCCTTTTCGCTGATTACAGCAGTCCTCGAATTCTTACGCTTGCAAGCTGATCATCATAATCATTTTCGTTAATATTCGAATCTGCTGAAATATAGGTATATCCTGCGCCGAGCGTGATGAATTTATACAAACTGTAATCAAAGCCCGCGCCGACTTCAAACGTGCTGTCATCCCGGTCATCTGCGTCATTGGGATACGTGTCTTTGCTGAACGAGGCATGCGCCAACAGCGACAAATTCGGCAGCGACGCGACGGAATGGGACAACTTCCCTTCGACGCCGGTGCTCATGTAATACACGCCGTTTTCAGCCGTTTCTTCCGTGATGGAGGTGTCGTGATATTCTCTGAACAGGCGCACCGTCAGGCTGCTTCGTTCCATATACTTGCTTTCCAGCACGCCTTCGGCATAGAAATCGCTGGGGTCATCAAGCGTATCGGAATCGAATTTGCGGCCAACCAACCCTAATTTCAAGCGTCCCGTCGTTTGGCCGGTCACATCATATTCAAACCCGCCATACGCCTTATACTGCTTGCTGTCCACAAACGGAGCTTTCCGGTCAATCGTCCCGTAATCTCCGCCGACTAACACGGCAAGCATCGGAGAAAGCTGGTACAATCCGATCAATGACACTCCGTGATCGGTAATATCATCAACTTCATCTTCCGCATCGTCAAATCCGCGAAACATGCCGTTATAGCCTAATTCGATTTTATAAATATCCACAAAACGATAGGCAATTGAAGCGGATAGGTCGTGTTCAGTGTAGGGATCGCGTTTGTCGCCTTTGGAACTTGGGGCAACAGAGGTCAGGTTCAAGGCGTAGCCCGCTTCCACTTCGATGCCGGACGCCATGCCAAAAAGCAGGTTTGCGCCTAAACGATGATCAACCGTATTCAATTCGCCATCGGGATCAATCTCTGAGTCGCCGTCATTTCCATAGAGCCGAATATCCGCCCGATAATCGGCGGTCAACTTCATCTTCGCGCCCTCAGCCGTCGGATATTCCACGTGAACGCCGGGGCTGATGATGGTCACGAAATCGCTTTCTTCGTCGCTGTATGTCTGAAAAATATTCGATTCGTATTGCCCTTCGACCTGCACAAACGGGTTGATCTGCGATTGCCCAACCCACATCGCCTCCGCAGGCGAATATCCCCATATTACGCTGCACATCGCCATTCCGGCTGCGGCATACCGCCACAATACGCGCTTTCTGAAACGAACCTCCTGCGTCATGTTCATTTGAATATCCCCCTTCCCTTGTTTGGTAGGCATCGCGCTCTCGCGGCGCATGCGGCAAAAGCGCATTAACGAGTCAAGAACAAGCGTTTTCAAATCTATCGGAGCATTGTACAAATCAGCCGGAAAATAAAACAGAATTTGTCAGGTGTCAAGAAAAAACTTGTCTTTCTTGTTTTTCGCCAAAATAGCCGCCTCATTTCGCTGCGCGAAACCTGCGTCAGGCGATCTCGCTCTGCTCAATCGGCAGCGCGACGCGGAACGCGCGCTGATTCGGCGCCTGTTCCTGCTCAAGCCGCCCGTGATGGCGCGCGAGGATTTTGTGAATCAAGCGCAGGCCGTCTCCGCCGCCGCTCGGCGCAAGCAGGCGATCTTCCGACTCGTCCGGCAGATTCGGGCTGGCATACGTGATTTGCACGATCATGTCCGCCGCCTGCCGGAAGCCGTGAATATCGAGCCGCCCCTGATGCCGCATGACGTGAATCGCATGGGCGATCAGATGCAGCCAGATTTGATTGATTTGCGAGGGATAGCACGAAATCGGAGGCAATTCGTCATACGACTCGCGCACCTCGATGCCGACATGCAGCCGATGCCGGAACAGCGTCAACACGGTCTGAATCCCCTCGATGACATTTATCCTCACCTTTTTCCCTGAATGATCATGCTGCGCGTACTGCTTCAGCGCGATAATCACGGAAGAAGCGCGTTCAATCGCCGTCGTCATCGTCGCCATGTCGAGGCGCAAGCCCGAAAATCGCGCCACCATGCGGATCAGCTCGGTCTGTTCGGCTGATGTAAAAAGCGAGAGCCATTGATCTACGCCGTCATCATATACGCCGACCGAGACGAACAGTTCCGCCAATTCGTTGGCGCGGGGGATGTTGCGCGCTTGAAGCCGCTGCCGGATCGCCCGTCGAAGCGCCCGTTCTTCTCTGGTGGATAATTCCCGCACATTTTTCAGCGACACGCGGAACAGGCGCAGAAACTCGCCGCGCTCATCTTCGGAAAGCGCGTGGCAGAAGGCATCGGCATGGATAAACGTGTCATTCAGGGTATGCTCCATGTTTTTGACGGAGGATTTGATGGCACCGAGCGGCGTGTTCAGTTCATGGGCGATATTCGCCGCTAAATTCCCTAACGCCGCCATTTTTTCCGCTTCAACCAATTGGAACTGCGTCTGCTGTAAATGGGAAAGCGTGGCGGTCAATTCCTCGTGCGCGAGGCGCAATTCGCGCTCAATTCGGGCGCGTTCGGCCAATTCCTGCCGCAGCGACGCAAAGAGCCGGGCGTTATGAATCGCAATGGCGGCTTGATTCGCAAACACCTGCATAATCGCCGCGTCCTCGTCGCTGTACGCGCCGATTTCAAAGCTGTCTGCGGTCAACACACCGACCACTTCGCCGCCAATCACGAGCGGCGCGCCGATCCAGCCGCGCACAGACGCCGCTTCCGGCCACGCGCCCCAGTCAGGGTCATGCTGCACATTCGCAAACAGGCGCGGCTGCTGGGCGCGAAAGACCTGCGCCGCCGGATTATTCGTGGCGAGCGCGATCCGGTTGCCGATTGTCTGCTCCGCAATGCCCGCGCCTTCGGAGACCACCAACTCGCCGCCGTCGCGCAGCAAAATGCCCGCGCTGTCATATCGCACGACGCGCTGAAGTTGGGCTAACACTTTTTTGAGGACTAACTGCAAATCAAGGCTTCGATTGATCACGGCGGTCACGCCCTGCAAACTTTCCGCGATTCGGCGCTGCCGCTGCTCCGTCTGGAACAGCCGTCCGTTCGCAATCGCTCCGGCAAACTGCCCGGCAATGATTTCCGCTAACGTGACTTCTTCTGTGGTGAACGTCCGGCCGGGCTGATCGGTGTCAATGCCGAGCGTGCCGATGACCGCGCCGCGCACGCGCAGAGGAACGATCATCATCGCCTCGATATGGCGGTCGCGGGCAATCATGCGTTCAACACCCGATTCGAAAAATTCTTGCGCCTTGTGAATCAGCATGGGGCTGGCGTCTTCGAATAATTGACGCGAAACGGCTGAATCCGGGACAGGAATCGTCTCGCCGACTTTGCTCGGCGTCGTCGGCGCAGATGCGGCGTCCGCGATAATCGTGAGGAAGGTGCGGTCGTTATTCAGAAGCCCAATGCCGCAGGAACTCGCCCGAAACATCTCTAACACGAGCGGCGACGCAACATTCAACATCAATTCGAAATCGAACGAGGCGGCGATGATCTGCGTCAATTTATTCAGCGCGGCTAATTCATGCCCGCATATCTGCAATTGCGCCTGCATTCGGCGAAGTTCCTCGTCCGTCTCTTTCGGTGCATTGATTTTTTCGTTCATGCCCGCGCTCTCCAAAGTCGTTTTCCTAACGTCACCAAACAATCCCGTATGTGCATGCCTCATCCCCATTAAGACGGCATGTTTCGGGATGTTCATGCGTGACGCGCACTTTCAATTTCTGCGCGGCGAATTTTTGCGCGACGGCCTCAATCAGGCCGAAGTCGAAGGGGCAGGGATAGAGATTATTGCAGACCATTTTGCCGGAATGCCCCGTGAGTTTTTCGAACGCGTACGCGCCGATTTCTCCGCCGCGATGATTCATGTGATACGCCGCGTCAATGGACGCCAGCGCCTGTTCGACGGTCGAGATATCCGGCGGCCAGAAGGCTTTGTCAGGCACTTTCCGCCCAATCGTTTTCATGGTTTTCGCGCCGATGCGCTCATAAATTTCGTGGTACACGTCTAAGTATGATTGAATTGGATACCATTGGTCAGCGCGAATAGCGCCAAGCCCGTGTTTTTCGAGAATGCTGCGAGCCAATTTTTCGAACAATTCCATCGCCTCAATGACGGCCAGCATGGATTGTCCACTGACGACAACGTTTTGATCAAATCTCCGAATTTGCGCCATA
>CAZCGG010000143.1:6661-11870 GCA_964498135.1 uncultured Candidatus Moduliflexus sp.
AATTGCCCACAAAACGCAAACGGCGCATCAGAAAACGATGCGCCGCAAGAGCATGAGCATACGAATGGATTACAGCGTCAAGCTGTTTTCCCAGACGCCATGCAGATTGCAGTAGCTCACTGCCGTCAACGATTTATACAATTCTTTTTTGATAACCACAGAACCATTCGGCAGCGCCGTGCCTTTTCCGAAATTCAACGTGGCAATATTGATGACTTTGCCGTCCTGCGCTTCGCCGAACAACTGCACCCACTCGATATGATGTTCCGGCGTGGTTGGATGAACGATGTCTTTGCCAACCTGAATCAGAACAATCGTTCCGATAGCTGAATCGGAGAGCGTCAGGCTCGGCACGTGTTTTTCTTTTCCCTCGAATTCAGGGGCATGAATCAATGCCGCAAATCCCATACCTTCATTCCTCCAAGATAGTGAAAATCTCTCTGTTCCCGTTTAATCTTCCATTTCTTCGAACATGTCTTTTCCAACGCCGCAATCTGGGCAAGTCCAATCTTCAGGCAGGTCTTCAAATGCTGTTTGGGGATTAATGCCATTATCGGGATCGCCGACAGCCGGGTCATAAATAAAACCGCATACCGTGCATTTGAACTTTTTCATAACGTGTTCTCCTTTGTGGATTGGCAGCGGAGGCATAGCCCGCTCCTCCGCCGCAAGTTGCTGCGTGACATCAAGGACGGCCAACATTCACGCGACGCCTGTTCTAGCATCCCGCGAATCATTTCTATCAGGCAAGAGCGTTCGCCGCGTGTCAAGAAAAAAATCAAGACGCCTGCAAACGGGCTGTTTTTTTGGAAACGCCGCGCCGCGTGTTTTCGCGGAAACGCGCCGGACGCTCCAAAAATCCGCTGCCGTCTTGCCTCATCAATTCGAGAGAAATCAGCGCGAACGACACTTTTCCGCGAGAATTTCTTGACACAATGGCGAATGCGCGAATATAGAGGCGTGTAATTTAGGAAATTCCTGAAATGAGCGCATCGTGCATGAAATCTTGCAGCGTCGGTGCGCGCGGATGGCGAGGGACATGGCGGAGATGCAGCGCAGACTGCGAAAAGTGAGGTCGTTGTGAAAATTCTCGATCAAATGCTTGTAGTGGAAGTCGAAGCCCGCAAAATTGTTGAGGATGCGAAAGAGGAAGCCAACACGGTTCGCAAAAAAGCGCGGGAGGATGCGAAACAATTGGTCATAACCGGAAAAAATGATTTTGAGCGGCGCATCCGGCAGGAAATCACCCAACTTGAACAAGAAGCGGAACGACAGAAAGAGCAGATTGCGCATTCAACCAAAACATCTCTGAACGACATGGAGCGTCTGGCGAAAGAGCGAATTGACAAAGCCGTTGCGCAAGTGTTATCGCAACTCTTGAGCCAATACGCCTAATTCCACGATTTCTGATGTTTACCTCTGTTTTCAAATACGCTTATCCTCATGCGAAAGTTCGCGCGATGAAAGCGATGCTGCTCTCGGAAGAGCATTTTCATGGGCTGCTGACCGCCGAAACGTTCGATCAACTCCTTCATGTTTTGCAGGCCACGCCGTATGGGAATACGCTTCAAGATGTCCCGTCCGCAGAATTGACCACGTCCCGCCTCACCGCGCTTCTGTATAAATCGCTGTTCCACGATTATCGCAAAACCATTCGTTCCATGCCCAACGCGCTGCAAAGCGTCTTCATTTTATATTATCAACGTTACGAACTTATTAATTTAAAAACCATTTTGCGCGGCATGATTAGCCACGTTCCGCCGGAAACGACGGCGGATTTGCTGCTGCCGACCGAAGATTACACTGTTTTTTCCAAATCGAGACTGCTTGATTGCCATGACGTGCGCGACGTGATTGAGGAATTGCGCGGCACGCTCTTCGATTATCCGCTTCAATTAGCCCTGCGCCGCTACGATCAAGAACAGGAATTTTTCCCGCTCGAAATGGCATTAGACATTCATTATTATCACACCTTGTGGGATGCCTTTAAAAAATTGCCGAATGACGAAGAAATCATTGTCAAAGAACTGATCGGCATCGTGTTTGATATTCTCAATATTGCGTGGATTATTCGTTTCAAAGAGCAGTACCATTTCTCAACCGAAGAAATCATGAATTACACGATTCAACACGGCTACGCCTTTCGTTTGGCAGAGCGCCGCTGCCTTTCCGAAGCGCAGGATATGACCGAATTGCTGGCATATCTCCGCACAACGCCCTACGGGAGGACGCTGCCGGAACATGTGTCGCTTCAAACGCTGCACGTGTTATTGAATCGCCTGTTGATTAAGCATATTCGGAAATTTTTTTCAGGGGATCCATTTCAAATCGGCGTGATTTTTGGATATTGCCTGCTGAAAGAATTTGAAATCGCCGACATTTTGACGATTGCGGAAGCGAAAAAATACGGCTTCTCGTTAGAGCAAAGCCAGCAGTATATTATTCACACGAAAGCATTCTGACAGGCTGAAACCGTGAAATTCACTGAGGGAGAAGAGTGCAGAAAAAACGGGGCAAATCATCTCGTTGGCGCACTCCGCGTTCGATAGCAACCAATGTTTAAACCTTTGGAAATGGTCAAAGTCGCGCTTCAGATTTTGCATTCTGACAGCGCAAAAGTCACGCATGTCATCGCCAAACAGGGCTTATTGCACCTCTTGGATTATCAGAAAGTCTCTCCGAGCAGCGAGGGAATTTCCAATGAGGACGCGCAAGAACTGTTGTCGCGTTATGCCGCGCTTGACCAAGAATTGAAAGGCTTATTCGCCAATCTTTCAATCGGACGCACGCTTTATAAAGATGCCACGATTGAACCCGCCAAAGAAATTCACGCGGTCGAAGATGCCGTCAGGCGGATTCAGAAAAACCTCAGCAGCACGTCGGAACAGATTACCAAACTTGACACGCAGCGGCAGGAAAAACGCTCGCAAGCCACCGTGTACCGTTCCATCGCGGACGCCGCGCCAGAATTGAGATCGCTGCGAAATTTCTCATATTTTTATAAAGCCGTCGGATTTATCGCCACAAAAGACATTCCGCGTTTAGAAGCCAGCTTGTCCTCAATTCATTTGATGCTCATTCCGTTGATTGCCATCGAGCGACGCACATTAATCGTCGCCCTTTGTTCGCAAAAAGACCATGACGCGCTTGACCGCGCCTTGAAAAGTTCGTATGTCGAACTGATTGACGTGCCGGATTTAAGCGAAAAGAGCCTCGAAGAAGTCATTCAGCGCGTCGAGCAGGAAAGCCAGCAGCTTGAAACGCAGAAAGACGCGCTCAGCCGAGAATTAAAAGAGACGAAAAAAGACGTTGTGCAAGAATTGCAGGTTCTGCGGGAAAAAGTCTCCGTCGCGCTCGTGATTTTAAAATCGCAAATGCTGTATGCGAAAGGAGCGCGCACGTATGTCATTCAAGGGTGGGTGCCCAAAAACAAAATTGAGCAGTTTCAGCATGAAGTGCTACTTGTCACCGATGGACGGGCGCGGATGGATTTAATTGACGCCGATATGATTGAAGAAGTCCGGCAGGGCAAGATGAAAATTCCAATTTTGTTCAATAACCCCTACCTGATTCGCCCGTTTGAATCGCTCGTTTTTAATTACGGGACGCAAGATTACCGCGAAATTGACCCCACGCCGATTATGGCGATTAGCTTTTTGCTGATGTTCGGCATGATGTTCGGCGATGTTGGGCATGGCGCGATTATCTTCGGAATCGGCTATTGGCTCTTTTCGAAATGTTATCAATATCTGGATTTCGGCATCATTGCGATGGAATGCGGCGTGGCGTCCATCTTTTTCGGCATCTTGTACGGCAGCGTTTTCGGCGTTGAGCATTTGATTCCCGCGCTGTGGCTTCGCCCAGCGGAGAATATGGATGTGTTTCTCAAATACGCGCTCGCGTTCGGCGTCGTCATGATTAGCGCGGCGTTGATTTTGAACATCATCAATTCGTTCCGCTGCCAAGATTATGAAGGCGGGGTTCTCGGTCATTACGGCATCGTCGGCGCGTTCTTCTATTGGACAAGCATTGGGCTTGCCCTGAAATACGCCGTAAATGGGCATCTTGGCATCAGTACGGACGCGGTGATTATCCTGCTAGGGCTTCCGTTAGGAATTATCTTCTTTCGAGAACCGTTGGGGCATCTTCTGTTTCAACGGCATGAACACGGGAAAAAGCTTTTTCCGACGGGCATCGGCATGTTTGCTCTGGAATCGGCGATTGACCTGCTGGATGTCGTGATTCATTATCTCGGCAGCACCGTGTCATTTATCAGAACGGCCGCGTTCGCCTTAGCGCACGGCGGCTTGTTCGTCGCGATCTTCACGTTAGCGGATATGGTATCGGAAATGCGCGGCGGCGGGTTGTGGTACTGGATCGCAATCATTTTGGGCAACGTGCTGGTCATTGCCTTAGAAGGGCTGGTCGTTTCGATCCAGACCGTGCGTTTAGAATATTATGAATTTTTTACGAAATTTTTCAGGGGCGGCGGCGAACGCTTTCAGCCTCTCAAGCTTGAATAACTCAAGAAGCAGGCGAACAAACAGAAACGGTAACATACAACAGTGAGGAGGATATGAAACTACAAGCGCAAGAATTCAAAAAAATCATCACGGTCGCTATTCTTTTTTTAGTCGTGTTAAGCGTGTTCACAATTGCCATCAATGTTGGCATGAGCGTCGCGTTTGCGCAAGAAGGGGCGGCCCCTGGCGCGCAGAACCCTGAAGTCGTGAAATGGGGATTTATCGCCGCCGCCGTTGCGGTCGGGCTTGGCTCTATCGGCGCGGGCGTGGCGGTCGGCACGGTTGGCGCGGCCGCGCTCGGCGTGTTGGCGGAACGCCCGGAAATGGCGTCGCGGGCATTGATTTTCGTCGGTCTGGCGGAAGGTATTGCCATTTATGGATTAATCATCGCCATCATGATTATGGGGAAGATTTAATGCGAACTCTTGTTCTGGCTGATGAAGACACGGTGTTGGGCTTTTCGCTGGCCGGAGTGCAGGGAATCATCGTCAAGACGCCCGAAGAGACCCGAAAAGCCTTCGATGACATCGTGCGTCAGAAGGAAATTGGAATCCTGTTGATCACGGAACGAGTGGCGCAGACAATCCGCGACGTCGTGGATCGCTGGGTGCTGGGTTCAGGAACGCCGCTTGTGCTTGAAATCCCTGATAGTCATGGGCCGCTGGAAGGTCGGCGGACGCCGCACG
>CAZCGG010000144.1:0-4363 GCA_964498135.1 uncultured Candidatus Moduliflexus sp.
GCGTGAAGCGGCTGGAAAATTTTTCATTAAAAGAATTAATTTCACAAGAAGCGCCGATTGAGGCTAAAGCCGAACCCGTTCACGTTCGCCCGGCGGAGGCGAAACCCGCTCCCGCGCCCGAACCGCCGCGCCAACCGGCGAAGCCTGAGCCGCCGCATGCGCGCGAAGTCGCGCCTGCGCCCGCCCCGAAACCTGAACCGGTGCCGCCCGTTCACGCCGCGCCCGCGCCTGTCGTTCGCCCGAAAAAACCGAGCGAAACTCCGGCGAAACCGGCCGCTCCGGCTGCGCCGGCCGCAAAAGATATGGGCGGAGGCGGGGATCAGGCTGGCGGCAATATGGTGCGGGTGGATATTAAAAAGCTCGACAACCTAATGAATATCGTCGGCGAACTCGTGCTTGCGAAAGCCCGCTATCTCCAGATTGAAGCCGAATTGGAAACGCTGATGGGGTACAAAGCCCTGCGCGATACCTTAAAAAAGAATAATAAATCCACATCGAAAAAATTGGAAGACCTGCGCGAAGCCATTCTGCAAGTGCGGATGGTGCAGGTCGGCACGTTGTTCAACCGGTTTCCGCGCATCGTCCGCGATCTCGCCAAAGAGCATGAAAAACAAATTCAGTTGGTGCGCGAAGGCGAAGAAACCGAGTTGGACAAGGCGGTTATTGACGAAATGGGCGATCCGTTGATCCACCTGATTCGCAATTCCGCCGACCACGCGCTTGAAGACCCGGAAACACGCCGCCAGAAAGGCAAACCGGAGACGGGAACGATTACGCTGCGGGCGTATCAGGAAGGGAGCTACATCGTCATTGAAATTCAGGATGACGGGCGCGGCATTGATTTGAATCGCATCCGCGAAAAAGCCATTGAAACCGGCATGATTGATCGCGGCGCAAAATTGACGGATAATGAATTACTGAATTTTATCTTTCATCCCGGCTTTTCAACCGCGCAAAAAGTGACCAATACCTCCGGGCGCGGCGTCGGCATGGATGCCGTGAAAGAGACGATTACCCGGCTGAAAGGCATCATTGACATTCATACCGAACTGAACGTCGGCACGAAAGTGATTGTCAAACTCCCTCTGACGCTGGCGATTATTCAAGTGTTGCTGATTCGCGTCGTCAACCATATTTACGCCATTCCGTTGGCGTCCGTGACGGAAAGTTTCAAACTGCTGCCCGAAAAGATCGAAATTATTGACGGGCAGGAAGTGACGCAGTTGCGCGATGTCGTGCTGCCACTGCTGCGCCTGAAAGAAGCGTTCGGCCTTGAGGACGCGCCGGTGACTCCGCCGGTCGCGCCGTCGCCTGAGAGCGTGAATGACGACGCGCAAATGCAGCCGCGAAATTTTGTCGTCGTGGTGGAACTCGCGGATAAGCGCATCGGCGTCATCGTTGATGAACTTTTGGAACAGCAGGAAATCGTGATTAAGCCGTTAGGCCGCTATTTAATCAACACCCCCGGCTTTGCCGGGGCGACCACGCTCGGCAATGGGCGCGTCGTGCTGATTCTCGATATTATCGGATTGATTGAAAGCTTGAATGTCAAATATAAAGCGAGCTTGAAACGGCATCCGGAAAAACCGGCTGCCGTTGCTGAGCGATCTTCGTGAGCCGCTATGGAACAAACCGCCGTCGCCACGCCGTCGCAAGCCGCGCCCGCGTCGAAAGAGACGTCCGCCGGATTGCATGACGCCCAGAACCCCGAAACCCAGCAAGTCTGTTTTAAGCTTGCGGGCGGAGAATATGGGGTAGATATTTCCTTAGTCAAAGAAATCATTAAACCGACGATGGAGCCGACGCCGGTGCCGCAATCGCCGTTTTTCGTGGAAGGCGTGATTGATCTGCGCGGCGATATTATTCCGATTATTGATCTGAAAAAGCGGTTCGGCATCGCGGATCGCACCGCCGCCAGCCGCATTCTGGTTATTAAAAAAGAGGATATTATCATTGGATTTCTGGTGGATTCCGTCACGGAAGTCATTCGGACAAAACACAGCAATATTCAGGAATCGCCGGGGAAAGTCGTCGGCGTGGACACGGAATATATTTGGGGCGTGACAAAGCGCAGCGCGGACAGCCCCTTGATCATGCTGCTGGACATTGATCGCATTTTGAAGCTCGAAGAAGATCAATCCGTCCGCCGGGACACTCAGGAATGACATGATCAAAGTCTGTCATATCATTACCAAACTTGAGTTAGGCGGAGCGCAGCAACATGCCTTACACCTTGTCAAACATTTGAACCGGCAGCAGTTCTTTCCGATTTTAATCACCGGCGCGGAGGGCATGCTGATTCAAGAAGCCGAAGAATATGCCCATGTGCGGAAATATTATCTGCCGGATCTCGTCAGAGAAATTGACCTGCGGCGCGACGCCGACGCCTTTCGGGAAATTCGGCGCATTCTGACGCAGGAGCGACTGCAAACGACGCAGATGCCGTTGATTGTGCAGACGCACAGTTCCAAAGCCGGAATTCTCGGACGGTGGGCGGCGAAAGCGGCGGGCGCGGCGGCGATTATTCACACGATTCACGGCTTCGGGTTTCACCGCGACCAACGGAGCTATGCGCGGTGGGCGTTTATCGCCTTAGAATGGCTGACTGCCCGCATCACGACGCATTTTACGGCGGTGTCTTCCGTCAATATCGAAACCGGGCTGCGCTTGCGGTTATTTCCGCCTTCGAAAGTCAGCCTGATTCGCAGCGGCATTGATCTTGACGTTTTTCAGCAGTTCGCCCGTCTTCCTCGCTCGGAATTTGCCACTTGGCGCGAGAAAAAATTTCGCGCGCTCGGCCTCTCGCCGGAAAAGCCGCTTATCGGGATGGCGGCGTGTTTCAAGCCTCAAAAAGCCCCGTTGGAATTCGTGCAGGTTATGAAGCGCGTCGCGGAAGCCGTTCCCAACGCGCAGGCCGTGATGATCGGCGACGGCGAGCTTCGCCAGCAAATCGAAGACATGATCGCGCGGGAACGCCTGACGCAGACCATCACATTATTGGGCTGGCGGACGGACATGCCGGAATTATTTCCGTTGTTTCACCTGCTCGCGCTGACCTCGCATTGGGAAGGCTTGCCGCGCGTCTGCCCGCAGGCGATGGCCGCCGGAATCCCGATTGTGGCGACGAACGTGGACGGCATTCCCGAAGCGGTGAAAGACGGCGTGAATGGATTTTTGAGGCCGCCGGGCGATATTGACGGCCTTGCCGAAAAAATCATTTTTCTGCTGCAACATCCGAAAGTAGCCCGCCAGATGGGATCGCACGGGTTGCAACTGGTCGAAGAATTTGACAGCCGGCGCATGGTGCGGCAGCAGGAAGAGTTGTATCTCTATTTAGCGCGTCGCGCGCCGCAAAAATCGTCATAAAAAAGGATGTGACGCATGATTTCATTTCTTACGATTCTCTACGGCTTGCTCTTCGGGAGTTTCCTGAATGTCTGCATTTATCGGATTCCGCGCAAAGAATCTATCGCGTTTCCGCCGTCGCATTGCCCGAATTGTCAGCAGCCGATTAAAGCCTACGATAACGTGCCTGTCCTGAGTTTTCTGATGCTGCGCGGGAAGTGCCGCTCATGTAAGGCGGCGATTTCGTGGCGGTATCCGATGATTGAGATGCTGACGGCGTTCCTGTTTTGGTGCGTCGTTACGCGCTTCTCGGTGACATGGGCGGCGGCGGCGTATCTCATTCTGACCGCCATGCTGATCGTGATTTCCTTGATTGATTTCGATTTCATGATCATTCCCGACGTGATTTCACTGCCCGGCATTCTGTTGGGCTTGGCGGCATCGTTCGTGATTCCCCGCGATTTCAGCGACGCGCTGTTCGGCATGCTGCTGGGCGGCGGCATGATTTGGAGCGTCGGCATGCTCGGCGAGCGCGTCTTCAAAAAAGAGGCGATGGGCGGCGGCGATGTCAAATTGATGGCGATGGTTGGCGCGTTTTTAGGCTGGAAGCTCGTGCTGATTGCGATTTTCTTCGCGTCCGTCATCGGCGCGGCAGTCGGCGTGGCGTTCAAATTGGCGACCGGCAAGGAATATATTCCCTTCGGCCCGTTTCTTTCGATTGGCGCGTTGTGCGCGTTATTTTTCGGAGAGCAGTTGATGCTATGGTACTTGACCTTTTTGATTCCGGCAGGGTAAAATGCGTCAAGGCTGCGCGCGGGCATACATTAGTGGAAATGCTCGCGGTGGTGGCGATTATCGCGCTGATTGTCGGCATCGGCCTGCCGAACCTGAGTTTCTGGCTGGCGCAATATCGCTTGCGCGCCGCCGCCATCAGCCTGACGAATCACTTAAACGCGGCCCGGCTGCTGGCGATTTTCAAAGGCGCGACGCATCAAGCGCAAATCGCCACCGTTGACAA
>CAZCGG010000144.1:4463-8183 GCA_964498135.1 uncultured Candidatus Moduliflexus sp.
ATGGAAAGCTACCCGGAATTGGCCGAAAAAAGCCGATGCCGGAATCTTTTCGTGGACGTGACGCCCTATCAGGCCGCTAATCTGACCATCGAGATCGAAATTCCCCTCAAGGAAATTACAGACCACGAGCAGTTGCGCGCGTTATACAAACCCTACCAAATCACCGCGCGCGAGCCGCATGACGACGAAACCGGGATGATTTCGCAACTGCGGTTCAGCCTGAAATATCTGAAAGATTTCGAACTGTTTCACGAAGAATTGCACACCAGAGCCGCGTATCGCATCACGGTCAATAACATGCCGCTTGAAGAAAAGGTGTTCAGCGCGTGGTTTCTCTGCTATAAACGTTTTTTGAAAGCGAATACTCCGCAATATTGCTACGGCGCAAGCCCGTTTTCGTTGAACGTGTTCGGCTGCCATAAACTCGAAATGCCTGATGTGGCGAAGGAAATTGACCGGTGCTGGTTTCATTACGGCGAATTGGATCAGGAAACCGGCATATTTATCGTGGCGGTCGAGCAGATCGCGCATTGGCTGCGCCAACGCCTTTACACCTGCGGCTTTTGCCCAGCGTTTACCGAAGAAAAAGTGTCGGTCGGGCTGGCGCTGATTCCGAGATACATCAACCCCGAATGCGATTCGCGCTGGGATTATTTGATGCGCAACGGCGCGCGCGTGGGCGTGATTCCGCCCGGCCATGATGTCGCCGTGTCGCTCACGCCACTGACGGCGGATATGTCTGCGCTCCCGCCGCTCATCGAGGTGTCGTCCACGCCGTCGGTCAATAAGGCGATGCAATATTTGATCTCGCGCAATCTGCAAGAACTGCAAGACCCCGGCTATAAGCGGCTGTCGCATTGCATTTCCTGCGGCGCGCCGTATCGCGCCCACGCGATGATCTGCTCGAAATGCAAGGAAGAATTCTGGAAATTCGCGTTGAAAGACATCGAGACGGTGATTCGCAACGCGCGGCAGACGCGGGAAATCGCGCTGCCCGCGCAGCAAGCCAAATCGCCGCAGCCCGCAATTCGCCCTGACGCGCCTGTCACCGCGCTGCCGCGCATCGAAATCGAGCCGGAAGTGATTTTGCTGGAGCCGTCCGAAGGAACGACGCTGCCGGTCGGCATTCCCATGAAAAAGCCGCAGCCGCCGCTCACGACGCCCGCGCCGCCAAAGAAAAAAACCGAACCGGTCTCCTTCGATGCGTTATGGCAGGATCCGAACGTGCAAGCGTTGCTCTCGCCGCCGCCAGCGCCCGCCAAAGAGGAGACCATCCCGCCCGCGCTCGTCGCAGAGCCAATTTCGCCGCCGCCCGCGCGCGAAGAGCGTCCGACGTCGACTCCGCCCGTGCTTGGGCCGCGTCCGGCCGCTGAGCCGGAAGAAGATCTCTCCGCGAAACGGCAGCGTCCCGCGCCATCCGGGCGGCTTGATCTGCATGAAAAATTGCGCGGCTTGATGTCGAAAAAATACCGCGAGCGCAAAGCCATCGAACACGCATTTGCCGAGCCGGAAGATTTTGCCGCGCCAGAGGAAGAGCCGGCGGTTGAGGATGTGCCGATTTACACCCGCAGCGTCGCGGATGCGCAGATGGATGAATCGAACGGGCGCGCGAATGAGGAGGCCGAAGCGAACGGCGCGCCGCCGGTTTCGCAGGTGGATGACGAGTTGCTGAACGCCATCAAACAGTATCGCCCGCGCCCGAAATCCGATTTGAAGAAGCGCGGCGTCGTGCGCATTATTTATCATGGCTCGATGGACGCCGACACTTGCCCGCTCTGCGCCTATTTAGACGGCATGGTCATGGATCCGAGCGACCCGTCCGCCGATATTTTCAGCCCGCCCCTGTTCCCCGGCTGCACCTGTCGCCGCGAATATGTCCTTAAAACCGAAAAGCCGAGCAATTGGCCGGAAGTCACCTTTCGCTTCCCCCCGAAAGAATTGCTGGAATATTTGGGGAAATAGTGAACGCCCGACGGGGCGGCTGATGCGCATCAGCCGCCCCGTCCGCATTGTAGGGGCGTTCAATCGCCCCGTCCTGTAGGGGCGTTCAATCGCCCCGCCCGCGTTGTAGGGGCGTTCAATTGAACGCCCCTACGTGATGGCGAATAGGACAGAAACGACAACGAAGAGGAGAAGGGAACGAATTGAAGGCATGAGGCGGGTCAAATTCGTTCCTTTCTTTCATTCGTTGTCGTTTCTGTTAGGAACTGAGATAGCCAAAGCATGATTTCGTAATTCACTACCCCGAAGGGGTGAAATGAGCCGACGATGAACGCGACACGCGAACAATTGCAGCAGGAAAAAGAGGAGCTTGACCGCCAATTGCGAGACACGCTGCCCGGCGAAGATGCCGAAATACGCAAGCGAATTGCGGCGATTGACGAGCGGCTTCGAACGATAAAAGACCGCCCGCCGCTTGCGCCGCCGGAACGGGAGTATCTGCGCCGCATCTTCAAAGAGGCGAGCCGCGTTGATTTAAGCGGCATTGACCGCCAATCCGCCGGAGAAGAATTAGAAGCCTGCCTGAACCTCTGGGAAGTTTATACCGCGCTGCTCATCAATAGGCCGCAAAACGAGCTTTTAGGATTGGAGCGCCGCGAGCGGATGCGCTCCGCCGTTGACCTGCTGAACGAGCATTTGCGCTTTGCGCTGCTTGGCGAGGCCGGAAGCGGCAAAAGCACGTTCGTCAATTTCCTCATCATCTGCCTGGCCGGGGAACGCTTGCAGAGCGATTGCGCCGATTTGTCGCGCCTGACCGCGCCGCTGCCCGATAATGAAGGCAATCCCGGAAAAGAACCGCAGCCGTGGACGCATGGCGCGTTGCTGCCGGTGAAAATCATTTTGCGCGATTTCGCGGCGAATCACCTGCCGCGTTCCGGCGAGCGGGCGAGCGTCAAACATGTTTGGGAATATCTCGCGGCCGCGCTGGACGAGTGGATGATGCCGGAGTTCGCGCCGCTACTCAAAACCGCGTTAACGCGGGGGGACGCGCTGCTGCTGTTCGACGGCCTCGATGAAGTGCCGGAAGCCGACGGACGCCGCCGTCAGGCGCAGCAGGCGATTGAAGACGCGACGAAACAGTTCGACCAGTGCCGCATCCTCGTGACCAGCCGCACGTATGCGTATACGCATCCGCTCGCCGGTTTTGCGGACGCCGCGCTTGCGCCCTTTTCCAAAGGCCAAATCCGCTGGTTTGCGGATCGCTGGTATGAGCATGTCGCTCGCGCGCGGGGCATGTCGGCGGAGCAGGGCCGCGGCCGCGCCGAGTTGCTCAAACGCGCGATTTTCCGCAGCGAACAGCTTGCGGATTTCGCCCGCCGCCCGCTGCTGCTGACGCTGATGGCGAGCCTGCATGCGTACCGGCGCGGCAGCCTGCCGGAAAAGCGCGGCGAACTCTACCGCGACGCGACCGAATTGTTGTTGGATTGGTGGGAACGCGGCAAAATCGTCACGAACGCCGCCGGGCAAAAAACGCTTGAACAGCCGAGCCTGACGGAAATGCTGAAAATCGGCAAAGACGAGTTGCTGAAACTGCTGAACCGGCTGGCGTTCGAGGCGCATGCGCGGCAGCCGGAATTGACCGGCACGGCGGACGTCTCGGAAAATGATCTCTGGAACGGCCTGCGGCAGATTAAGCGCGAATCCAATGACGTGCAGGACAGGTGGCTGAAAAGCCATTTGAGCGACCGCGCCGGGCTGCTCGTGCCGCGCGGCGAGCAG
>CAZCGG010000144.1:8283-11857 GCA_964498135.1 uncultured Candidatus Moduliflexus sp.
CGACGCCTATTGCGCCCTGTTCGCCGCGCAAGCGATTGTCGAAACCGCGCAGATTGACGCCATGCGCGAGTATGAACCGGCGGCGTTCGAACGGCTGCGCGGCTGGCTGAAAGCCCTTATGCGCTCGGACGCGCTGCCCGCGTTGGAGCGGGCGAACGCGGGCAATATGCTTGCGCTTTTCGGCGACGACCGCCCCGGCGTCGGCCTGCTTTCCTGCGTGAAGCGGGAAGGAGGATGTTCTCCCCTCTTGGGAGGGGCCGGGGGGGGGTTGCCGGATATTGACTGGGTGAAAATTCCCGCCGGATCGTTCATGATGGGCAGCGACGAAGACAAACGCGAGCAGCCGCGCCATTGCGTCACGTTCCGCGAAGCGTTCTGGATCAGCCGCTTTCCCATCACGAACGCGCAATTCCGCGCCTTCATCAAAGATGGCGGCTATGCCGAACGAGCGTATTGGACGGCGGAAGGGTGGGCATGGAGAGAGAAATACGGCGTCACTGAACCGAATTGGGCGGGCGGCGTCTTTGATTTCGACAATCATCCGGTTGTCCGTGTCTCGTGGTTTGAGGCAACGGCGTTTTGCGCGTGGCTGACGGCGAAGATGACCCCACCCCACCCCTCCCCTCAATCAGGGGAGGGTGTATCAGTTTCCCCCTCGCCTAAGTTAGGAGAGGGGGGAGGGGGAGTGGTCGCGCGCCTGCCGAGCGAAGCGGAATGGGAATATGCGGCGCGGGGCGGCGGCGATGAATATCATTCTCAGGACTTACGCAAAAAACTTCGCCCTTCGACAGGCTCAGGACGAACGATGGATGAAACGTCAACATCATCATCCGTTCGTGGCGAGCCTGTCGAGCCACATTGCGTAAGCCCTGATTCTTATCCTTGGCGCGGCGACATCACGCCGGAACACGCGAATTACGACGAAACAAAGATCGGCGCGACGAGCGCGGTCGGCTGCTTTCCGCGCGGCGCAAGCGCGTTCGGCGTGGAAGAGATGGCCGGGAATGTGTGGGAATGGCAGTCGGATGCGTGGCATGAAAATTATGACGGCGCGCCGAACGATGGGAGCATTTGGGATGATTTAGGCGATGAAAAGACGAAAGTGCTGCGCGGCGGTTCGTGGAACAACTCTCCGGATCTCTGCCGCTCGGCCTACCGCAGCAGGAGCGACCCCGATAATCGGAGCAGCAGCCGCGGGTGCCGTGTGGTGGCGGTGTTGGCGAGGACTGAATAGCCCTTTGCCCTATTGCGCTTTTGCCTTTTGCAGGGGGTACAGGGGGCTTGCCCCCTGTCGAAATTCTCCGGCATGAATGCCGGAGCTAGTCAAGCCCGGCGGCCTACTCCGGCATGAATGCCGGAGTTAGTCAAGCCGCCCTGCGCGGGATATTGACTAACTCCGCGCTTCAGGCGTACTTCGGCTCCGGCATGAATGCCGGAGTTAGTCAAAGCCCGGCGGCCTACTCCGGCATGAATGCCGGAGTTAGTCAAGCCGCCCTGCGCGGGATATTGACTAACTCCGCGTTTCAGGCGTACTTCGGCTCCGGCATGAATGCCGGAGTTAGTCAAGTGCCCTGCGCGGGATATTGACTAACTCCGCGCTTCAGCGCGGAGATTATAGCGGCTTGTGTCTTCTTTTCCGCCCCGCCGCATAGGGGCGGGGCGACCAGATTTTTCGTCTTATGGGGAAAATAAGGGGGGCGTATGTCGTTGCAACGAAAAACACTGCTGCCATCCGCCGGGTTAATCGTCGTGTTGGGCGTCATCGGCTATCTTGTCATGCGGGCGGAATTCGCCGAATTTCAACGCGCCCTGTACGCCAATCTTCTCGCGCAGAAGCAGCGCGACATTCAGGCCACGATTGAGATGGCGGCGCGGGAATCGCTCGAAAAAGCCGCGCTCTTCAGCCGCCTGCCCGCGGTGCTGGACGCCTACGCGCTCGCGCACAGCGGCGACATCAACGATGAGCGCGACCCGCAGGCGCAGGCCGCCCGCGAGAAACTGCGCCGCGATTTGCAGCCGCACATGGCCGGATACGCGGCGGTCATGGACGGCCGGAAATTCAAGCTCCATTTTCATCTGCCGAATGGGCGCAGCCTCGCGCGCTTGTGGCGCGACAAGCAGGAAAAGCGCGACGGCGTTTGGGTGGATATTTCCGACGACATTTCGAGTTTCCGGCAGACCGTCCTCGATGTCAACCGTTCCGGCAAGCCGGTGATGGGCGTGGAAATCGGGCGCGGCGGCTTCGATATTCGCGGCGTCGCGCCGATTCTCGCGCCGGACGGCAAGCTGCTCGGCTCGGTCGAAGTTTTGGAAGAAATGGCCGCGCTGTTGAACGCGGTCGGCGCGGCGGATCGCCGGCAGGAACGTTTGCTGCTGCTGATGAACGCGGAACAGCAGGCCATCACGACGGAATTGCAAGACCCGCAGCGCTATCCGGTCATCGCGCAAAACTACGTGCTGCTGTACCGCTCAAGCGAGGCGGAAACGCTGGACGCGCAGGATGTCGCCCTGCTGGATCGCGCCCGCGCCGCCGCCATCTTTGAAAAGCGCACGCAGCGAGGCATTGGCGCGTTTCCGGTGCGCGATTATCGCGGCGGGCAAATCGGCCTCATCGTCTGCCTGTTCGATATGCGGGAGCAGTCGCGGCTGGCCGCGCGCGTCAAATGGGCAATGATGGGGACGCTGACGGCGATTCTGCTGGTCTTCGCGGCGGTGAGCATGTTCATCACCCACCGCTATGTTTTGCGTCCGGTCAAGGCGATTGCGGCGGTGGCCGACTGCGTGCGGGAAGGGGATTATCGCTGCCTGCTGAAAGCGGACGGTGGCGACGAGATGCATGACATGACGCGTGCGTTGAACGCCATGATTGACGCGCAGCGCGACACGATTGAACAGATTCAGCGTTCTACGATTCAAATCAGTTCGTCGGCGACGGAGTTGTCGGCGACTGCCAAACAGCAGGAAGCGACGATTCTCGCGCAAGTCGAATCCACGCAGAACGTGCTGGCGTCCATTGAAGAAATTACGGCGGTGGCGACGGAATTAGTCGAAACGATGGAGCACGTCTCCGGCATGTCGCAGCAGACCGCCGAAGTCGCAAGCACCGGCCAAGCGGATTTGGCGAAGATGGCGGACGTGATGGCGCAAATGGGCGCGGCGTCGCTGGCGATTTCGCAACGGTTGCAGACGATCAACCAGAAAGCCGAGAACATTACCACCGTCGTCACGACGATCACGCGCGTGGCGGATCAGACGAACCTGCTGTCGCTGAACGCGGCGATTGAGGCGGAAAAAGCGGGCGAATCCGGGCGCGGGTTTACGGTGGTGGCGCAGGAAATCCGCCGCCTCGCGGATCAAACGGCGGTCGCCACGTTAGACATCGAGCAGATGGTTAAGGAGATGCAAGCCGCCGTCGCGTCCGGCGTGATGGACATGGAGCGGTTCATCACGCAGGTCGGCGGCAGCGCGGACGACGTGCAGCGCATCGGCGGGCAATTGACGCGCATTATCGAGCAAGTGCAGGCGCTTTCGCCCACGTTTGATCATGTGAATATCGGCGTGGGGCGGCAGTCGC
>CAZCGG010000145.1:0-11816 GCA_964498135.1 uncultured Candidatus Moduliflexus sp.
TTTGACGGCGAAAGGCCGCGAAATGAACATTTCGCACTCCTGATTTACATGGGAGAGGGGGAGAGGTTGCGTCACCTGAGTTATCAATCAGCGGGAAACAACGTGATCGCCATGAAGAACATGATGCCCCAAACGAAAAATATTCTGTTAGTGGATGACAATCCACAGAACCTCGCGGCGCTGTCGCGCATGTTGGGTGAGCAGGGGTATCAGGTGCGCGCGGCGATCAATGGGCAGGTGGCGCTGCGCTCCATTCAAAACAAAGCCCCTGACTTGATTCTGCTGGATGTGATGATGCCCGACATGGACGGCTACGAGGTCTGTCAACGGCTGAAAGCGCAGGAGGCCGCCCGCGAAATTCCGGTAATTTTTCTGAGCGCGTTGGACGCGCCGCTCGATAAGGTCAGAGCGTTCGAAGTCGGCGGCGTAGATTATATCACCAAGCCGTTTCAGCTTGAGGAAGTCGTGGCGCGGGTGCGGACGCATTTGGCGATCAGCAGCCTGCATTCCCAACTTCAGGCGCAGAATCAGGAATTAGAGCAATATCGCGCCCGCCTCGAAGAGCTTGTGGCGCAGCGCACGGCGGAACTTGCCCGAACGAACGCGCATTTGCAGGCCAGCGAACAGCAATATCGCGCGATGGCCGAGCAGGCGCAGGATGGCATCGTCATGCTGCAAGAGGGCCGGATCGTCTTTTGCAATGAGGCGTTTCGGCGCATCGCGGCGCGTTCGGCGGAGCAACTGATGCGGCAGGATTTTTTCGCGCTTTTTCCCGAATCGGCGCGGCCGCGCATCCGGGCTCGGCTGGAGCGCGAGGAACGTTCGACGCCGTCGGACGAATGGCAAGAACAACTGCTGCGCGACGGCGAGCAACTCTGGGTGGAATTGGAACACGCGGCGATTGTCTGGAACGGCGAACCGGCGCGGCTGCTGACCGCGCGTGACGTGCATGACTGCAAATTGCGCGAATTGCGGTTAGAAGCGGAGCGCGAGCGCCTGCAAAAGGAGAATCTCACCTTCAAATCCACGTTAGTCGAGCGCTATCGTTTCGGCGAACTCATCGGCAAAAGCGCGGCCATGCAGCGCGTCTATGAAATGGCGCTCAGCGCGGCGGTCGCGGATGTCAACGCCCTAATTCTCGGCGAATCCGGCACGGGCAAAGAACTCATCGCCCGCACGATTCATCAAGTCGGCCTGCGAAAAGATCAGCCGTTCGTGCCGGTGAATTGCGCGTCAATTCCTGAAACGCTGTTCGAGCGCGAATTTTTCGGGCATCGCAAAGGCGCGTTTACCGGCGCGGATCGGGATAAGCCGGGCTTTTTCGATCAGGCGCATCGCGGCGTCTTGTTTTTGGATGAGGTCACCGAACTCACGCCCGGAATGCAGGCGAAATTGCTGCGCGCGCTGCAAAACGGCGAATATATTCCGATAGGCAGTTCCATGCCAAAACAGGCCGACGTGCTGCTGCTCGCGGCGACGAATAAAGACCCAGCGACGCTGATCAAGCACGGCGCGCTGCGCGAAGATTTTTTCTACAGGGTCGCGGTGATTGAAATCCGCGTGCCGCCGCTGCGCGAGCGCAAGGAAGATTTGCCGCTATTGATTGATTATATGCTGGAACTCGCCCGACGCAAGCGCGAAACGCAGCCGAACGCGCCGCAGATTCCCGCGACGCTGCCGGGGCAAGTGCTTGATGCCATGTACGCCTACGATTGGCCGGGCAACGTGCGCGAATTGCAAAACGGGCTGCAACGCTATCTCGCCACGCAGCATGTCGGCGGAACGCTGCCGTTCATGGCCGCCAGCGCGGGGCGCTCCGCCGCGCCGCATGTTGACGGCCTTTCGCTGCCCGATGCGGTCAGGGCATTTGAAAAGCAGATGATTCTGGACGCGCTCGAAAAAAATCAGCAGCATAAAATCCAGACCGCCCAGATGTTGGGCATTCCGCGCAGCACGCTGCACCGCAAAATCAAAGAACACGGCATAGCGGAGACGGAGTAACTTGCGTGACGCAACGTCTCAGCCATTCCCTTCTTGAGAGCGGCAAGGGGTGGTGGCCGCCTTTCAGCCATTCCCCTCTTGGGAGGGGCAAGGGGTGGGTTACTTCGTCTTCGCGTCAGCCACCCACCCCCACCCCTCCCAAGAGGGGAAATTCTCAGTCAGTTGAAAAAATCGCTTATTCCGGCCGCCACTCCTTCAATTCATGCAGCACAGTCGCTGCCGTCTCGATGCCGAGATAAAAAAGCTCTTCGGTCAGGCGCTCATTCGGCGCGTGAGCGTTATCGTCAGGGTTGCCGAGGCCAACCATGACAATCGGAAACCCCATCGCGTCCGCAAACGTGCTGAGAACGCTGATCGTGCCGCCGGTGCGAATGAAGACCGGATCGCGCTGATACACGGCGCGCAGGGCCCGCGACACATGCGCGAGAATTGGATGATCGAGCGGCGTCAGATACGCTCGGCCGTCCGGCCCGCCGGTAAATTCGACGGCGGCGGATGACGGCGCAAGCCCCTCGATATAGGCTTTCGCGGCGTTGAAAATCCGCTCAGGATCTTGGCGCGGCACAAGGCGCATCGTAATTTTCGCCGTTGCCTTCGCCGGAATAATCGTTTTCACGCCTTCGCCCGTAAATCCACCGACGATGCCGTTGACTTCGAGCGTCGGCCGCGCCCATTTGCGCTCGATTGGCGAAAAGCCCGCCTCGCCGACAAGCTCCCGCAGACCGATTTCCCGCTTGAGTCCCGCTTCATCGAACGGCAGTGAGGCGATATTGCGCCGCTCCTCCTCCGAAAGCGCGGCCACGTCGTCGTAAAATCCCGGAATCGTGACGCGATTCTGCTCATCTTTCAATGTGGCAAGCAGTTTCGCCAAGACGAGAATCGGATTCTCGGCAACGCCGCCGAACGCGCCGGAATGCGAGTCAATGTCGGCGGTCTTGACGTGAATTTCGCCATGCGCCAACCCCCGCGTTCCGCAGCAGATCGTCGGCACACCGCGCTGAAACTGGCTGTTATCCGACAGCAGCATGGCGTCCGCTTTCAGCAAGTCGGCGTGCGCGCCGATAAATTCGTGCAGATGGCCGCTGCCGATTTCTTCTTCCCCTTCAATCAGCAATTTGACGTTGACCGGCAGCGCGCCGTCTATCGCCAAAAACGCCTCAATGGCCGCGACATACGCCCAAAATTGGCCTTTATCGTCCGATGCGCCGCGCGCGTAAATATCGCCGTCCCGAATGGTGGGCGCAAACGGAGGCGTCACCCACAAATCAAGCGGTTCCGGCGGCTGCACGTCATAATGTCCGTAAATCAACATCGTCGGTGCGGCGGCGCGTTCCAGCCATTCGGCATAGACGACTGGATGGCCGGCCGTCGGCATGATTTCGACTGTTTTCAGGCCGATTTTCCGCAGATGATTGGCGACAAATTCGGCGCAGCGCCGCACGTCTCCGGCATGTTCCGGCAGCGTGCTGACGCTTGGAATGCGGAGCATTTCGAAAAGTTCATCACGATGTTGGCGGCGGCGTTCGCGGAGATAACGAATAATTGTTTCCATAACGTTCCCATAAGATTTACCGCAGGAGCGCGGAAAACGCGGAGAGCCAAACGCCGTTTTCCGCGTCCTCCGCGGTAAAAAAATAACAGTGATAAATTTCCTTGCGAGTGATATGTGAAACCTCTCCGGCAGCGATGGAATTTGTCAATTGAAACGTCGCAGTCGCGCAGAATTTTTCTCTTGACATCTCTCTCGCATGGCCGTTTGCGTGGTTTCAGTCTATCTTGACGAACACGCAGCATCATCAACTTTTTCAACGAGGACGCAACGTTATGGCGCAGCCCAAAATCACAAAGCAAAGCGACGATTTTTCTCAATGGTATATTGATACGGTGTTGCAGGCTGGAATGGCCGACTACGCGCCGGTCAAGGGGTGCATGGTGATTAAGCCCTACGGCTATGCCGTCTGGGAAAACATGCAGCAAGCCCTCGATAAAAAATTTAAAGACACCGGCCACGTCAACGCCTATTTTCCCCTGTTCATCCCGGAAAGTTTTTTGCAGAAAGAAGCCGAGCATGTCGAGGGGTTTGCGCCGGAATGCGCCGTCGTGACGCATGGCGGCGGCAAGCTGCTCGAAGAGCCGCTCGTCGTGCGCCCCACGTCGGAAACGGTCATTTGGGCGATGTACGCTAAATGGATTGATTCGCACCGCGACCTGCCGATTTTGATTAACCAGTGGGCGAATGTCGTGCGTTGGGAAATGCGGACGCGCCTCTTTTTGCGGACGACCGAATTTCTCTGGCAAGAAGGCCACACCGCCCACGCCACCGAAGCGGAAGCCGCCGCCGAAGTCGCCACGATTTTGGACGTGTACGCCGACTTTGCCGAAAATTACGCCGCCGTGCCGGTGTTGAAAGGCCGCAAAACCGAGAAGGAAAAATTCGCCGGGGCGGTCTATACGCTCTGCGTCGAAGCCTTAATGAAGGATAAACGCGCGCTGCAATGGGGCACGTCGCACCATCTCGGCCAGAATTTCGCCAAAGCGTTTGACGTGACGTATCAGACCGAAAGCGGCTCGCGCGAGCATGTTTGGGCGACGAGTTGGGGCGTCAGCACGCGCATGATCGGCGGCCTGATCATGGTACATGGCGACGATAAGGGTTTGCGCCTGCCGCCGAAACTCGCGCCGCATCAAGTCGTTATCGTGCCGATTTATTACAGTGACGACGAGCGGCAAACGGTGTTGCGGAAAGTGGATGAATTGACGGCGGCCTTGCGCCCTGATATTCGCGTGAAAGTGGACGACCGCAGCAATTACAAGCCGGGCTGGAAATTCAACGAATGGGAGATGAAAGGCGTGCCGCTGCGCCTCGAAATCGGCCCGCGCGATGTCGCCGAAAATCAAGCCGTCATCGCCCGGCGCGACAAGGGCGCGAAAGAAAAGCAGACCGTCTCGCTGAACGGCATTCAGCCTGTGATTCGGGACTTGCTCGACGATATTCAGCGTTCCATGCTCGCGGATGCCGTGAAATTCCGAGAGGAAAATTCGCATCAAGTAAATTCTTACGACGAATTCAAAGACGTGCTTGAGAGCCAACTCGGCTTCGTCTATGCCCACTGGTGCGGCGATACCGCCTGCGAGCAGCGCGTGCAGGAAGAAACGAAAGCGACGATTCGCTGCATTCCGTTTGACCAAGCGCCGGAAAGCGGCGCGTGCGTCTGCTGCGGCAAGCCGTCAAAAATGCGCGTGCCATTTGCCAAAGCGTATTGATTGCTTGAAAATTTGTCGAGTCGGTCGCCCCGCCCCTGCGCGGCGGGTAAATTGTTTGACATTCCCGCCGCGTAGGGGCGCGGCGACCGGATACATGGAGAATGATATGAACATTGAACGCACGTTAGTGATTATCAAGCCTGATGCCGTGAACCGCGAACTGATTGGCGACATTCTGCTGCGTTTTGAACACGCCGGGCTGCATATTTTGGCGATAAAAATGCTGCATATCGGACGGCATGAAGCCGCCCTCTTTTACGCCGAACATCAAGGAAAGCCGTTTTTTGATGAATTGACCTCCATGCTGTCGGAAGCCCCGATTTTGCCGGTCGTCTTCTCCGGCGAGAACGCGATCAGCCGCGTCCGCCAACTCATCGGCGCGACAGATCCAACGAAAGCCGATGAAGGGACGATCCGGCATGATTTCGCGCTGAGTCTGACCAGAAACTCCGTGCATGGCTCAGACAGCCAAAAATCCGCGCTCCGCGAGATCGCCTTTTTCTTCGGCGAAACGGAAATCTGCCATTCCCGCGAAATCACGGAAGTCGCCAATTAACGCCTGACGACAAAGAAACTCAGTTTTTCAAAAACTGAGTTTCTTACATGTAAACAGGAGCGCGAAATCTTGATTTCGCCGTCAAATCAAGATTTGACACTCCTGCTTTTCATGTTGCGCATGTGTCCATCACATGTCATTAACGACTCATAATAAAATTCCAATTCTAACATCAAATCATCATGAAACACGCCGAGCAAGGGCATTTGCTGAAAAATATCGCCGCCTCAACCGGCATTGTGGCGGCGGTGTTTACCGCGCTCAAAGGGCTGGGGTTCGTCGAAAAGCTCCTCTTGGCAAGCTATTTCGGCACGGGGCCGGAAGTGGACGCCTATATCGCCGGATTCACGCTGATGATCGTGTTCTGGGATATTCTGCGCGGCTTGCTTGCGCCGTCGTATCTGCCGACATTGATTGAATATCGGGCGGAAGTCGGCGACGACAAGAGTTGGGAATTCACGGTGTCGGCGCTGAACCTGCTCTCGCTGATTTTCGCCGCGCTCATCGGCGTCGCGCTCTTCTTAACGCCGCAGCTTGTGCGGCTGACCGCGCCCGGCTTCGCGGGCGAACAGTTGACCATCGCCATCGGCATGACGCGGTTGATGCTCACCGGCGCGGGCTTTTTCGCGGTCGCGCTGATTACCGGCTTCACGCTCGATTCGTACAAACGCTTTTTTCTCGCGGTGACGGATGACATCGTGTTCAAAGTCGCGGGGCTGGCCGGATTGTTGCTGCTTGGCCGCTACATCGGCATCTACGGACTCGGCTGGGGCATCGCGCTCGGCAGTTGGATCGCGCCGTTCATTCATCTCGTCGCCATGCGGCGCTACCTCAAATTTTACCGCCCCGCCATCAACTTCAACTTGCCGCCGCTGCGAAAAATGTTCGCGCTCATGGTGCCCATGCTGGCCGGAACGCTCTGCATTGAAGGCCGTCGCCTCGTGGATAACTTCTTTGCCTCGCTGATCGGCGTCGGCAGCGTGGCCTCGCTCGCGTATGGCTACAAATTGATTGAATTCGCCTACGCCGCCATCGCCAAGCCGCTTTCCGTCGTCGTGCTGCCCTATTTCTCCGATCTCGCCCTGCAAAAAGATCATGACAACCTGCGCGACACGCTGATGACGACGCTGCGGACGGTGATTCTGCTGTTCACGCCGCTTGCCGCCTGCCTGTTCGCGCTGCGCGCGCCGGTCGTGCGCCTGCTGTTTCAGCATGGCGAATTCGACGCCGAATCCGCCCGCATGACGCTTTTGGCCGTGAGTTTTTACGCCTTCGGATTGGTGGCGTTCGGCGTGGATACGATTCTGCTGCGCGCCTATTTCAGCCTGCGCGACACGCGGACGCCAGCCGCGCTGGAAATCGTCGCGCTCGCCCTGCATATCAGCCTGATTCTGCTGTTCATGCCGTCGCTGGAACAGGGCGGCATCGCGCTCGCGTTCACGGTGTCAAAAACGGTCAAAGTCGCGCTGCTGTTCGCGCTGTTGCGGAAAAAAGACGTGGCGCTGCAACTGCCGCAAAATCTCCAATTTCTCGGCAAGATCGGGCTGGCGGCCGTCGTGGTGAGCGTCGCGCTTTCCGGCTACGCGCGGCTGTTTGCGGCGGCGTTCGATGTGTCGGCGTTCCTGACGCAAACGCTCTTGATCGGCATCGGCGGCGTCTTCGGCATCAGCCTCTTTTTCGGCCTGATGCTGCTGCTGAACGTGCGGGAAGTGCGGCAAGTCGTCCGGGCAATCGCCGCATTTGCCGCGCGGTCAGGCGCGCATCGCCCATAACATGCGCCTTTCGATCCGCGCGAAATTTCTCATCGTCTGCCTGCTGCTTGTGTTCAGCGCGATTGTCGGCATTTCCGCCACATATTACACGCTGACCCGGCGCGACAAACAGCGCGAATCGCGGCAGCGCATCCAAATCGGCTTTGACATTATTCTGAACGATTTCAGCAAGCGCGTCAACGCCTATACGGAAAGCGCGCGGAAATTTTTAGCGGAAAATGTGACGCTGCTGTGGGCGACTTACACGTACAGCCGCGACAGCAGCGAGACTGGCACGATTCAATTTTTGTTCGACAATTTCGCCGACGTGTCGCAAGAACTCAAGCAATTCGGGCGGGTGTCATTAGCGGATCGCGTCATGCTGTATGGCGCGAACAAACGGCTACTTGCCGTGTACGAGCGCAAAGGCGAGCGCGAGCGTGTAGGCGCGTATCTCGTTTCTGAGCGGGAAGGGGCGCATTATCTGCCGATGGATGATCCTTCGATTTCGGCGGAAATCACTTACCGACGCAACAATCTTGCGATAGGCGCGCGCAACAAAGCGTTTCCCGACATTCCGCTGCCGCCGGGCGTGGAGGCCGTGTATCCCGCCGAGATTCCCGCCGCGATTGCGATTGATTTTTTCAGGGAAGGGCAGCAGATTGGCATCAGGATGGCCGCGCCGATTTTGCGGCGCGGCGTGAAAATCGGCATGCTGGCCGGCGAAGTCTTTTACACGCAGAGCATGGCGGAAGAATACGCCTCGCTCAGCAAAACCGACATCAGCTTTTTCGCCGGAAACCAGTTCAGTCTCGGCACGTTTACCAAGCAGACCACGCTGGATGCCGCGACGCTTGACACGGCGATTCCCTGCCAAGACCTGCTCGCCGCGCCGCGCGCGATGCCGATCCAGTCGCTCGCGTTCGGCATTCACCGCTATTATCAGGGGCAATGCGTCTTTAAAGATCGCGCCGCCGTCACCGGCGCAATTACGGTCAACCTGTCGCAAGCAATCGAGCAGCAGGAAATCGGCAAAATGCTGGAGGCGGTGTTTACGATTTCCGGCATCGCCATTGCCCTGTCGGTTGGCGTGGTATCGTGGGTGATTGCGCCAAAATTCGCCAACCCGATCATGCGCTTGTCGCAGGCCGCTATTCGGATGGCGCAAGGCGATCTCGCGCTGCAAATCGAGACCGGCGGCAACGATGAATTGGGGACGCTCTCGCGGAGTTTCGTTCACATGCGCGGCGAAATTCAGCGCAAAATTCAGGAATTGGAGCAGTTGAACGCGGCGCTGGATCAGCGCGTGGAAGAGCGCACCGCCGAACTTGTGCGCCAAAATTACATTTTAGACGCCTTCATGGAAACCGTGCCGGATCGCATCGTATTCAAAGACCGCGACGGACGCATTACGCGGGCGAACATGGCGTATGCGCGGCAGATGCGGTTAGCGCGTCCCGCCGACGCGGTTGGCAAGACCGTCTTTGATTTTTTCCCCGAAGACGAGGCGCGGCGGCGGCACGCGCAGGAAGTCGAAATCATGCAGACCGAAACGCCCGTGTTTGGCGTGGAAGAGGAGCGCGAAGGGATTGACGGGCAGGAAGAATGGGCGTTGATTACCAAAATGCCCCTGCGAAACGAGCGCGGCGAGATGATCGGCGTGTTCGGCATTTCCCGCGACATCACGCCGCTCAAGCGAGGCGAAGAGGCGCTCCGCCACGCGAAAGAGGCGGCGGAATCGGCGAACCGGGCGAAGAGCGAATTTCTCGCCAACATGAGCCACGAACTCCGCACGCCGCTCAACGTGATACTCGGCTTCGCGCAGATTATGGCGCGCAACCCTGCGCATTCCTCCGAAGATCAGGAGCATCTGACGATTATCCGGCATAGCGGCGAACACCTGCTGACGCTGATCAATAACGTGCTGGATGTCTCGAAAATCGAGGCCGGGCGGCTGAGCCTGAACGAAAGCGCGGTTGACCTGTTCGCGCTGCTGCGCGATCTTGAGGCGATGTTCAGCCAGAAGGCCGCGCAAAAGCATCTGCGCCTTGCGTTTGAACGCGCCGCCGCCCTGCCGCGCGCGGTCTGCGTTGACGCGGGCAAGCTGCGGCAAGTGTTGATTAATCTGCTCAACAATGCCGTCAAATTCACGCAGACCGGCGGCGTCACGCTGCGCGTCAGACGCGCCGAAGCGGACGATTCCGCCGCCTGCCTGCTCCGGTTTGAGGTCGAAGACACCGGGCCGGGCATTGCGCCGGATGAAATGGCGCTGCTGTTCCAAGCCTTTCAGCAGACGCAGAGCGGGCGGCAGGCGCAGGAAGGCACGGGGTTAGGCTTGGCGATCAGCCAGCGTTTCGTCCGGCTGCTCGGCGGGCATATCAGCGCGCAAAGCGAGGTCGGGCGCGGCGCGGCGTTTGCGTTTACGATCCCCGTAAAGCCCGCCGATTCGCGGGAAATCGCCGACGAATCGCCTGCCCGACGCATTATCGCGCTTGAGGCCGGGCAGCCGCGCTATCGCATTTTGATTGCGGATGATAAGCCGGACAACCGCAAGGCACTCGTCAAACTCCTGACGCCGGTGGGCTTTGAGACGGCGGAGGCGGGCAACGGGCAGGAAGCGATTGCGGTCTGGACTGAGTTCAAGCCGCATCTCATTTGGATGGATGTCCGCATGCCGCTCATGGATGGCTGCGAGGCGACGCGCCGCATGAAAGCGACGGCGCAGGGGCGGGCGACGGTCATTCTCGCGCTGACCGCCAGCGGCGTTGAGGATGAGCAGCGCCGCGCCATGAGCGCCGGGTGCGACGGCTTTCTCCGCAAGCCGTTCCGCGAAGCCGAGATTTTCGAGATAATGCAGAAGCATCTCGGCGTCCGCTATCTCTGCGAAGAAGAAGCGGGGCTGCCGTCCGCGGCCCGCGAGCGGCTTTTCGGCGACGTCCTCACGCCGGACGCGCTCGCCGCGCTGCCGCCGGACGCATTCGCGGCGCTGCGGCAGGCCGTTGATGAAACCGATCCGGCGCGCGTGAGCGAAATTGTCGCCGCGCTTGCCCCGCAATTCGCCGCGCTTGCGGAAACGTTGAGCGCGTTAACCAAAGAATTTCGCTTTGACATTTTGCAAGCTGTGTTTGAGGAAACCGCATGAAACTCGTAGAACACCTGATTGATTGGTATTTCAGCCGCATGAGCCGCGAGGAAAAAGCGGCGCTGCTTGACCGCGTCGTCACGCAATTTTTCGAAGGGATGACGGCGCAGGAAAAACAAGACCTCATCGAGCAAACGCTGGCAAAGCTCTTTGACGGGATTGAGATGAAAGAATTTTTGCCACGCTTGCTTTCGATGATGTGGAAGCGCGTCAATTCGGAGGAAGACCGCGCCGGAATTCTCCGCAAGACCGCGCAATTAGCAGGGAACGCCGGAGGCAAAATCACGGATAGCGTGTCGTCCACGCTGAAAAAAATGTTCGACACGCGATAACATTCTCATTTTTTCAAAGGAGGAATTATGCTTGAATTACTTGGATATTTGGCGTCATTGCTCGTGGCGATTTCGTTGATGATGAGTTCGATTGTGAAATTGCGCATCATCAATTTGGTGGGCGCGGCCTGTTTTACGCTTTACGGCTTTTTCATTCATGCGTATCCGGTGATGTGCATGAATCTGTTCGTCGTGCTGATTGATGCGTATTATCTCGCGGAAATGTTCACGAAAAAGGAGTATTTCACGATTCTCGAAACTAGCGAATCGTCGGAGTATTTCAAGCGGTTCGTGACGTTTTACGAAAAGGACATCGCTCATTTTCTGCCGGATTTCGCCTTAACGCCGACGAATCGCCGGGTGATGTTTTTCGTGCTGCGCAATCTTGTTCCGGCGGGCGTGTTTATCGGGCAAAAGCGGGAAGACGGCGCCTTGCAGGTGACGCTGGATTTCGTCATTCCGGGCTACCGGGATTATAAAATCGGCGAGTTTATTTTCTCAAAAGCGGCGGCGGTGTTCAAGGAAAAGGGATTTCACGCGCTGTACAGTCCGCCCGGCCATCCGGCGCATGAAAAATATCTGCGGCGCATGGGCTTTGCACCCGCCGGAAATCAGGCGGAATATGTGAAGATGCTGTAATTTCTAAAGGTTATGGACAGAGCTGTCAGACACCTTCAAGGTGTCTGACAGCTTTCCTATCAACAATTATTACGGTTCATTCAGCAATTGCTCAATCACGGCGCGCGCCTGCGCGCTGTTCCAATCGCCGC
>CAZCGG010000146.1:0-9606 GCA_964498135.1 uncultured Candidatus Moduliflexus sp.
TCGAAGGGCGCGCTTGACCGGTGTTTCTCCCTGAAAATACGCTCTTCGACAGGCTCAGAGCGAACGGGGTGTCGAGGAAAGAATGACTTCTGCAAGAGGTCTAATTAACAACAATTACAAGGTTTTCTCGGCGGTAATTGTGATTTGCCCATCTTCAATTTCAATCCGCTTGACATGTTTTAATCCATTATCTTCTTCGTCCATTTGCGCTCTTTCCGCCAAGTTGATCGAGCGCAACTCCTTCATCATCATTTCCGGCAGCGGCTTCCCTTTCACTTTCAAGGATTTCAGGCCGATAAACAACGTGTTGTTGCGCATGGACATGTCGAAAATGGCCGAGCCGTTCAGATACCGCCCTTTTGAAAACATTTTCGGCAGCACTTGGTCTAACGGCACGCTGATGTTTCCGGCGGCCGTGTTGGGCGTAAAATCAACGGCGACTTGAATATTTTTCGCCTTCATCTGTTCGTGATGCGCGAAAAACGCGTTCATTTCATCTTCCGTCAAAATCAGCGCCGCTTCCCCGTTTTTCTGGTCTAACTGCGCGGAAAACGCCTGCATTTTTTGCCGCGCTTGCTCCGCGCTTTCCACAGAATACGTCTGCGTCGAGACGGCCTCCGGCGCGTTATCCGCAAAGTTATTCATCAGGTAGCTCGTCCCTTTCCAGACGGCAACCGCGATCACGGTTGTCGCCAGCAAACACAAAATCACAATGGTCAGACAGCCATAAAACAAACAACCATGCCTCTTTTGGGGGGCTTCTGCGTTTCTTTCTGCCATGATGCTCTTCTCCCATGTAAATTGCTCAACCTCACCCCGCCGCTTCCTGCTGAGAACGGGCGTGGGCGGGTTTGCTCACGTTATTTATGCTTGACATTCTGCCTTGAAGTTCCGCGACGGTCTTCTATGTTGCACCCTATAAAATATTGTCAACAAAATCAAAAAAAATTTATGCTTCTCGCCGATTTTCGGCGTCAATCCTAACAAGAGTTTTCTCTTGACAGAATTGCCGAGATGCGGTTGTCTCCCAATATGATGGCGCATTTCACAGAATCATAACGACAACCCCTTTATTTTTGACAAAAGAAACGACGTGTCCGCAGACACGTCGTTTCTGCTGTTTCAAAACATCCTGATGGCATCTCCGGCAACAGCAATTCACGCCCATAAAGTGGATATTGTCACGGTGGGCAAAATGATGTATGAGCGCCGCTTTATTATCGCGGCAGACGGCAATATAAGCGTTCGGCTGGACGACGAGACGATTTTGGCGACGCCGACGGCGTTATGCAAAGGGATGCTCACGCCGGATCAGTTGGTGAAACTGACGATGGACGGCAAGGCGATGGACGGCGAATATCAGCCGTCTTCGGAAATCAAAATGCACTTGGCGGCCTATCAAACGCGGTCGGATGTCCGCGCCGTGATTCACGCGCATCCACCGATCAGCACGGGCTTTGCTGTCGCCGGAATTCCGTTGGATCAGCAAATCCTCGCGGAAATGATCGTCAATTTCGGCGCGATTCCGCTGGCGCCGTATCAATTGCCGTCAACGGCGGAATTAGCCGAATCGGTGGCGGAAAAGGTCAAATGCCATGACGCCGTGCTGATGGCGAATCACGGCGTCATGACGGTCGGCCCGGATTTATACAGCACGTATCACCGGCTGGAAATGGTCGAGCAATTTGCGACGGTGAGCTTGGTTGCCCATGTGTTAGGCAAAATGCAGACATTTTCTGCCGAGCAGTTGCGGGCGTTATACGCGATCCGCGAGAAAACGGGGGTCGCCGCGCCGAATCCATATCATGCGCAATGCCCATTTCCCGGCCAAGCGAAACCCTGCGAGCCGGGCGAATGCGGCGGGCAGCGCCATGCGCGCGAGATTGACCCGGACGCCCTTGTGCAACTTATCACGCAGGTTGTCACGAATATGATGAACGCACGCTGAACAATCGGAGTTTGAACGAGTTCATGAAACGCAAAAAAGTCCTGATTGCCGATGATAGCCCCACTGTCGTGGACATGCTTACGTACATGCTGTCGAATTTGCCGTGCGAAGTGCTGACGGCGACGGACGGCGTGGAGGCGATAAAGTTGTCTTACAGCGAGCATCCCGATCTCATTCTGCTCGACATTCTCATGCCGAAAATGAACGGCTATCAGGTGTGCCGCCTCTTGAAAGACGATGAGACGACGAAGCAGATTCCGGTGGTGATGCTGACGGCGAAAGATCAGCAATCCGACCGGTTTTGGGGCATGTCCACAGGCGCGGACGAATATATTATCAAGGACTTCGAAGACACGCAGTTAGAGGACGTGATCGCCCGGTTTCTTGAGCATGAGACGCCGCACATCGTCTCAGACACAGCCAAAACGTTCAAGGAAATCAGCACGGTGGACGTGCTGTCTCATGCGAATAACCTGCTGGATCGGCAATTATTTCAATCCACCATCACCAATCATATCAATCAATTAGCGCGCTCGATTCAAAATCTCGAAGAAACGGTCTGCTCCGTGTTCGAGTTGCTGAGCCGGATTCTTTCATTCCAGATCGGGGCGATTTCCGTGCTGGATACCAGAGGCACGTTTCTGCGGCTGTATCTCTATTTCGCCAACACGGCCACCGTGCAAATCGTCGAGCAGGCGAAAGCCCTTGCGCTCAAGGAGTTTTCCAGAAATTTTTCGGTTAAAAACGTCGAAACGTTCATGCTGAAAGGGACGATTGATCCCGCCGACGGCGGCGAATTGCTCAGCGTGTGCGAAAGCGCGCTCATCGGGCGCAACGCGAAAATCGGGACGATTGTGTTGGGCGATTCCCGAAAAGGGCGATTTTCGGACGAAGATCGCGAAACGTTTCGGATCGCGGGAACAGAAGTCGCGGTCGTGCTGGATAACGCGCGGCTGTACGATGACAACGCCCGCATTCACGCCGAATTAGAGCGGGAATTGCGCCGGGCGTATGACATTCAGACGTTGATGCTGCCGCAAGTCAATCCGATGGAAGAACTGTTGACGATTGAAGCGTCATCCATTCCAGCGAAAGACGTGGGCGGCGATTATTACGACGTGTACCGGCTGAACGATCAGCAGTTGCTGGTCGCCATCGGCGACGTGACCGGCAAAGGCGTTCCCGCCGCGCTGATGATGGCGATGATTAAAACCGCGCTGCAAGTTCGCATCGAATTGACGCAGGATCTGCGGGAAATTCTCGGCTCGCTGAACAAATTGGTCTGCGCGCAGGCGTCGAAACAGCACATGACGCTGTTTCTCGGCATTCTTGACGCGGAGCGGCAGACGATAACCTATTGCAACGCGGGGCATAATTTCCCGTGCATCGTCTCGCCTCGCGACCAATCGCTGACATATCTTGAAGGCGGCTCGCTGCCGTTGGGATTTTTGCCGCAGACGAGCTACACGACCTACCGGGCGGAGTTTCACGCCGATGATCTGCTTTTCTTTTACACGGACGGCATCGTCGAAGCCCGCAACCGGCACGGCGAATTATACGGCTATCCGCGCTTGGAGCGCCTCCTGATTCCGTTGTGCGGCGAGGACGTGCTGACGATTTACCTCAAACTGCTCGAACAACTCGAAGCCTTTTGCCATGAAACGCCGCAAGACGACGACATGACGATGGTGTTCATCCGCAAAAAGCCCGCCGCCGAGCGCAATCAGACATCCGCGAATTCCACGCCGTCATAAAATGAGAGCGTGTGAATGCGTTTCCAAAAGAGCCGCGCCGCTTCCGGCGGGCTGAACGCCTGCGTGATAGCCGATCCGACCATCAGAATCGCCGGATGAAACAGCAGCAGATACGAAATGTCGTCTAACTGAATTCCGCCCGACACCGCCAACGGAATCGGCGAAAGCCGCGAAATGATTTCGACTTGCTCAAACAAATCGTCTTTGCGCACGCGCTCATCCACGCCGGTATGCACGGCGAGATAATCCGGCTCAAGATACGTGAACCGCTTGACCTGCCGGTACGAATCCTCGATGTTGATCATGTCAATCACGATCTGCTTGCCGCAGGCGCGCGCTTCTTTCACGGCAAATTCAATCGTTTCATCCGACGCGACGCCGCACACGCTCATCATGTCGGCCCCGGCCTCGAACAAAATCTGCGCTTCCACCCTCCCTAAATCAATGGTTTTGGTATCCGCAAAAATCCGTTTCTGCGGAAACTGGCGCTTAAATAATTCAATGCTGCGCGCCCCTTCTTTTTTCAATAACGCGCTGCCGACTTCAAAAATATCGGCGTATTCTTCGACGCTCTCGGCGATTTTCAACGCCTGCTCCATGTCGGGAAGGTCTAAGGCAATTTGAAGAAACGGCTTGGCATTGATGTCTTGTCTCAGTTCCTGTTCATTCATAGCCCCCTCCTGCGTAAGGTCAGTTAAATGCAAGAAAAGTATGTTTCATAGAAAGATCATGTTGAATAATATGTCAATATTTTTTCTTTTCCGCGTTGACAATTGGAAATTTCTCCATGAAAATAGGGAGTCCGCATGACCTTTGACGCATGGGAGCGCGCGTCAAAAATCTCTTTCGGCGGATTCCTCGCGTTTTCTGAAGAATATTTCTTGACTAAAATTTCGCGTGCGCTGTATTTCTTTCATTAAGACGACATGTGACTTGCGCAAGCAGCAGGAGGCATTTATTAACCGACGTTTTCACCAAAAAAGGGGGAACCAACCTTGCAAATCACTACCGTAGGAATCATTGGCGGCGGCAGAGTCGGGTCCGGGGTGGCTATCGTCACCGCAAAAGCCGGATTGCGCACCATTCTGACAGAAAAGTCGGAGGAATTAGCCGCAGCCGCAAAGGATGCCATCGTCCGCGAGATGGATACGCAGATTGCGCGTTGGGGCATGACGGAATCGGAAAAGAAGTTGGTCTTAACGAATCTGGATGTCGGCACGGATTTAGATCGTTCCGCGAAAGCGCAAATCATCATTTGCGCCATTCCCGATAATCTGGAAGAGCAAAAGAGCGTCTTTCGCCGCTTGACCACCTTATGCGATCCAGAGACGATTTTCACCACCAACGCCACCGTCCTCAGCATTACCGAGCTTGCCACCGTCATCACCCACCCGGAAAACATGATCGGGCTGCATTTTTTGAATCCCGTCTTGAAAACCAAGCTCGTAGAAATCGTGCGCGGTTTCAAAACCTCAGATGCCACGTATGAGAGTAGCAAGAAGTTCGTGCAATCGTTGAGCAAACGCGGGATCGAAGTCTTCGAAAGCCCCGGCTTCGTGACCACCCGCTTGATTCTGCCGTTGCTGAATGAGGCGATGTACGCCCTGATGGAAGGCGTCGCCAGCGCGGAAGATATTGAAACGGCCATGAAACTCGGCTACAACATGCAAATGGGGCCGTTGGAAATCGCCGACCGGATCGGCTTGGATCGCGTCTTGATCTCCATGGACCACCTGTTTCGGGAATCTGGGGACCAGAAGTTCCGTCCCTGCCCGCTCATCAAAAAATTGGTGCGCGCGCAGCATGTCGGCGCGAAATCCGGCGAAGGATTTTTTAAATATGATTTGCAGAGCGGAAAAAAGCTGCCGTCCGTTTTTTCGGCCTAACGCGCAGCGCCGCCGAATTTCCTGAATAGTAAGGACGCATTAACTGAGGAGGAATCATCGTGAAAGTTCTTGTATTGAATTGCGGCAGTTCGTCGGTCAAATATCAATTGTTCGACATGCGCGACGAATCCGTGCTGGCAAAGGGATTAGTCGAACGAATTGGGATGTCGGATGCGATTTTGACACACCGCCCAACGGATAAAGAAAAATATCGCTCTGTTCAGCCGATTTTGGAGCATACGACCGCCATTAAAGTCGTGGCAAATGCGCTGGTGCATCCTGAACATGGCGTGATTCAGAGCGTGACCGAAATCGAAGCGGTTGGGCATCGCGTCGTGCATGGCGGCGAAAAATTCAGCGCGTCCGCCATCGTGACCAAAGAAGTGAAAGACGCCATCGAAGAATATTTTGATATTGCCCCGCTGCACAATCCCGCCGGATTGAAAGGCATTCTGGCCGCAGAAGACGCTATGCCCGGCATTCCGCAAGTGGTCGTTTTCGATACCGCGTTTCATGCCAGCATCCCCAAATACGCCTATCTGTATGGGCTGCCGTACACGCTGTATCAGCACTACCGCATTCGCCGTTACGGATTTCACGGCACGTCGCATAAATTCGTGGCCCTCCGCGCGGCGGAACTGATGAAACGCCCATTGTCGGAATTGAAAATCATCACGTGCCATCTCGGCAACGGCGCGAGCATCACGGCGGTCAAGCACGGCAAATCCATAGACACCAGCATGGGCTTTACGCCGTTGGAAGGCTTGATTATGGGGACGCGCTGCGGCGATATTGACCCGGCGATCATTCCGTTCGTCATGGCAAAAGAGGATATTTCGATTCCCGAACTCGATTCCATGCTGAACAAACATAGCGGCATGTTGGGCCTCACCGGCTTGAGCAGCGATATGCGCGACATCGAAGACGCCGCCGCCGCCGGAGACGAACGCGCCCAGTTAGCCTTGCAGATGTACACCTATCGCATCCGCAAATACATCGGCGCGTATGCCGCCGCGATGGATGGCGTGGACGCGATTGTCTTCACGGCGGGCGTCGGCGAAAACGGCCCGCATCCGCGCTCGATGATCTGCCCGCATCTCGCCTATCTTGGCGCGGAGTTCGACGCAGCCGCCAATGATTTCAAAGGCAAAGAAGCGGAAATCAGCACCCCGAATTCCAAAGTGAAATTGTGGGTGATTCCCACGAACGAAGAGCTTGTCATTGCCCGCGACACCATGGAACTCGCGCAAAAACGGTAAGCGGTTCGCCCGTGAACACCTCAGTTTCTCCAAGAAACTGAGGTGTCGCATTTCAGCGCACGTCGCTCATGCTTGTGACAATCTGGCGAAATTCTTCCCCGAATTCCTCAAACATCTGGTCATACATCGGCTGAACCACCTGCCGGAAGGCCGCTTGATCTATCGTCTGCACGACCACGCCGCGCCCCTCTAATTCGCGCAGCGCGGTCTGCGTGTATTCTACCAAGAGTTCGCGTTGCAAGCGCACCATTTTCGCGGCGCTGCGCCGGAGAATGGCCTGCTGTTCCGGCGACAGCGCGGCAAACCATTTTTGGCTGGCGACGAAAATGTCCGGCAAGGCGATATGCGTGTCGAGGCTGAATGACCAGTTGCCCGCCTCGTTTGCGGCAAAATCCCCGGCTGTCCACAGCATCTGCTCAACGCCCTGCACGGATTGCTCGCGGAGCAGCTGCCCCGCCTGCTTGGCCTCAACGAGTTCAGGCGCTGCGCCAAGCGCGGCAATAACTTTCCGCGAAAGCTCTACCGCCAAATCCGCGCATTCCGACGCCGGGCAGAGGCGAATGATGCCGATTTTCCGTCCCTGCAAATCCGCCAGTGCCTGAACCGGCGTGTCACGCATCAATAAATGCCTTGCGCCCGCGTCCAGAAATCCGATGCCAAACAGATTTAGGTCATGCAGGCGGTCTAATAACGCTTTCCCAGTTGGGCTATCCAAGACGCGAAAGCGATGCGCCTGATCTTTGAACAGATACGGCATGAAAATGGCCTGCAAACACGGCGAACGCGCCGCAAGCAATTCCGACGGCAGCACGGCCATTTCAATGCTGCCGAACTGGACGCCATTCAACAGTTCCGGCGCAGAGCCTAACTGCGCGTCAGGGAACACTTGAAGAATGAGTTGGCCGTTCGACGCGGCCTGAAGCTCTTTTTGCAGAAAATACAGCGATTGCGCCGTCGGATGGTTGGCTGGCAGCGTCGTTCCGACTTTGAGGATGCGCGGGGCGGCCTGAACGCCCTGCGCGAACCAGCAGGAAAATATCGCTAACAGCGCGAGAAAACACCGTTGTTGTCTGTTCATGCGGGAATGGCCCGACGAGAATGACGCGCATCGCCGTCGGGCCAATGATTTTTCATCAACCGATTATGACGCCTTCTTCGCCGCGTCGGCATATCCCATCATTGCAATGACATTCGCGTTCATGCCCATTGCGTTGAAGCCGCCGTCATGGAAGAGGTTCTGCATCGTGACTTTGCGCGTCAAGTCGGAAAAGAGCGTGACGACGTATTCCGCGCACTCTTCCGCCGACGCATTGCCGAGCGGCGCAAGCTTATCGGCAAACGTGAACATGGCCTCGAAACTCGCAATGCCTTTTCCGGCGGTCGTCATGGTCGGGCTTTGCGACACGGTATTGACGCGAATCTTGCGTTTCCCCAACGCCGCGCCGAACCCGCGCGCAATAGATTCCAGCAGGGATTTGGCGTCGCCCATGTCGCCGTATTCCGAAAAAACGCGCTGCGATCCGATGTAGGTGAGCGCGACGATGCTTGCGCCGTCGTTCAGCGCGGGCAGCGCGTAGTGCATGATGCGATGAAACGAAATCGCCGACACATCGAGCGTTTTCATGAACCAATCATATTTCAGATCGTCGTAAGGCCGGTTTTTGCGGATATTTTCGGAGCGGCCTATCGAATGCAGAATGAAATCAATCCCGCCGAAGCGGGCTTTCGCCTCTTCAAACAACTTCTGCAAATCCTCGTCGCTGCCGGCGTCCGCCGGAATAATGGGCGCGTCGCCGCACAGTTTCGCCAATTCCCCCACATTCCCCAGCCGCATCGCCAACGGCGCGTTTGAAATAATGAATTGCGCCCCTTCGGCATGCGCTTGCAGCGCAATCTGCCACGCGATGGATTCTTCGTTCAGCGGGCCGAAAATCACCCCTTTTTTCCCTTCTAACAGCCCATAAAATTTTCGTGCCATGCCGTTCTCCTTTTTCGTGTGATCGTGTGATATTGATGACGTTTCGCCCCAACAATCGCCTCATTGGTAATCACGGCATCTCTGCATTTTTTGTCAAGCAATTCGCGCATCTTCGCGTCTGCCGCGAAGAATAAAATCGGTCTCTTTTCCCGCTTGCTGGTCTGCTCATTGCGCAATCATAGAGGAAAGAATGCCAACCACTTTTTGAGGCTGATTGATATAATAATCGGCACAATCAATCCAGACAACCGCGTCTTGCATTTTCAGAAATTTCCACGCATGACCGGTTGTAACCACGCCATACACCGATGCTAAAGGCTTTCCGTCACGTTCGTTATAGAGCGTCGCGGCCAGCATTTCGGCAATGCACTGGCCGATGCCGCTCATAATTTTTTCGTTTTTCGCCTCCACTATCGCCACGACCGGCGTTTCGACAAAGAGTTGCTCCGACGAACGGCTCAAAATAAAATCGCAATAGCCATTCAAGCCCTTTTCTTTATCCACCGTAAAGTCTATGCCGGAAAACAGGCCGATCTGCCAGCGATGTTTGAGCTCCAGCAAGACGTTGATAATGATTAACTCCGAACTCGCTTTTTCCGTCCCGATTGCCAACGCCAGCGGCACGTTCTGCTTGAGCAGTTCCGCCAATAAAGGGCTGATTTCAAGCGATGGAATCGCAGAAAAGAGGTCTTCGGTTTCCACGATGTCCAAGTGAAAAACGGATTTGACGGTTTTCAAATCAAAATCGCTGTATGCCATAGATTTTCACCGCCGAGGCGCG
>CAZCGG010000146.1:9706-11781 GCA_964498135.1 uncultured Candidatus Moduliflexus sp.
ACGCGGCATCCGCGCCGTGTTATCCTTTCAAGATTTCCTGAAATTCGGCTTCGGTCAAGACCTTCACGCCAAGCTGCTGCGCTTTCGCCAACTTCGATCCGGCGTCGCTGCCCGCGACCACGTAATCGGTATTTTTGCTGACGCTCGACACGACGCGCCCGCCCGCTTTTTCAATCGCGTCTTTCGCGGCATCGCGGCTCATCGCGGTCAGCGCGCCGGTCAAGACAAAGCTCTTTCCGGCGAGATGCTGCGTGCCGGAAGCGGCCTGCGGATTGACGATCTGGATGCCCGCCGCCGCGAATTTTTTCAGCAGCGCGTCGGTTTCCGGCTTCTTGAAAAATTCCGCGACGCTCTTCGCCACCTCTTCGCCGACTTCATAGACCGTCATCAACTCCGCTTCCGTCGCGTGTTTCAGGCGATCCAGACTGCCGAAATGCTTGGCAAGCACTTTCGCGGTATGTTCGCCGACTTGCCGGATGCCGAGCGCGAACAGGAAACGCGCTAATTCTGGCGTTTTACTCTTTTCGATGGCTTGCAGGACGTTGTCCGCCAATTTATCGCCCATGCGATCTAACGTCAGCAGTTGGGCTTTTTGCAGGGCGTATAAGTCCGCCGCGTCCTTAATTAAGCCTTTGCTGAGGAACTGTTCGAGCAGTTTCGTGCTGACGCCGTCAACGTTCATCGCCCGTTTTGACGCGAAATGTTCGAGATGGCCGATCTGCTTAGCGGGACAGGCCGGATTCGCGCAACGCGCCACCGCTTCGCCCGCCGGACGCACGACCGCGCCCTGACAGACGGGGCATTGCGTCGGCATCATGAATTTCCGCTCCGCGCCGGTGCGCTTGGTTTCCACGACTTTCACGACTTCGGGAATCACGTCGCCAGCGCGTTGAATGACGACTGTATCGCCGATGCGAATGTCTTTGCGCTCGATTTCGTCCTGATTATGCAGCGTGGCGCGGCTCACCAAAACGCCTTTCAGCGACACCGGCTCTAATTCGGCCACCGGCGTCAACGCGCCCGTGCGCCCGACCTGAATCGTGATGTCGTTGATTTTCGTGGTTTCCTGCGTGGGCGGGAATTTGAAGGCAATCGCCCAGCGCGGGCTGCGCGAAATCATGCCCAATTCCTGCTGTAAGCGGAAACTGTTGACTTTCACGACCGTGCCGTCAATTTCATACGGCAGCGATTCGCGCTTTTCGCGCAGTTCGTGATAGCGGCGCAGCACATCGTCAATGCCTTGGCAAAGATGATGAAACGCCGTCGGCAAGCCCATTCTGCGGAACATGGCGAGCATTTCGAATTGCGAAGCGAACGTCATGCCCTCGACGTGACCGAGCGCGTAGAAAAAGGCTTTGAGCGGGCGTTTGGCGGTCTCAGACGGGTCAAGTTGGCGCAGCGATCCGGCGGCGGAGTTGCGCGGATTCGCAAACAGATATTCGCCGGTCTGCTCGCGCGCTTTGTTCAGCTTGACGAAATCCGCTTTATTCATATAGACTTCGCCGCGCACCTCCAAGCGCGTCGGCAGCGCAAACGCCGGTTGGCCGTTCGCGTCAAGTTCCTGCGTCAGGCGCAGCGGAATCGCCTTAATCGTTTTGAGGTTCTGCGTCACGTCTTCGCCGGTCACGCCGTCGCCGCGCGTCGAGCCGGATACGAAGACGCCGTTTTCGTAGATCGCCTCGAACGCCAAGCCGTCAATTTTCGGCTCAAAGACGTATTCGATGGCGACTTCCGCGGCGCTGCCGAGCGTCCGCTTGACGCGCTCATCGAACTCTTTCAATTCCGCTTCGTTCATGGCGTTCGCAAGGCTTAACATCGGGACGTTGTGCGTCACCGTGCCGAATTCGGTGAGCGGCATCGCGCCCACGCGCTGCGTCGGCGAATCAGTCGTCACTAATTCTGGATGCGCGGCTTCGATCTCCTGTAAACGGCGCATCAGTCGGTCATATTCGGCATCAGACACTTCGGGGTTGTCGTCCACGTAATAGAGTTTGTTATGGCGGCGAATCTCGCTGCGCAGCGTTTCAAGTTCCTGCAAAATCTGGGTGTCGGTCATTGTTTCGTCTCCTTCTTAT
>CAZCGG010000147.1:0-11777 GCA_964498135.1 uncultured Candidatus Moduliflexus sp.
TATTTGGGTTGCGGCGTTCGGAGAGATGGCGAGCATCTCCGCGAATGGCCGGAACAGAGGCTTATGAAGCGCATCAAACAAATTGGAATCGCGTTCGGCGCGATGGCGTGCGTCTTGATTATCGGCCTGTTAGCGCTGGAATTTGTGATTGATCTGACGCAGTATCGCGCGCAAATCACGAAGCCCATCAGCGACGCGCTCCACCGCAAGGTGGAAATCGGCAAAATTTCGCATACGTTGCTGCGCGGGCCGGGCGCGTCGCTTCAGGATGTGGCGATTTTCGAGGCGGATCAATCCGCGATTTGGGCGCAGGCGAAGGAAATCATGGCAAAATTGAAACTGCTTCCCCTGTTTTCCAAACGCATCGAAGTCGCCAAAATCTCCCTGAATCAGCCGGAAATTGTGCTGAAGCGTTCGCAAGACGGAACATGGAATATCGGCGATTTATTCGGGCAGCCCGCCGAGGCCGCGCCGCTACCGTCCGATAAAACCACCCCGCCTGCCGCCGAATCCACGCCAAAACAGGCCGAACAACCCGCCAAAGCCACGCCAGCCGCGCCGTCGCCGCAGCCGTCGCAGTCCAAAACCGCTGCTTCCCCCACATTCGCCATAGACGCCGTGCAACTCACGGACGGCAAGATTCGCATCATTGACGACCTGTTGGCCGTGACGACGGACGTGACCGGCGTGAATGCGCGGGTGCGCGGCATTTCCGCCGATTCGCCGATTCGGTTCGATTTGTCGGCGGGGCTGGATGGCGGCAAATCCGGGCAGATTGACACGTCCGGCAAGCTTGGCCCGTTTCCGGCGGATGGGAATATGCAAAATCTCGACATGGACGTGACCGCGAAGTTGAAAGAGGTTGATTTGGCGCATTTTCAGTCGTATCTGCAAATGGCGAAACTGCAAGGCAGCAAGGCTCTCCCGCCGTCCGGCAAGCTGAACGCGACGCTGCAAGTCGCCGGAAATACAGGGAAAAAGGTCACGTCGAGCGGCAACGTCAGCGTCGGCGATGTCAAAGTGGACGTGGCCGGAGATGTCGAACAGCCCGCCACGTCGCCGAAATTCGATTTGACGATTTCCTCGAAAGAATTTCCGTGGGAAAAGCTTATTGAACTCCTGCCGCCGAACGTGGCGCGCGAGTTGAAAAATTTGGGGCTGACCGGCGTGGGAACGCTGAAAGTCCAGCCCAAAGGCGATCTGGCGAACCTCGCCATTTCCGGCGAATTCGATTTGGGCAAGTCCGGCGTGCGTTATCAGAATATTTTCAGTAAACCGGAAGCCGTGCCGATGACTCTAACGGTTCAGGCGGTTTTGAAAGCCGACGCGCTTGAGTTGACCGCCGTGAAGCTCGCGTTCGGCACGGTCGCGCTGGACGTGACCGGCTCGGTGTCGCATTTCGACGCGCCGGTGCTGGATTTGCGGGTCGCGTCAAATGCCTTTTCGCTGCCGGATTTCTTGGCGCGTTTCCCCGAAGTCGCGGCGTTGAAAAAAGACGGGCAGCCCGCGCTGAAAAGCAACGGCGAGGCGTCGCTGAAAGCCAGCGTGAAGGGGGCGGTGGATGATTTGGCGATTGCCGCGACGATTACGCTTGACCAGAGCGATGTCGCGTATGCCGACCTGTTCGCCAAAGGCGCGAAGATTCCCGGAAATATTGACTTCGAAGGCCGCGTGCGGAAAGACGCGCTTGCCGTGACGCGCTGCGTCGTGAATTTGGGCGATTTGCAATTGACGGCGCAGGGAACGATGACGAATTTCAAGGCGCCGAAATTTGACGCCTCCGTGGAAACGAATCTGTTTGACATGACCGCGCTGCTGGGGCGTTTCCCGATCAGCAAGGCGTCGCTGCCGAAAGAATTGCAGTTGGACGGCATGGGGAAAATTTTGCTCAAGCCGACCGGCACGGCGGAGAATCTGACGATTTCCGGCGTCGTGGACATGACGAAAGGAAGCCTCCAATTCGGGGAACGTTTCGCCAAGCCGAAAGACATGCCAGGCAAAATCGAGTTTGAAACCGCGATTACGCCGGACGCCGTGAATTTCAAGAGCGTGCGCTTGAATCTCAATGACGTGCTGATTGACCTAACGGGCGCGATTTCGGGCTTGAAAAAAGAGGCGATGCTTGACCTGACCATCTCGTCGGGGCAGTTCGCCTTGAACCAATTGCTGCCGCTTTCCGGCATGGAAATGACGCCGAGCGGCACGACGGAATTGCGTCTGCGCGTCAAGGGGCCGCTGGCGAAACTTGACGCGAAATCGCTCGTCGCGGCGGACGTGCGCTGCGCGGATGTCGCCTTTCTCGCGCCCGGCCTGAATAAGCCGGTGTCGCATCTCAATTTTGTCGCCAAACTGAAAGATCAAACGCTGACCGTGCAGCAACTTTCCGGCGCGGTCGGCGAATCCTCGCTGGAGGGCGAGTTGAGCATTGCGGACGTGTTCACGCTGCCCAACATGACGTTTACGCTGAGTTCGCCGCAATTGAATCTTGACGAATGGCTCGCGTCGGCGCGGACGCCGCAGCCGTCGGCGTTCCGGCTCGCCGCCGCAACGAAAAGCGAGCCGTTGCCAATGCAACCGGGCTGGCCGCTTTCCGTCCTGACCGCCAACGGGATGCTGACCGTCGCGCAAGGCGTGGTCAAGCAGGTGCAATTCACGGATCTTCGCGCGGAAATCGCCTTCGCAAAGCAGAAATTGAACATCGAGCCGCTTCAATTCAGCCTGTACGATGGGGATTATGAAGGCCGCGCGCAATTCGATTTGACCGCGCCGGATCCGCAATATGTGTTTGAATCCAAATTGGTCAACGTGGATTCGAATCAACTGCTGACGGCCTCCGCGTCCGCCAAAGACGTGGTGTACGGCATGTTGTTCGCGGACGCCTCGATTGCCGGGCAAGGCTTTTCGCCGGAGCAGATCGCGCAGAATCTTTCCGGCAAGGGCGCGGTGAAAATCGAAAGCGGCAAATTCGCCTCGTTCGATATTTGGCAGAATATTGGACAAATTTTCGATCTGCTCGGCTCGGTCGGCCAATCGGACGAATTGCGGCAGATCGGCGCGGATTTCAGCCGCTTCCCTAATGAAACGAATTTCTCGCGCTTCGAGGCCGCATTCGACCTAAAAAATGGGAAAGGCGGGACATCAGAAATCACGCTGGCGATTCCAGAGCAGGACATGAACATTGCGCTGTTGATGAATGGAACGTTTGGCTTGGATATGTCGTTAGATTTTCTTGGGAAAATTCGTTTCATGCCGGAATCCAAATATTATCAAGATATGAAAAAGACGTTCAGCGACTTCGAGCAGGCCGACGGCAGCATTGAACTGCCGTTCCCGATTCCCATCGGCGGCACGCTCATGAAGCCGACCGTCAATCTGAAAAGCATTGAAAAAAGCGTCATGGCGTTTGCCAAAGAACTCTTGAAACAATCGGCGAAATCGGAAATTAAAGAACAGCTTGAAAAAGAAGGCCAAAACCTCTTAGAACAAATTTTTAAATGAGTCGCGTTTCATGTCGGCGGGAACGTCATTAAAAATTCGCTTGACTTTCTCATCTTTTTTTGTCAACGTGTTCCAAAATATGAGGGAACAATCATGCAAATACGACGCGCAAAGAATTACGATGTGAAGAATTCGAACGACGACCGATTTTTCGACAAGGGGGGAAGAAGATGAAATTAGGGCTGCGGATAAAAATTGTTGGAATCGTCGGTTTCGCATTGGTTATAATGCTGTTTTTTTGGTCATACAAAGACCTGAAAACACTGAAAACGCAATATCTGCAAACCGTTCAAGCGCATGCGGAAGTCATGGCGCAATTTCTCATCTTTCTTGCTCAGGGCGAAATTGCCGAAGGATATACGAAACAATACGTGCTGGACGTGGAGCAGCATGGCGCGAAATTGTCCGAGATATGCCAAAAAGTTCTGACGGTAAACCCGAATAAATGGGCGATCTACGTAGCCGTGATTAGCGCGCGCAAAACGCTGATCGCGCATAGCGATCCGAAGCAAACCGACCTGCATATTCGTGATACTCGCGCGCTTGATCAAATCGGCGGTTACAAAATCTCGACGGCGTTCGATGCGGATCGCGGCACGCTTGATCTATTCATCCCGACGTTCAACCTGAAAAACGAATATATCGGTGTCATCAACATCGGTTTTTCTTCCCGCGAAGCCCTCGCGCAGTTTGCCAAATGGAAAAAGAACGCCATCTCCATTGACTTGCTTTTTTTAGGAATCGCCTGCCTGATTATTTTGATTATCATTGATCTCATCGTCACGCGCCCGATTAAATATCTTATCAAAATCGGCGAGCGTTTAGCGGAAGGGTATCCGATCCACTCCTTGACGATGACGGAACGCGGCGATGAAATCGCGTTATTGAGCCGCGTGTTCGTGCAAACGTCCGACTATCTGCAAGAAATTACCGGCATCGCCCAGAACGTCGCCACCGGCGCGTTGGCGCATGACGTGCGGAAACGGTCGAAACGCGACGCGCTCGGCGTGGCGTTGCAGGATATGCTTTCCTATCTGCAAACGCTCGCGGAAATCGGCTCGCGCATTGCGCGGGGCGATCTCACCAGCATGCCGTTTTTGCGCTCCGATATTGACGCCTTTGGCCGCGCCATGCGCGACATGACCGTCGGCCTGCAATCACTGATTCAACAGATTCGCGTCAGCGCGGAGCAAATTTCAGGAACGGGGCTGAATCTCGCCACGCTGTCGGATAATGACATGGATATTGTGCAATCCACGCAAAGCGCGGTGGATCAAATGATTTCGACGATGACGCAGATGGGGCAGAGCGTGGAAGAAGTCGCGCATAACATGGATGTGTTGTCCACGTCAGTTGAAGAAACGTCGGCATCCGTGTCGAACATGACGCGCTCGATTTCCAACATTGCCGCCAATACCGGCGACTTGGCGACGGAAACGCAAAAGGCGATCACTGAACTGCATAAATCTACGGAATTATTGAAAAACGTCACCGAAAAAACGGTCGTGTCCCGGCAGCTGTCGCAAGAAACGATTCAAGACGCCTTAAAAGGGCAGCAGTCTATGGAAGAAGTGACGAGCAGCATGGACACGATTCAGCGCACGAACTCCAGCGCAGTCGAGACGATTACCCATTTTGAGCAGCAGACGCAGGACATCGGCACGATTCTGGACGTGATTGACGAGATTACGGATCAATCGTCGCTGCTCGCGCTGAACGCCTCGATTATCGCGGCGCAAGCCGGAACGCACGGGCGCGGCTTCGCGGTCATTGCCGATGAAATGCGGAATCTCGCCACGAAAGTCTTTTCTTCGACAAAGGACATTTCTGCGATTGTCAAGGTCGTGCAGGAAGAGACGAAAACCGTCGTCAAGAAGATTCATGAAAGCACGCATGGCATCGCGCAAGGGGTGAAGCGCACGGAACAAGCGCGCAACGTGCTGCAAAATATCTTCACCAGCGCGCAGCGTTCGTCCACCGTCGTCTCCGATATTGCCGACGCGATCCAGAAAATGCAGGAAACGACCAGCCGCCAACTGCGCAGCGTCATGGAGCGCGTCAACAACATGACGGAAGAGATCATGAAGGCGACGATGGAGCAAAAGGCCAGCACGATCCAGATTGATCAAACCGTTGAGCATATCGCCAAAATGGCCGTGCAGACGCAGCATGCGACGACCGAGCAGTTGCAAGGCGTCCGGCAGGTGCTTGAAGCGGTTGAGCAGTTGCGGGCCTTGTCGGATAAAAATTTAGAAAGCTCGCTCCAGATTGAGCAGACCGCCGACGCATTATCTGAGCAGGCCAGAATCCTGCTGCAATCGGTTGATCGCTTTAAATTAGGCAAAACCGAGATTGTGCAGAGTTCCGCCGCCGAAAAACCGGCGGCGATGAAAACGGACGGCAACCGCCCCGCGCTCCGATGATAAATGGGCGAATAGGGGTATTTCAACATACCATGAGACCTGACACGTTGTAAAAACCTGTCAGGTCTTTTATCAAAAGAGCCCCGTTTTTGAAAAAACGGGGTTTCTCGAAATTCAACATTGCTATTCATGAACGTTCCTCACTTTTCAAAATCTCCCGAAGCGTGCGAGAATCTGCAAGAAATCCGTCAGGAAATAGACGCGATAGATCAGGATGTCGTGCGGCTGCTCGGCTGGCGGTTCGAATATGTCAAAGCCGCCGCGCGTTTCAAAACGACCGCGCAAAGTGTCAATGCGGATGAGCGCGTCAACTCCATGCTGCAACAACGGCGCGTCTGGGCGGAACAGGCCGGAATCGCGCCGGAAATCATCGAAAAACTGTACCGGGAGCTTATTCAGTATTTTATTCAAGAAGAAATGCGCGCATGGCAAAAGCAGCAGGTTTCCGCCGGGAACGACGTATGACCTGCCTGCCCCTGTCTCGGTCAGAAGCGGCGCAGCGCGGCTGGAATGAGGTGGATGTCGTCCTGATGACCGGCGATGCCTACGTTGACCATCCGGCCTTCGGCGCGGCGGTGATTGGCCGCGTGCTGGAAGCACGCGGCTGGCGCGTCGGCGTCATCGCCATGCCCGATTGGCGCGATCCGCAGTCGGTGACGGTCTTTGGCAGGCCGCGCCTCTTTTTCGGCGTCACGTCCGGCAACATTGATTCCATGCTCGCCCGCTACACCGCCTTCAAACGCTATCGCAGCGACGATCCCTACGCGCCCGGCGGCAAGGCCGGACGCAAGCCGGAGCGGGCGGTGTTGGCGTATTGCAACCTGATTAAAGCCGCCTACAAAGACGCGCCAATCGTGTTGGGCGGCGTGGAAGCCTCCATGCGCCGGATCGCGCATTACGATTTTTGGAGCAACCGCGTCCGCCGGTCAATCCTCGAAGACGCGCGGGCGGATATCTTGGTCTATGGCATGGGCGAAGCGGCGATTGCGGCGATTGCCGAACGCTTGTCCGCCGGGCAGCCGCTTGACGGCATTCCCGGCACAGCGCATCTTGCGCGCGCGCTTCCTGCTGGCGCCGTGCCGCTGCCGCCGGAAGAAGAGGTCATGGCGTCGCAGGCGCAATTTCTCGAATGCTATCGCCTGTTTTATCGCCATCAGCGCGAACGCTTAGCACAGCCGACCGGCAAGCGGTATTTGATTCACAACCCGCCGCAGGCCATGACGACGGCGGAACTTGACGTCGTTTACGACCTGCCGTTTTCGCGCAAACCGCATCCGAGCTATCACGAGCCGATTCCGGCGTTTGAGATGATTCGACATTCCATTACGGCGCATCGCGGCTGCGTGTCGGGCTGTTCGTTCTGTTCGTTAGGGCTGCATCAGGGGAGACGGATTATCAGCCGCAGCCCGGAATCGGTGCGGCGCGAAGTCGAGCGGATGGCGAACGCGCCTGATTTTACGGGGCATGTCACCGATATTGGCGGGCCGTCGGCGAACATGTACGGCATCGAATGCGCCCACGCGTGGGATTGCGGGCGGGAAAGCTGCCTGTTTCCGGCCTTGTGTCCGAACTTGCGCCTGAATGCCGGGGCGTGGCTCAACCTGCTGCGCCAAGCGTCCCGCGTGAACGGCGTCGCCCGAGTCACGGTCGGTTCCGGCATTCGCTACGATTTGCTCATGCGGGAGCCGGACGCGGAAAATTTGCTGAAAGAATTGGTGGCGCATCACATCAGCGGCTTGCTGAAAATCGCGCCGGAACATGTCTGCCCCGCCGCGCTGCGCGCCATGCGGAAAACGCCGATATTCAGCCTGAGCGCGTTCGTCGAGCGCTTTCGCGCCATCACGCGCAGTTTAGGCAAAGAGCAGTATCCGCTGCCGTATGTGATGTCATGTCATCCCGGCTCTTCTGACGCGGAAACGCAGGCGATGCGCGATGAGATTTTTTCGATATTCGGCTTCGTTCCAGAGCAAGCGCAAGCGTTCATTCCGCTCCCGATGACGCTCTCGTCAGTCATCTATTTTACGGGGGTTGATCCGCTCACGGGCGAGCGTTTTTCCGTGACGCGAGACATGGATGAACGCCGGAAACAGCATCAGCGTTTATTTCAGCAGGCTGTGGGAACAGGCGAATCAACGAAACAAGGCCACGCGGCAAAGAGAGGCCGCAGCAAACATTTAAAATCCCCCCGGCCTCATCAGGGGGGGCGATGAGGCCGGAAATTCCGTCTTTGGGGGGCAAAAACGGAAGGGGAAACGGAATCTCCCTGTTGACTCCGTCATGGGGGGATGGCAGAATCAACATCTTCCATCTCAGGGGGGTGAAATGGAAATGGGAGAAAAATTATTTTCTTTTAAAAGCGTAGTCTATGAAAAGTATTGCATAATTTCAATTATATTTTTTTCTTGACTTTATTAAAATGCACATATAATGCCAATCTAAACGAATCGTCACGAATTTAAAAATATATTCGCATTTTAAAATCAGATAACATATTAAAAATTAGTATGATACATTATGATCAATAAAAATATCATAAAAAAATTTACGCAAAATATGCTTTTGAAAAAACATCTTATTGAAATAATATTGACAAAATTTGTATAGATCACCTAAAAATATGAAAATATTTTCATAGAAAACAACATAAATTGAATTTAGGCAGGATTTCTTGCAATCCGTCTGCATTCAATTTTTGTCGTTCTGAAACGCTTGCTGCAAATTCAACAACTTTCCTACGCAATTGGGGATCGCCAGCTTTTAAACGCGGTGGACTGGATTATCCAGCCTGGCAAACGCATCGCATTAGTCGGGCCGAACGGCGCGGGCAAAACGACCATGCTCCGCATTCTGAGCGGCGAAATCGAAGATCATCACGGCCAGATCGTCAAACCGCGAGACTACAAAATCGGCTATCTGCCGCAAGAAGAGGCCGCGCACGGCAGCGGCACGATTTTGCAAATCGTCCTGAAAGGCCAGAAAGAGGCGCTTGCGATTGAGCAACGTTTGGCGCAGTTGCACGACGAACTCAACGCGCCGCACGCCAATCATGATGTGTTGCTCAAAGAAATCGGCAACCTTGAACACCGCTATGACGCGCTTGACGGCTATCGGTTGGAGGCGTCCGCGAAAAGCATTCTCGCCGGATTGGGCTTTGCGGAGAACGATTTCCATCGCCCGCTCTCGGAATTCAGCGGCGGCTGGCGGATGCGCGTCCATTTGGCGCGGCTGCTGCTGCAAAAGCCCGATCTGCTGCTGTTAGACGAACCGACAAACCATCTTGACATTCCATCGTTAGAATGGTTGGAAAATTATTTGCTGAAATTTGAAGGCAGCGTCGTGATTGTCTCGCATGACCGTTTTTTCATTGACCGCCTCGCGGAAGCCATCTATGAACTGGATCGCGGCAAGCTTGATTTCTATGCTGGAAATTACCATTTTTACGAGCGGGAAAAAATCGAGCGCGTCGAATTGCTCTGGAAAAAATGGGAAGAGCAGCAGGCCGAGCGCGACAAGCAGGAAAAATTCATCAGCCGGTTTCGCTATAAAGCGACAAAGGCGAAACAGGTGCAAAGCCGCGTCAAGCAATTGGAAAAAATGGAGGTCATCGAGATGCCTCCGCCGCCGCGCAAGCAGATCAGCTTTCAGATTCGGGTGGACGTGCCGAGTTACAAGGACGTGCTGCACATCGAAAAGCTGTCGTTCCGGTATGAGACGGAATGGGTGCTACACAACTCGTCGCTACACCTGTATCGCGGCGAAAAGGTGGCGATGGTCGGCGTGAACGGCGCGGGCAAAACCACGCTGACGCGCCTGATTGCGAAGGAATTGACGCCGCAGGAAGGCGCAGTCACAGTCGGCGAGCGCGTGAAGATCGGCTATTACGCCCAGCATCAGGTCGAAGCGTTAAACCTGAACGCGACGGTGTACGATGAGGTTTTTTCGACGGCCGCCGATTCGCATCGCCCCCGCGTTCGCGACATTCTCGGCATGTTCCAGTTTTCCGGCGATGATGTGTATAAAAAGGTCGGCGTGCTTTCCGGCGGCGAAAAAGCGCGGGTGTCGCTGACGAAAATCCTGCTGTCGCCGGTCAATTTCCTGATTATGGATGAGCCGACGAACCATCTCGATGTCATGTCCAAAGAAGCCCTTGAACAGGCGTTGACGAACTATGACGGCACGTTGATTTTGATTTCGCATGACCGATACTTTTTGGATAAAATCGTGGGGCGCGTCATCGAGTTGAAAGCAAAGCGCCTGAGCGAATTTGCGGGCAATTATTCGTATTATCTGCAAAAACGGGACGCCGAGCCGGACGTGTTCGTGCCGCATCACGCCACGCAGCACCCGGTCGTTGTCGCTTCCGATGGCCGCAAAAGCAAAGAGCAAAAGCGGTCGGACGCGGAGACGCGGCAAGCGGGCAGCAAGGAGCGCAATCGCCTGAAACGCGCCGTTTCAGATGCGGAAAAGCAGATTGAAAAGGGGGAAGCCCGCAAGCATCAAATTGAGCTTGACATGTCGAATCCGTTAACCTATGCCGATAAGGAAAAAATCGTGTTGCTGCAAAGGGAATACGCCACGCTGAAAAAGGAGCTTGAAGACGCCTATCGCCGTTGGGAAGAAGCGCAATTCGAGCTTGAATCCTTCTTGGCGCAATAGAACGACGCAGAAAACAATCCCGACGTGTTTGGATTTATCCTTCGCAGAGTCAAGATGGCGGCGTGTCCAATTGGGCGGAAAATCACGATCATTCTTTGTAATAATTATGAAACATGATGAGATTCGCGCCTTGCTGCGTCCGATTTTATGGGATTACGATCTCGATCCTTATGAGTTCTACGAAGTTGCCGCCGGAACTCGGGCGCGGCTCGGCATGTTCACGCAGGACACGGCCTTGATTCGCCTATTCGAGCGGCTCGGCTGGTATGATTTGATCGATCTGTTCGGGCTGGATGAACTCACAAGACTGCTGACGAAAGAACGCATCGCCAACCTCCGCATTCCAGAGTTGCGAGAACGCTATGAACTTGCGCGAAAAGTATTACACGGAGAGCCTGTATCCCTTTCAGGATGGAGTCCTGAATATCGTGAAAAAATCCGGCGCACCCTTTTATCTCACCGGTGGTACCGCGCTGAGCCGGGGTTATTACCAACATAGATTTTCCGACGATTTGGATTTATTTGTCAACGATGATGTCGCGTATGGCAGCAATGTCGAACGCCTGTTTTACGCATTTAAATCGGCGCAGACTGCCGGACTGTTTGCGATAGATTATCAGCGCGTCCGGCGATACGAACAACTGACGCAAATTTTTCTCATTCAGGAAACGCGCGATGAACGACTGACCTTAAAAATTGATGTAGTGAATGACGTGGCATCTCATTATGGCGGCGTTTGCGACCATCCCCTGCTTGGAAAACTTGATAATTGGCGGAACATGCTTTCAAATAAACTGGCGGCAGTGTTTCGTTATGAGGCGAAGGATATTGCTGATATTTGGGCGATTGCGAAACATGAGCGATTTGACTGGCATTCGATGCTTGCGGAAGCCAAAACCAAAGATGCGGGCGTCGAACCCATCGCGTTGTTTGAGATTTTTGGATCACTTCCGCAAGAGGCGTTTGCCATGATTAAATGGCGCATTCCGGTCACATTTGATGAATTTTCGCGTGAAATCCGACAAATTGCCGACGATATTTTTAGAGAACGCCGAAATTCGTTATATTCTGAAGAAAAATGATATGAACTACATCGCAGAAGTCATCGAAAGCAGCACGACGCAATTTACGGCGCAGGCGCGGGAATTGAACGGCTCGCCGCCGTTCGGCGCATTCGTGAAAGTCGGCGTCTCGCCGACC
>CAZCGG010000148.1:0-3127 GCA_964498135.1 uncultured Candidatus Moduliflexus sp.
CAAGATAATCCAGCCGCGTTCGGCATACGGGAAAATGATCTGATCGAGCGCGTCATAAAAGAGATACCCTTCTTCGCGTCCATTTTGAATCTCTTCATAGACATCAAGCGAAATATATAACGATCCGAACAGGCATTTCAGCAGTTCGAGTTCCCCGATGGCGGCAAAATTCGAAATAACCGTCGTGTTTGAAATCGCGCTCATGACACCGCTCCGAATTCGTCCCGCAAGGCCGCCGCATCGCGTCGCGCCTGTTCAATATCTTCCACGCCTAATTTCAGCGGAACGCCGCGCTCGAGAAGAATCTCTTTCATTTGCGCCCAACTGACTCCGGCGACATGCGCCGCTTTTCCAAGCGAAGCGCCACGCTGTTGATATTCATGGATCGCGAGTTGAATGCGCAGATCGGGACGCGCTCGCAATAAATGCCGCAATGCGTCCTGAATCAGCGTTTCTTCGTTCTCATACAGACGCGCGTCAACAAAATCAGTGACATTCATCATAAAAAACGCCTCCTTCACGGCGATACGTGTTCATTTATGTTCGACCTGTTTCATGCCCCTCCACAATCTTGATTTCCTCCTCCGTCAGGCCATACAGCGCATAGACGAGCCGGTCAATCTGCCCGTCGAGCGCGGCGATCTAACGCTGGAGCATGATCTCGCCGACTCATTCTTGAAGGACGCTTGATACACTTTTGGCGGCCTTTCGTGATGTTTTGGAGGCGCGACATTTCTCTTGTGCATGAAGTTGCTGCTGGATCGAATCAATCATGTTGAGCAGATTTTCTTTGGGTTCATCGTGAAAAATTTTCTCTTTCAGCGTTGTCAGCATCTCGTCAAGCAGCCGTTCGACTTGCGCCTCACGGTAAGCGGTTGCAAATTTTGGATCCTGAAGTTGTTCTTGAAATAATCGCTCATAGTTCGTCATATCAGAGACCTTCTTTTCCTGAAAAGACCTTAATAGCCCTGTTCATGCATGTCGCGAAGCTCTTTCGCCCGTTCAATCTCTTTCCTTGGCGTCTTTTGCGTTTTTTTGATAAAGCCATGCGTCAAAATAATTTTCGCGCCTTTTTGATAAAAATACAATATCCGAATAATTGTCGTTGATACGGATGTTCGTAGTTCGAAGATGCCATCCTCTAAATGTTTCGAAAGATTTTCTTTGATCGGGGCATTCTTGTTCTTCAGTTCCACAAAATAATTAATCGTTTCGAACACCTTTGCCCGTTCATTGATCGGCAAGCTCTGCGCGAACTCTTCGAATGGGTGTTTTCCATTTGGCAACTCAACATATTCAACGCGATAACGCATCATCATTTCCTCTGCCTCTTCGAGGCAGGCGCGCCGCCCTGAAAAGGCGGCGGAATACAGCCTGCGGTTTCAACCGATGGCTGACGTTTCCACAATCTTGATTTCCTCATCCGTCAGGCCATACAGCGCATAGACCAGCCGGTCAATCTGCTGATCTGTCGCGGCGATCTGGCGTTCGAGCAGGGTGCGCGCCTGCGGCAGCGTGGCGGCGGCAAGCTGCGCATGCAAATCGAGCATCTGCTGGACAAGCTCAACCATCTTGTCATGTTGGGCTTTTTCGGCGGCAACAGAAAAATTGATTGCACGGATTGGTAATTTTTCAAGGCCAGAAACCCTCATTTGAGGTTGTTTCCCCTCTTGAAAGATAATAATGTTCGTCGCTTTTGCAAAGAAAGTCAACAGGGTAGAATTGATGAGACCAAGTATGTATTTCAAACTATAAGATTGTTCTATCAAAGAAACGATAAAAACGCTTCTAAGCGCATACATTTGACTATTGTCATAAGTTGCAATTAATTCGAAGGCACTTTGACGAACAAATAATTTTTCATGTAAATATTTCTGTTCATCGCCAGAAATAAGATAGACATATTTACCTGATTTCGAATAATTCTGTTTTGTGCTTATGAGATGTTGTTCATATTCTTTATCAAAAAGAACATAATCTCCATCCCATATCAAGCGATATTTAACAGGCTGATTTTTCGCGCCATTAATGACTTTATGCCACTTTTCCCCCTTCATTTCTTTGCTGACAAACATATCTCGCAACGCGCCATATTCAAGGCCACAGCTAATATCGCAAATATTACGTAAAATTAAGGGTTGTTTGCTGATTTTTTGAATAAAATCAGAATAGCACGGATTATAGCTGACATTAAATGATGGCTTAATAAATTCATCTTTTGGGATTTGCGTAACAAATCCGTTTAACCCATTTTTTACGGATATATATGAACTGATATTTTGACTGCTTGAGGCTTTTAAAATAATCTGTCCGCTTTTTACTCCTTGAAATACAGAGATTCCGTGAAGTATTTCAAAAACAGAATATTGCGACAAATATTTTCGAATCGGTTGATAAACAGTTTCACAAAAACCAATATCAATAATAAATGAAAAGATGCCCGTTTTATGAACAAGCTTTGTTGCTTTTTCTAAAAAGAGCATAATTGTATTCATTGATTTGAATGAAGAATCAGGAATAAAATGAAAATGAGATTGATAATATTTTCTTAATTCATGAGGTAAAACAACAGCCTTTTTGCTATAATAAGACACATACGGCGGATTCCCAATTACAGCGTCAAAGCCGCCTTGCTTCATAATCTCAGGAAACTCATGCTCCCAATCGAACGCATTGACGCGGTAGAGTTCTTCTTCATCAAGCAAGCCGAGTTGCTTCCCTTCGTAAAAATCCGGCGCAATCAGCGAATTGCCGCATTTGATATTGTTCGCCAAATTCGGCAGCACGCGCTCATGAATCAGCGCCATCTGGCTGCTGACGCTCTGCTCGTCTTCCCCTTCCAACACTTTCAGCAGCAGCGACAGTTTCGTCACTTCGACGGCCTGCGCGTCAATATCCACGCCGTAAATATGCGCCAACAGAATCCGCTTGCGCTCCGCAATCGTCAATGTCCAGCCGTTCCCGATCTGGCGCAGGCGCGGCGGCTTCGTCTTGCTCCATTTTTTCGGGTCGTCCGCCAAGTATTTGTCGAGATGCCAATCCAGCAGAAAGCCGTATGCGCCGATGAGAAATGAGCCAGAGCCGCAGGCCGGGTCGAGAATCGTCAGCGTGTCGGCCTGTTTGAGCG
>CAZCGG010000148.1:3227-5505 GCA_964498135.1 uncultured Candidatus Moduliflexus sp.
AGCAGCGCGCCGACGGTCTGCGCGACGATGTAGTCCACGATATACGCGGGCGTGTAATAGACGCCGCCCGCTTTTTTCACGTCCGGCTTTTCCTCGACGGTGGCGCGGTGCGCGGCGTCCAGGCAGATGACTTTACCGAGAAACTGCTCATACACCTGCCCCAAAATTTCCGCCGGAATCACCTCGAACGCATACGGGCTTTCGGGGTAATACAGCCGCGCCAACATGCCGCGCAGCGCGTCGTCGTCAATCGTCAGATTCGGCGTCAGCGTGTCCGGCGCGTCGCGCTGGCCGCGCTCCTGCTTAAAGTGGAAAATCCCGGAATTATATTTGGCGTCGGCCTCGTAGAAGCGTTTCAGCAGCAGCCCGTATATATTGGATTGGTCGCGCAGCGCGCGCAATTTGCCATACGGCTCGATGCCGCGATCTTCGCAGATGCGCAGGAAAATCATCCGGTCAATCGTCAGTTGCACGGCGTAATTCAATTCGCGCCGCGTCAGCCCCGGATTCCGCGCCGCGAGATGCTGGGCCAGTTGCTCGCGCCAGCGTTCGATGTCTTGCAGAAAGGCCACGTCCACCGGCAGCGCGCCGCGCTTGTCTTTGCGCGTCTCGACGTAGTGATCCAGCGAGCCGTTGGCGATGGCGTCGCGGGAAAAGAGCGCGGCGAGATCGTCCCATTTGGCGAGGTATTCGTCAAACGTGAGGTACCACAGCCGGGCGCGCGCGGCGTGATCCTGCTGTTCCGGCATGATGCGGCAATCATAGACCGCGAATTCCTCAAAGTCGGTGAGAATGCTGACCGGCAGTTTCGCGCTCCAGCCGTAGCGCCGCAGTTGGTACGCCGGATGAATGCTGTCTTTGATGCAGACGGAAGGCTTTTTCGCCTCCACGAAAAACTTCGGCGTTTTGTCAATCAGAAAGCAATAATCCGGCGCTTTCACGGCGTCCTCAACCGTGATTTTGGCCTCGTGAATCACCTCTTTCTGCGATTCCGGCCGCCCCTGCGAATTATCCATGTCCCAGCCGAGCGCGTGAAAAAACGGGTCAATAAACTCCCGCCGCGTCTGAGTTTCATTATACGCGCCATATTTATAATCCGCAAGATTCTCCCCGAATCGTTCGACAAGCTGCGCGATTTTTTCTGGAATTGGCATGATGCGCAAAGAGTTCCTCAGGAGCCTTACTGCTCCGCATATCCCGTATATTTTCGTTTATAAGGGGCTTGAAATCCCAAGACAATATCCTCTTTAGGAACGCCTAACGAAACCAATTCATCGGCAAGAGGCAATTCCGTCCCATTATGCTGAATCCAAATTTTGTTCCCTTTAATATCGAGATGCGCGATACACCCATGCACCCATTGAAACTGCTCCCAACCGACTTGAAAGAGTTGATAATGGTCGCGCGCCGTATCGAAAATATACTCTGTTTCGACATCAGTGGATGACGGCAATTCTTTCCCTAAATCTTCGAGCAATCTGGTAACATACGTTCGGTAGGCCGTTATTTTTTCCATAGGCTCACCTCTTCTTGCTGAGGATCGAAAATCAGTAATTTCACCTGATATTCCTGACAGACCGTTTGAATAAAACGTCGCGCAAAAAAGGCGTGATATGTATCAAGCGTGATCGCAAGATATATCTGACGTTCCGACTCTTTTTCTCGTAACGCGACGCGATAATCCAGAAATTTCCCGAGCGCTTCATGAAATTCGGCAATGAATGAGTTCCCCACAAAGCTTTTCACCTCAACAGCAATCTTTTCGCCAGATTTTTCTGCGGCAATGATACGTTCAGCCGCAAGGTCTATATACACGTTGATGTCGCTATCGGCTAATTTGATCCAATACGGATCGTGGGTAATCGTCCATTGGTCTTTCTGTAAAGCGCGTTTTACCGCTTCATGAAAAATATCTTTTGCAGGCATATTGATAAACGACTTCAATAGTCTTGAAGACGTTTGAAGTCTCGCCCTCACCAAGATATGAAAAATCAATGCTCTTATCTATAATTACGCAAAAGGCGCAAACGTTTGCGACTTTCACGTCCATTGCGGCGTTTGCGTTTATTTTTTTATTTCCGCATTGTTTTCTGGGTTAGTCAATAATTTCTTCATTATCCTCCACTTGAAGAATAGCCTCCCCGACTTTCCAGTTCGTTAATTCAAGCGGATAGCCAGCATGCTGAATCCGTTGATAATGCCGCTCGTTTCCTGTCGCTAACACCAATTCTTCTTCAAGTGCGATGGCAGCAATCATCGGGTCTGCCCGTCCGATAGG
>CAZCGG010000148.1:5605-11706 GCA_964498135.1 uncultured Candidatus Moduliflexus sp.
TCGAACAAGCCGAGCAGCCGGTCTTGCTGGCGAATATCCGGTTCGACGCGCAAGATCAGCGCATTCAACACATCGAGCAGCCGTTTCGTCATCATGCGATGATGCACGCTGTATTCAATCTGAATCTGCTGCGGAACATGAATCGTAATGTTTCCCATCGTTTATCCCCTATAAAACGTTAGCGTCTTTCGCGTCCATTGCGGCGTTTGCGTTTATTTCCGCGCTAAGGCTTCGTAAATGCCTTCCACGGTTTGCAGGCGTTTCGTGAACGAGAATTTTTCGCACGCGCTGCGGCGGCCATTATCACGCAGACTTTTCGCAAACTCCTCATCATTCAGCACGTTCAGCGTCGCCGCCGTAATGCCCGCGACATCGCCGACCTGAAACAGCAGGCCGTCATGCCCGTTCTGAATGATTTCGCCGACGCCGCCGACTTCGGTGTAAATAATCGGCGCTTCCATCGCCATCGCCTCCAGCGCAGTGTTCGGCGTCCCTTCGATGCGGGCAGTGGAGAGGAACAGGTCAAGTCCGGCGTAAATGTTCATCGTGTCTTTGCGAAAGCCGAGAAACAGAATCTTGTCCGCCAAGCCCATCTCCGTGACTTGCCGCTCCAAATCGGCGCGATCCGGCCCGTCGCCTATAATCACGAAGCAAGTTTCCGGTCGCTCCCGAATCACATTTTGCGCGACGGCGAGCGTTGTCGGCAGGTCTTTTTCATAGCGCAGACGCCCGACCACGCCGACGATTTTCCGCCCCGCCGGAATTTTGAATTCATCGCGCAGCGTCGAGCGAATCTTGGCGCGATTCCATGCGTCCACGTCAATCGCGTTATGCACAACGGTAATTTTGTCCGGCGAGATGCCGCGTTTGACCATGAAATCCTTGAGCGCGTAGGAGACCGCGATAATTTTGTCATACCGTTTCAACAAAAGCAGATTCAGCCACGTGTAAAATTTCATTTTCAGGCTGTCGTAATCCTGCCAGAGGTGCGCGGTAAACAGCAGTTTGACCTTCGGGTGCGGCAACGCAGCGAGGTAGCAGACGACGCAGGTTTTGTGGTCGCGGACGTGCAGAATGTCAATGTCGTATTGCTTGATAAGTCGGTGAACTTCGACGAGGTTACTCCAATCGAGCTTTTTGTGTTCGAGAACTTCGTGAATCGTCAAGCCGCGCTCCCGCGCCCAATTGCCGATCTGAAAATCCGTGTCGTTCGCGCCGCGCATATACATCAGGACGTGCCGGAATTTTTCTTTGTTCGAGCGTTCCGCGATCAGCAGCACGGTCTTATCCGGCCCGCCGCCGGTCGTGTAGGTGCTGCGGCATTGCATAACGTTAATCGTCTTCTTCGGTTCTTGCATTCGGAAAGGAACACTGCTTGAACTGATTTTTTAACGCAAAGGTCGCAAAAGACGCAAGAGACGTTAACATTGCGACGTTTGCGCCATTTGCGTCTTTTGCGTTAAAAAATCAGCCCAATCAGCGTTCTATTTATTTTCGCCGATGATTTTCGCTGGAACGCCGCCCACGATGGCGTTATCCGGCACAGAGGAAATCACGACCGCGTTCGCGCCGATTTTGACATTATTGCCAATCGTAATCTCGCCCAAGACTTTCGCGCCCGCGCCGACTAACACGTTATTGCCGACGGTCGGCGGCTCGCCGTACCCGCCCTTGTCGCCGAACGTGACGCCTTGATAAATCGTGCAGTGTTCGCCCATTTTCGTATGCGAATGAAAAATGATTTCGCCGAAATGGTGAATGCGCAGCCCCTTACCGATGTCGGTTTCCGCCGGAATCGAGATGCCGGTCATGATTTCGGTCAGGCGTTCGATGATCAGGCGGAACGGCTGCGTCGGAATGCCGCGCGCGAAACACCACCGGAAAAAGCGATAGACGAGAATCGCGTGAAAGCCCTGCGAGACCAGCCCGCGAATCATTGCCCGCCGCGAGCCGCCGTCTTCCTCGCTGAAACGGGCGATATCAGCCTTGAGATATTCGAACATTCTTGCCGCCCCGTTCGTCCTGAGCTTGTCGAAGGACGGATTCATGGTTCGACAGGCTCACCACGAACGAGTTACGTTGTCATGCCGATTGGCATGATATTCCTGTCTATGGCCGCAGAAAGGCCTTCAGCCAGCATTCCAAAATCAACAGCGAGTTCAAATGATAGTCGAAATTCGCCGCGCCTTCAAGGTGCTGCGTGACGACATGCCGCACGTAGGACGCATTCAGATAGTTCAAAATATGCGCGTTCGGACTCAGCACCGTGTCGCGCAAGAAATCTTTTAAGGTCGTGCGAAACCAGACGCTGGTCGGATGGCTGAAGCCCCGCGCCTTTTTGCGATACAGAATTTCATCCGGCAGCATGCCGCGAATCGCCTGTTTGTAAAGCAGACGGCTGCCGTCGTCCGTCGCGGTGGGCTGGCGGATTTTGAAGCGTTGCGGCGTTCGCAGCGCGGCTTCCGCGAGGCGAAAATCTAAAAACGGCATGCGGTTCATCACCTGATTGGCCGACGCCATGCGCTCGTTTTTGAAGACCAAATCATCGGCCAAAAACGTCTTCATCAGGCCGTAATGATAGATGTTCATCGGATCGCGCAGGGCGGTTTCCGCGATATACGCCTTGCCGATGCGCAACGGATCGCCGAGTGCTCCGGCGGCTTCGTTTAAAATCGGCGTCGCATGGCCGTAAAATGACGGCACCCACGTTAAATTCCGCTCCGCATCCGACATGCCAATCCGGTAAAGCAGGCGCAGAACTTTGGTCGGCAGCGCGTCGCCTAACGGAATTGACGGGAGCAGCGGGCGCAAAACATGCTGCCTGATCCAGTGGGGAACGACTAAAAATTTCTGAAATTCGCGCTCGCCGTGCGACGTGGTTGAGCAGAAGAGTTGATCCGCGCCGATGCCGTCAAACGCGATAGCGCAGCCGGTCTGCCGCGCCAATTCAAACGCTTTGAACATGCCGACGTAGGCATGATCATTCACGGGATTATCGAGATGCGCCGCGCCTTTTTCGAGAATCGCGGCGAACTCGTCAACCCGCAGAATGGCTTGCGCCGGTTGGAGCGGATAGCGTTGATACATGATCTTCTGCAAATCCGCGTCGCTGTAGAACTCCTCATCAAAGGCGATGGAAAGGGCGGGGAACGGTTTACCGTCATGATAGCGGCACAGCGTCGCGGCGATCAGGCTGCTGTCAATGCCGCCGCTGAGCAGGCTGCCGTATTCGCCGCCGTATCGCGCCCGAATTTCAATGGCGTTGACAATCAACGCGCGGAGTTCTTCCGCAAATTCATCTTCGGTTTTGACGCGATCCTCTTGCAGGCTTTTCAGCCCCCAGTAATCATGCTCAACGGCCTTCCCATCGCGCAGGCTGACGACATGCCCCGGACGCACGCAGCACACCTGCTCGAACATTGTCAACGGCGGCGTGATGGCGTTGGCCGCTAAATAGACGCGCAGGCCGTCGTAAGAAATGCGCGGCGCAATGACGCCGACATGGACAAGCGGCGGCAACGCGGAAGCGAACATCACGCCCTGCTTGACCGGCGCGTAAAACAGGCTGCGCGCCCCCAAATGGTCGCGGATGAGATGCAGCGTGTTTTGCGCTCGATCCCATAACGCAATCGCAAAGATGCCGTTCAGATATTTCGGAAAGTCTTTCCCGAATTTTTCATACATTGGAAGAATGGCGGGAAACGCGGGATGCTCGTTCGGGGCGGCAGGCGGGAGACCGGCAAGCTGCCGCAGTTCCGCGCCGTTATAAATTTCCCCTTCAATGACGGCGATGAGCGAATTGGAGGGCGTTGCCGCCACCGCGTGTTTGACATGCTCGGCGTCGCCGCGCACGCCTATGCGGACACGCGCCGCAGGATCAGCATGAATTGCCCGCGCCGCGCCGCCGCGCGCCGCTAATTTTTCGAACATGCTGAGGATGAGCGATTCCTCATCCGAATATTCAATATTCACGAAACCAAACAGGGAAAACATGCCGTTCCTCCTCTCAGGCGAAGCACATTTGCGATAACAGCATAAGTAATTACAAATTGTTTTGTTGTATTTTTCACGCCAAGCCCGCGAAGCTCGCAAAGGTGGTCACATACGGCCTTTGCGGGCTTGGCGTGAATTCGAAAGACATTATTCATAATGACTTACATTCATGAAATGAAATGCAACGGTTCAAACCATCATGTGATATGAAAACTGTTTGAAGAGGTGTCAAGAAAAATATCAGGCAAGAATCCTTTCAAATCCGACAACATTATTCAGTGATATTGAACAGGAAAAAACCTGTTAGACATCTTGAAGGTGTCTGACAGGTCTGCTCAATCGCAACGCATCATGGTATCGGCAACATCCTCGTGATGCACGCACCGGCTTCCGGCAAAGACGAGAATCCACTTTTTCAGATTCGGCTTGTCGCGCAGTTCATCGGCTTGTTGATAGGCCAATAGCTGCTGCCGCGCCTCGTCAATTTTCTTGCGCAGCAGCATTCGAGACGCTTCTGTCTCGGTAAATTCCTCTTTTTTCAAATGCTTGATTTCCAAAATCGCCTCGAAATTCGGCTGAACGCCGCTGCGCCGCAGCAGCGCGATGTCAATGTATCCACCCGGCGTCTCGTATTCGCTTTTGACGTAATAGGTTTTGCTCATCATCAAATATGTCAGCATGACCAATTTCACGTATTTTTCGTCAAAGCGGATATAATCGCGGAACGAAAGCTTTTCCAGCGTGGTTTCGACAATGGCGAGAAATTCGGCGATGTCGCCGCGCACGGCTACGGCGGCAATGCTTTTGCGAATATCCGCCGCATCAATCCCGCTCTCGGCTTCTTGCCGGAGCATCTCGCCTAAAAAATCGCCATACAATTCCCGAATCACGTAATTGGGAATCGCCAACTTCACGCCGACTAATTCAACCGATTCGATGGTCAGCAATCCCAAATAAAACAGCAGCGAGAGAAAATCGTCCGTCGTAAACGCTTTCGCAAGGCTGAATTGGCGCGTAATCAGCGCGGCTTGCGGCTGCCCGGCCACGATTCCGCGTAAAATTTCATCATTTCCCGCGCGATTTTTCAGCGCGAATAATTGCTGCAATTTGGCGTAATCGCTGGCAATATTCGTGTCAATCAACTCGCGCGGCGGCGTGCGATACTGGCTGATGCCCGCAAGATAATACAACACCATCTCCGGGTTGAAGAGCCGTTCCTCCGCATCCTCAGAAAAGCGGTAGCCGTCATAATATTTCCGCATGTCCGGCAGGAAGGCGTCCACCTCATTTTCCGCCGTTACCGCGCCAAACAGCGCGACGACTTCCGCTTCCGTAAACCCTAACAATGCATGCAAATTCCGGTCGCGCGTCATATCCGCCGCGATATTAAAGCCGCTGGTGAGGCTGTCGAGCGTAATCGGGCTGACGCCGGTGGCGAAAATGCGATCCACGACGCCCATGCCGGTCCCGATTTTCAGCGCTTCGTACCATTTGCGGACAAATCCGGTCTGGCTGACCGCCTCTTCGAACACGTCAGTTCGAAAACTGAGCAATTCGTTCGCAAAATGGTCGTATTCGTCAATCAACACGTACAATTTTGCGTCAATCGCAAACTGGACGTTTGTTAAAAACGAGTGGAAAATTTGCGCGGGAGCGCCAGCGTTTTCATAGGCGAATGCCAGCCCGTAGCTTTGCTCGAACGCCCGCAGCCCGTCGCTGATTTTGGCCGTGAAGCCGCGCAGCGTCGTGTCATGCGTTGACGTGTCAATGCCGGAAAAATCGAATTTCAGAATGTAATATTGATTTTTCAGCGCGGTCGGCTGCTGCCCGATATGCGTTTCCTGAAACAAATCGGCGAATGCGTCCGCGCTTTTTCTATCGTAATAGTAGGAAAGCAGGGAGATCAACAGCGATTTGCCGAAGCGGCGGGGCCGCAGAAAAAAAATATATGGCGCGTCGTGCCGTTCGAGCGTCTCGATAAAGCGGGTTTTATCCACATACGCGCAGCCGTCGCGCCGCAGCTTCGCAAAATCGCTGATGCCGTAAGGCAGTTTTTTTGAAACTGTTTCATTTTTCATGTCAATTCGATAATTTCTTGTAATGCCGAA
>CAZCGG010000149.1:0-11686 GCA_964498135.1 uncultured Candidatus Moduliflexus sp.
TGTGCAAAGATGGGCGGGAAATCATCGTCAATCTCAACGTCTGGGCGGTGCGCGACCAAGATGACGCGGTGGCATATTTCGAGGGCTTCATCGAGGACATCACGGAAAAGAAACGTTCCATCGCCGCCCTTGCCAAACGCGAAGCCTATTCCGGCGCGCTCATCGAAATTCAACGGCAATTGCTGGCGTCGGGCAGCGACATGCCTTACGACGAGATGTTTGCGTGGCTCGGCAACGTCTCGCGCAGCAGCCGCATCTCGATGTTCGGCAATCATTACGCGCCCGATCATCAGGTGTTGGCGGCCCTGCAAGCCGAATGGTGCGCCGAGGGCGTTGCGTCGGCGGCGGCAGACGCGCGCGTCCAGCCGCTCGTCTATCATGAGACGCTGCCGGGCTGGTATCATGAGCTTGATCTCGGCAAGGTCACGCTTGGCAGGCGCGCGGCCGCGCCGCCCCCGGAGCAAGCCTTTCTTGAGGCGCGCGGCGTGGAAGTCGCGCTGTTGCTGCCGCTCTTTGTCGGCGGCGTCTTTTTCGGATTTATTCTGTTTGAGGAATGCGGCGGCGAGCGGAATTGGGACCCTGCGGAAATTTCGCTGCTGCAAGCGGCGGCCGCCGCGATTTCGTTAGCGAAAGAGCGGCAGTTGTCGGATCAGCGCGTGCAGCAGCACGCCGCTGCGCTGCAAAAAGCAAATGACCGGCTTAAAACCATGCACGCCGTCGGGCAGCTCATCACGTCGCAATTGCAATTGGATGCCGTTCTCAACACGATTGCCCGCAGCGCGACGGAATTATTGAGAATGGACGCTGGCGCCATTCTGCTGCTCGATGAACAGACGCAGACGCTGCGCATCAAAGGCTCGCATGGCCTCAGCGACACTGTGGTGCGGGACACGTGCGACCATTTGGGCGAAAGCATTGCCGGACGGGTCGCGCTGAGCGGGACGCCGCTCATTGTCAATCATCTGCCCGACGATCCGCGCTTTTATAATCCGGCGGCCGCCAACGAAGGCTTATTGGCCTGCGCCAGCGTGCCGCTTATCGCCAAAAATAAAATTATCGGCACGCTCGACGTGCATAGCAAGCGCGACCCAGATGCGTTCGGCGAAGATCAGGTGTATTTTCTGCACATGCTCGCCCGGCAGGCCGCCATTGCGATTGAAAACGCCCGGCTGTACGACGAAACCCAGACGGCGTATCAAAACGTGAAGGCGCTGAACGGGCAACTGCAATTGAGCAATACCCGCTTGGCGCAGCAGCAGCAGGAAATCTTGCGTCAATCCGAGCATCTCAAGCGGGCGAATAAGGAATTGGCCGTCGCGCTGGAAGATTTGAAAACGACGCAGCAGGAATTGATTTTCTCCGAAAAAATGGCCGCGTTAGGGCAGTTAATCGCCGGAATCGCGCATGAAATCAATACGCCGCTCGGCGCAATCCGCTCGGCGGTCGGCAATATTTCGCAATCCTTGTCGCGCACGCTGGAGCAGCTGCCGCTCTTTTTCCGCGCCCTTTCGGAGGAGCAACTGCGGCAATTTTCCGCCATGCTGACGCGCTCGTTTCAGAAAGACCTGACCATCACGGCCAAAGAGCGCCGAGCGTTGCGGAAAAGCGTCATGGGATTCCTGAATGAGCAGAACGTGAGCGAGCCGCATAAAACTGCCGATTTGCTCGTGGATATGGGTATTTTCGACCAGATTGAGCCGTTCATGCCGCTCCTGAAAGACGCCGAGCATCTGCGCCTGCTGACGATGGCTTACGATATTTCCGGCTTGCAGGAAGGGACGCAGATTATCGCCAACGCCACGGATCGCGCCTCAAAAGTGGTGTTTGCGCTGAAAACTTACGCGCATTACGACCATTCGGAAGCAATGATTGCGGCGAATCTCGTTGACGGCATCGAAACCGTGCTGACGCTGTATCAAAATCAATTGAAGCATGGCGTGGACGTGCGCCGGAATTATCAGGCGATTCCGCCGGTGACGTGCTATCCAGACCAATTGAATCAGGTCTGGACGAATTTGATTCACAACGCGCTGTATGCGATGAAATATCAGGGCGCGTTAACCATAGACGCCGTTCAGCAGGGCGAATTCGTGGTCGTGGCGATCACCGATACCGGCGTCGGCATTCCTGACGACATTAAATCCAGAATTTTTGAGCCGTTTTTTACGACAAAGCCGCCGGGCGAAGGCAGCGGACTCGGCTTGGATATTGTGCGCCAGATTATCGAAAAACATCACGGACGGATTGACGTGGAGAGCGCGCCGGGACAGACGACGTTTCGCGTCTTCCTGCCGATTGGCGGGGCTGCGTAAGCTGTCAGGAAACGGGAGGTTGTCGCTTTTGAAAATTATTCGAAAAATTTATGAAACATTCCCATTACGCGATGCGCAACTTCTATGAATGCGCCCACCCCCACCCCTCCCAAGAGGGGAAAATTTGGCGCAGCCGATGGGCAAATTCCCCTCTTGGGAGGGGTGGGGGTGGGTAAAAATGCCTGTTCGACAGGAGGAACTTCAACAAATTCCGCATCACATTTCCATTATGAATGAGCAGATTATTTTTTGCGTTGACGACGAAAAGGTCGTCCTGAACAGCCTGAAGCGGCAATTATATGACATCGTTGGCGAAAGCATGGTGATTGAAACGGCGGAAAGCGGCGAGGAAGCGATTGAAGTCTTTCGGGAACTTCACGAGCAGCAGCAGGAAATTCCGTTGGTGATTTCCGATCACATCATGCCGGGCATGAAAGGGGCGGATTTGCTCCAGCGCATTCATGAATTGTCGCCGCGCACCATGACGGTCATGTTGACGGGGCAGGCCGATATGGCGGCGGTGATTCACGCCGTCAATCATGCCAATCTCTACCGCTACATCCCCAAGCCCTGGGAGCAGACCGATCTGTTTCTGACGGTCAAAGAGGCGCTGCATAAATATGAGCAGGAGAAAACCGTCATGTGGCAGAATCAGATGCTTTCCGCCGCCAATCAGGAATTGGAACGGCTGAATCAGGAGTTGACCGCGTATTCGCATACGCTGGAGCAGCGCGTCGCGGAGCGCACCGCCGCGCTCGCGCAGGCCAACGATGAACTGCTGCGGCTGGCGAATTTAGACGGCTTGACCCGCGTGGCGAACCGGCGCAGATTTGATGAATATTTCGCGCAGGAATGGAAACGCTTGGCGCGGGAACGCCGCCCGTTGTCGCTGATTATGTGCGATATTGATTATTTCAAACGGTATAACGACACCTATGGTCATCTTATGGGCGACGAATGCTTGAAGCGGGTGGCGGACGCGCTGATGAACGTGGCGCGGCGTCCGGCAGACCTCACGGCGCGCTACGGCGGCGAAGAGTTCAGCGTGATTCTGCCGAACACCGACGCAGAGGGCGCGATGCTCGTGGCGAACGCCATTCAACAAGGCGTTGAGGCGCTCCGCATCGAACATGCCGCGTCAAACGCCGCCGACCACGTGACTATCAGCGTTGGCGTGTCAACGATGATTCCGAAGCACGACGGCGCAATCGGCGATTTAATCGGCATGGCGGATATTGCGCTTTACGAGGCGAAAACGCATGGAAGAAACTGCGTGGCGGCGTCTTCTCGCGCATGACGCAGGCAGATGGACGCGATTCCAATGACAGATTCAGACATCAGCATTTTGGTTGTTGACGATACGGTGGCGAATTTGCGCCTGTTGAGCGGGCTGCTCAGACAGCATGGCTACAACGTTCGCCCGATTCCAGACGGCATGCTCGCGCTCAAATCCGCGATGAGCCATCCGCCGGACATCGTGCTGCTCGACATCATGATGCCGAGCATGTCGGGCTTCGAGGTGTGCAGCGCGTTAAAAGCGCATCCGCAGACCAGCGACATCCCCATCATTTTCATCAGCGCGCTCAATGACACGTTTGATAAAGTGCAGGCGTTTGCCGTCGGCGGCGTTGACTACATTACCAAGCCGTTTCAGGCGGAGGAAGTGCTGAGCCGCGTGAAAACGCATGTCAGCTTGCAACTCTCGCGGAAGCGGCTGCAAGCGCAGAACGCGAAGCTTGAGCAAGAGATTCAGGAGCGGAAACAAGCTGAAGCCGAATTGCAATATCGCAACGAGCAGTTGGCGTTTTTGGCGCGTGTCGGCCAATTATTCAGTTCATCGCTCGAACTGCGCCACGTGCTCAAAACCGCCTTGACGGAAATCGAGCAGCTTTTGCATGTCGTGTCCGCCTCGTTTTGGCTGATGTCTGAGGATGGCGCTGAAATCGCCTGCACGGAAGCCATCGGCCCCGGCGCGGAACGCCTCATAAGTCTTCGTCTCAAGGTTGGCGATGGCATTACGGGCTGGGTGGCGGAGCATGGGGAAAGCCTTATCGTGCGCGACACGCAGAACGATCCCCGCCATATTCATCTCGCCGACGAAAGGGACGCGGCGGCGTTTCGTTCAATGATCAGCGTGCCGCTGCGCGTCAAGGGGAACGTCATCGGCGTGTTGAACGTGGTTGATCTGGAGGTTGACCATTTTTCCTCCCATGAATTGCTGCTGTTAGAGCCGATTGCGACGGCGGCGGCGATTGCCATTGAAAACGCCCGGCTCTACGCGCAGGCGCAGCAGGAAATCGCGGAGCGCCGCGAAACCGAGCGCGCCCTGCTGGCCGCCCATGCCGAACTGCGGCAAACGCTCGACTATCTGCAACGGACGCAATCGCAGTTGGTTGAATCGGAAAAAATGGCCGCGTTAGGGCAGTTAATCGCCGGAATCGCGCATGAAATCAATTCGCCGCTGGCCGCGATTCGCTCGTCGGTGGAAAGCGTTTCCACAACCTTGGGCGGCACCATCGAACACCTGCCGAATCTCCTCTTTTCGCTGTCGGAAGCGTCCCGGCAATGCTTTTTTCAATTGCTGCGCTATGCGTCGCAGAAAGACGATACGCTTTCTTCACGCGAAGAACGCCAACTGACGAAGCAAGTCGGCGAGATGCTCGCGCAATATCATCTGAATGAAGATCGCAAGCTGAACGCGCTGTTAGTCAGCATGGGCGTTTCGACGCCGCAGCAGGTGGCGGCGGTGGTTCCCTTGCTGCGTGAGGCGAACGCGCACGGCATTTTGGCCGAGGCGTATCATTTCGCCGGGCTGCATGAAAGCACGCGCACCATCATGACCGCGACCGACCGCGCCTCAAAGGTGGTGTTCGCGCTCAAAAGCTATGCGCATTACGATCAAGCCGGGCAGAAGGTGGCCGCGAACCTGCTGGACGGCATCGAAACGGCGTTGACGCTCTATCATAACCAGATCAAGCACCATGTCGAAGTCGTGCGGCAATACCAAGAGTTGCCGCCGGTGTCGTGCTTTCCCGACGAACTGACGCAGGTGTGGACGAACCTGATTCACAACGCGCTGCAAGCGATGAGTTTTCGCGGCATGTTGACGATCAGCGCGCGCCGCGCGAACGCGCATGTCGTGATTGGCATTACCGATACCGGTATCGGTGTGCCTGACGCGCTGCGCGAGAAAATTTTCGAGCCGTTTTTTACCACGAAGCCTTCCGGCGAAGGGAGCGGCTTAGGGTTGGATATCGTGAAAAAAATTATTGACAAACATCGCGGCGAGATTCATTTGGAGAGTCGGCCGGGACAAACGACGTTTGAAGTCTGGCTGCCGCTCTGAGACGCTCGCGTCAGTTCCAATGATTCCATTTTTTAGAGGGAATATCATGATGCACCATGATTTGTACGGCTTAAAAAATACCTTGCAAGGGCAGGGGATTTTCTTCTGTCTGAGCGGCCCGATTTCGCAGAATCTCGTCACCGAAATCGGCGCGATTTTAGAGCAGAAAATGAGCTTGGAAAAGGCGAACCGCACCACGATTGTCCGCGTCTTTTCGCTCGTGGTGGAAAAAATGCAGAACATCATTCACTATTCCGACGAGCGCGCCTGCGAGGACGTCGCAGATGCGGCGGCGGAAAAGCCGATGAGCTTCGGCATTATTGCGATTGGGTATCATGACGCGCATTATTTTGTGTTGAGCGGGAACGTGATCGCCAATCAGAAAATCGAGCCGCTGCGCCGCCGCCTCGAGGCCATTCAAATGATGAATAAAGAGGAACTGAAAGAATTCTATCGCGATCAACGCTGGCGCGAGCAGGAATTGGGGAGCAAAGGCGCGGGCTTAGGCTTAATTGAAATGGCGAAAAAAGCGAGCAAGCCGATTGAATTCGAATTTCAACCGTTAAATGAAGAACAATCGTTCTTTTCGATGAAAACAACTATTTAGCCAGAGAGCGCGCGATTGCGTGAAAGCGGGGATGCGCATGGAAAATTTGTTCATTGCGGCGACGGAATGCACGCCATCTATTTATTTTGACGCGGAACGCCATCTTTTAGAGCTTCGCGGCACGTCCTATCCAGAAAATACGACGGCGTTTTACGCGCCCGTCTTTGCGTGGTTAGAAGAATATTTTGCGCATGTTGAAGATAGAGGCGTTACGGTCAATATTGAAATCGTCTATTTCAACAGCGGTTCATCCAAAGCTTTGCTCGATTTCTTTGATGTGCTTGATGACGCGGCTTTTCGCGGGGCGCAAATCTCCGTGAATTGGATTTATGAAGACGGCGATCAGGATATGCAGGAATATGGCGAAGAATTTTTAGAAGATTTCCGGCGCGTGTCGTTCGATTTTGTGAAGAAACCCAAATAAAGGCGTTTAGCAGTTTTCGAAGACACTCCGTTTGTTCAAGAAACGGAGTGTATTGCATAGAAGTCATTTGCCAAAAATCGCTCCCCCGTCACGGCGCGATGATTTTTTGCTCAAGCAGCCATTGCAGCGACTCGTAAATCGCCTGAAACGACGTGTAGCGCGGCTGATACAACAGGGCACGCTTCGCCTTCTGAATGCTGCAATTCGAACTGCGCGTGACATGATCCAGCGTCGCCTGCACATCCTCATCAGACATGCCGACTTTCCAATCATCCCCGGCCAAACATTTGAGATTCGCTTCTTTGCCAAACCAAAACGCCACCATTTCAGCGTAGCCGCGCAGCGTGACGGCGGCGTCGGACACAATATGAAATTCCTCGCCAATGGTGTCGCTCCAATGCGCCAACGCCTTTTCGTATGCCTGCGCCACGTCGTCCGCGTGAACGTGGTGCAGCGTCTCCATGCCGAGCGTCGGCAGCAGCAATTCCTCGCCCCGCGCTAATTTGGCGAAAATATTCGGATTGAAATTGCCGAGCGGATTGAGCGGAATCCAGCCGGGGCCCACGATAGTCCCCGGATGCAGAATCGTCACCGGAAATTTGTTCAGCCGCGCTTCTTTCAGCAAATAGGCGGTCATGCGCTGCTTTTGCAAGCCGTAATCGCCGAACGCCTTGCGGTTCTGCTCTTCGATGGTCGGCGCTTCAATGCTCCGGCCATGCACCCAAATCGTGCCGCAGACGAGCAAATGCTGGACGCGCCCGCGCAGCGAATTGACGAGATGCTCCGCGCTCTGCGGCGTAAAGCAAATCATGTCAATCACCACATCCGGGTTCAACTCCTGAATCTGCAAGCCGAACGTCCCCTCATGCTCGGCGAGATCACGGTGAATCGCCAATTGTTCGACTTCGTTCCACGCCTGATGCGCCTGATAGGGCAGGCGTTTGCCGCGGCTGACGGAAATGACGTAATGTCCGGCATTGACCAGACGGGGAATCAAAAACGTCCCGACATGCCCCGTGCCGCCGATAACAACGATACGCATACGCGCCTCCTTATATGATGAGCATTGATTTCTAATATCGTGATGAGGGCGAGACTTCAAAAGTCTTTAAAACGTTTGAAGTTTTGTTTACCCCCCCCCCCTTTTTTAATTTTGACGCAGCCACGCATCCATCGCGTCCAGCGCGGCCGCCGCGACGCGATTCGATTGCTCCATGCCGTTTTCGTAGGCTTGCTCGCGCTTCGCGCCGTAATACAAATCCGCGCCGGGGATCGTGACGTACTGCTTCGCGCCGCGCATGTTTTCAAACACGCCGCGCAGAAAATCGCGGTCGGCCTGATCTTCCAACGCGCCGTCAATAAACAGAATCGGCGGATGACTCGGATAGCGCAGCATCGCCTCCGCCGTCTGGTCTTTCAAGTGCGGATAGAGCAACTCTTTCGGGATGGACAGCCGCATATCCTGCGAGAGCCGTTGCTGCGGCGCATCCGCAAGCGGCGCGTTCTCCGCGAAAAAGAGCTCCTGATTGCGCCGCGCCGGAGAGATGGAAATCACGCCCTTGACGCGCGCATCGCGCAGCGCGGCTTGCGCGGCAATGCCTGCGCCGAACGCATGGCCGACCGCGAAAATCCGCGCCGTGTCAACCTGCTTCTCCGCCATCAGCCGCGTCACGGCGGCGCGAACGTCTTGCGCGAAATCAAGATCGGAAAAGTTTTCGAGGCGCGGCGGATCGTCGGACTCGCCGAAGCCGCGAAAATCGAACGCCAAGACCGCATAGCCCCGCGCCGCGAGCGAATTCGCCAAGATGCCATACAGCGCGTGACGGCGGCCAAGCGGCGTCGCGCCGTGACACAAAACGACGCCCGGCGGCTTTTGCCCGGAATGCGGCGGCAAATAGAGCGTGCCGCGCAGAAATACGCCGCCGCTTGAAAAGCTGACTTCTTGCACGGACGGGCGTTCGTTTTTGCCCGTGAACCAATCGTCAATCGCCTGCGCGAGCGCGTTCATCGGCGCGGCGTCGCAGTCCGTGTCGCCGAGTCCGCCGTTTTGGTCGCGCCGCGTCCCGTAATAATGATCCGCGCCCGGAATCGTCACATACCCTTTTGGCTCGCGCATCCGCGTGAAGACCGTTCGCAAAAACCGCCGCTCCTGCGTGTCTTCATTTGCGCCGTCAATAAACAGGATCGGCGGATGATTCGGGTAGCGCAGAATTTCCTCCGCCACGTGTTCGCGCAGATGCGGGTAAAAAATCGCGGGCGGAATCGGCGGCTCAATCCCCATGTCGCCCGACAGCCGCCGCGTCGGATACAGCGGATCTTCCGCGTCCGCCGCGTATTGCCGGGCTTGCGTGTTGCGCGGCGGCGAAATCGAAACGGTTTTCCGAACGCGCTCATCCTTGACGCTCGCCGGAATCGCGACGCCCGCGCCGAACGAATGCCCGATCACATACAGGCGCGTTGATTCGACAAATGGCAAGCCGGAAAGATACGTGAGCGCGGCGGAAATATCCTGCGTGAAGTCCAAATCGTCAGCCGACTCGAAGCGGCGCGGATCGTCGGAGTCGCCGAATCCGCGAAAATCGAACGTCAAGACCACATAGCCGCGCTCCGCCAATTGCCGCGCCGCGACGACATACAACGCTAATTTCCGGCCAATCGGCGTGCCGCCGTGACAAAACACAATCGCCGGACGCTTGCCGGACATGAAGCGTTCGGGCGTGTACAGCGTGCCGCGCAGCCGGAGGTCGCGGACGGCAAATTCCACCTCCTGCGTCTGAACGCCGAACATGCGGGAAATTTTTTGCGCAATGCGCGGCGAATGCGCGGCGATATATCCGCCTAAAAGCGCGGCGATAAGCGCCAAGACGCCTACTATGGCGCGTGATGATTTCATAAAATTGTTGCGCAGTTTTTTGATAAAAGACTTCAAACGTCTTCGAGACGTTTGAAGTCTCGCTCTCACTGGTTTCATAAAATGTTTACGCAGATTTTAACGCCTCGCGTTGCAGCGTGATGACAACGACTTCCGGCCATGTGTTGTAGCGCACGTTGACGCCGGACGTGCCGACGCCGGAGGACGTATAGCCGGGGATGTGGCGATATTGCCAGCGGCCGTAAATGAACGCGCCTTTCAACGGGGAATGCGTGATGATCGGGCCGACGAGCGGAACGCTGATTTGCCCCGCGTGCGTATGGCCGCACAAATAGAGGTTAATCGGCTCGTTCGTGAATTTGTGCAGGGCGTTCGTCGAATGCGCTAACAGAATGCGAAACGCCCGTTCCGGCACGCGCCGGTTCGCCTTATGATAATCGTCGCACCGGTAATAGTGCGGATCGTCCACGCCGAGAATCCAAATCCGCTCGCCGCCGCGCTCGATGTTGACCGCCTCGTTGATAAGCATGACGATGCCTAACCGCTCGAATGGCTTAATCATTTCCCATGAATCATGATTGCCGAGAATGCCGACAACGCCTTCCTTGCAGCGAATATGCGGCACGAATGCGTGAAAATGATCCATCATGCGCCGGAATTCGCCGTGCATTTTAAAGCGATAATCGCCGCCCAACAGGCAGACATCGGCGTCAATGGCGTCTAAGGCGGAGCAGAGCGGCGGCACAACGGCATCGTTGCCGTCAATATGCAAATCCGACATGAACAGCAGGCGGAAACCGTCGAAGCTGCGCGGCAGGCGGGGATCACAGATTGTCAGGCGCGTCGTGCGCAGCGCGGCGGCGTTGCGCTGGCCGCGCTCATAAAATCCCGATAATTTCAGCACCGGCACGATCCACGGGATGAACATCGAGAGGAATTGCTCGACGGTTTCGAAATGAAACGGCCTCTGCCAGAAAATCGCGTGGGTTGGGTTATGAATAAATTCTTTATTCCGGCGCTCAGGCTTGACATGCTCCAAAATGCGCTGCATGATGACCCCCTTCGTTCGACTTTCTCGCACAATTCGCGCCGCCTGTCAATCTCTTTCTCGCATCTTTTCAGAAAAATGCAACGTTTTTCGCGGCGTTCCGGTCAGTTATGTAAAGGGCATAGCTGTCAGGCACCTTAAAGGTGTCTGACAGCTTTCATCGAGAAAATATTTCTTCATTTCCTCATTCAACCCTCTCGCGGTTCGAGAGTCTGATGAATGACGCGCACATTTTCGATAAAATGAGGAAAAGACGGATTATACAGGCACTCAGGCCGTCACGATCCGCGAAGACCTGACGCCGCGAAAGGAAGGGCATGCACTTATGACAAAAGCAGAAATCGTTGAAAAAGCCGCCGCCGCCATTGACATTCCAAAACGGAAAGGCGAAGTCATCGTCAATACCGTGCTGCGCTGCATTATTGACGCCCTGGCCGAAGGGGAACGGGTAGATTTGCGCGGATTCGGCAGTTTCCGCGTCAGCTCGCGGAACGACCGCGAAGGCCGCAACCCCCGCACCGGCGAAATGATTGACATTCCGGCCAAGCGAGTCCCGCTCTTTCGCGCTGGCAAGGAGTTTCGCCGCCGCGTCAATGACGAAGATGAAGTTACAGCGAATAATTAGCGTTTCGCGCCCCATTGCGTCGAGATGGATTTCTGCCGGAAGCAGGCCGTTGGCAGAAATCCATGCCGCCGCGCCATTCTCCCTCGAATTTTCTTGACTTTCTCCGCCTTGCCTCAAAAAATTTCCGCCACAGATTTATACAACTCACGTGACGCAGCATCATTGAAAACTCCCCTCGTTCCACGCTCTGCGTGGAATGCCGACGGCTCGCCGCTCTGCGGCGTAAACGGGATGCAGAGCGTGGAACGAGAACTGAACAACCCTGTTCCTAAGAGGGGAAAGGCTGAGATGTTGCGTAAAAAAATATTTTTTCGCCCTTCATTAGACCTCTTGCATAAGTCGTTTTTGCCCCGTCATCCCGTTCGCCCTGAGCCTGTCGAAGGGCGTGTAGGAAGTATTCATCCGCCCTTCGACAGGCTCAGGGCGAACGGAATGGACTTTTGCAAGAGGTC
>CAZCGG010000150.1:0-5835 GCA_964498135.1 uncultured Candidatus Moduliflexus sp.
TTATTCCAATGTTTCCAAAAAGCGTTCAGCTTCGAGGGCGGCCATGCAGCCGGAACCCGCCGCAGTAATGGCTTGGCGAAATTTCGAATCCTGCACGTCTCCGGCGGCAAACACGCCGGGCGCGCTGGTCGCCGCGCTTTTCGGCTGCGTGATGATGTAGCCTTGCGCGTCAAGCTCCAATTGCCCCGCGAACAAGCTGGAATTCGGCACATGCCCAATCGCCAAGAAAAATCCGTCGCAGCGCATGTCAGCAATTTCGTTGGTTTTCACATTGCGCAGGCGCACGCCTTCGACCTTTTCCGCGCCGAGAACGTCCTCAACGACGCTGTTCCAGATGAAATGGATTTTCGGGTTTTTGAAGGCGCGATCCTGCATGATTTTCGAGGCGCGAAGCTGATCGCGGCGATGCGCGACCGAGACTTTTGCGGCGAAGCGCGTCAGGAAAATCGCCTCTTCCAGCGCGGAATCGCCGCCGCCGACCATCACGATTTCCTTGCCGGTGAAGAAAAAGCCGTCGCAGGTGGCGCAGGTGGAGACGCCGCGCCCCAACAGCCGCTTTTCCGCGTCTAAGCCGAGCATTCGGGCATTCGCGCCGGTGGCGATAATCAGCGTTTTCGTCTCGTAAAATTCGCCTTCCACCATCACCTTCAACGGGCGGCGCACCAAGTCAACCGCCTCCACGTCTTTTTGCTCCAACCGCGCCTTGAAGCGTTTGGCCTGCTCTCGCATCGCGCTCATCAGGTCTGGCCCCTGAATCCCATGCTCAAAGCCGGGGAAATTCTCGATTTCAGTGGTGGTCATCAGTTGCCCGCCGTATTGATAGCCTTCGAACACGAGCGGGTTGAGATTGGCGCGGGCGGCGTAAATCGCGGCGGTCAGCCCGGCGGGGCCGGAGCCGATGATAATCACGTTTTCCATAACGATATTCCGGCGCGGGCATGGCGCGAAAGGGCGCGCTCTCGCGCCATGCCCGCGCCGCATGCGTTTTAAAATGAGATGTCTTTGATATGCAGCACGACGATTGATTTATGTACAACGCACGCGGCGCTTGCCTGTCAAGATATTTTCATTATGATTATCGAAACGCAGGCCGCGCCAAGCGAAATAGCAGAATCACGCTCTCTGAGAAAAATATGTTCTTTTTTTTCTTGACAAAATAACGTTTGTTAAACAATCATTGTTGCAATGAAACACAAACAAAAATCAATTGAAATTGCATGTCGGATTTGTGAAGACGAGACTTCAAACGTCTTCAAGACGTTTGAAGTCTTTTATCAAATCGGAGGTGGTCAGGCGACGAGAAGAAAGCGTGCGATGACTTTTTCTGAGAGGCGTTGAGCAGGATGAGAACATATAAAAAAAGAAGCCGCGCGTTTGAAGAAACGCAACTTCTCTGATATATGTTGTGCGGCGTATATGCGCCGCTGGTCAGACCACTGCGTGAGAGACCTGTCGAGCATCTCTGCGCAAGGCTTCTTGGGGCTGCAAGGCTGGAGCGTTGCTACCGATTCCAAACATATCAGGCACATATTTCAAAACATGAGGCCAGAGAGTAAGGGCGTTCCGGGGCAGCGAGAAAAAGATGATTGCATTCACGGCAGATTGTTCGGGCGCGGCGTTTTCGCGCCGAATATCTCCGCTTTCAGGCGAACATGAACAGATGGCAAGATGCTTTTCCCGCGTGCCGGGGCGCGCCGACAAAACGAGGGCGCCCCGGCCAGTCATGCGCTCACTTTTTGAGAGCGTCATCATCTTCCCAAAATCGCGCATAACAGCAGACAATGGTTGCCGCCGGAATGAGTTCGGTAAACGGGAACATGCAATACATTCCGGCGAAAAACGCGCCAACCAGCCGCTTTAAAAACGGCATCCGATATTTCGAACACATCCAATAGCCCACCGGAATGCCGATAATCAGACCGAAATAAATATCGAACGGCTCAATCAGCACGAAATCAAGCCCATCCAAGATCAGCGCCGGAATCAACGGCTGCACTCCGCGCAGCAGCCGCCGCCAAAATGAGTTGCCGCGAGCATCTTGTTGACGCGTCATAACGCCTCTTTTAAAAATGCCAAGTTTCCCTTGACAAAATTTTTTGCCAAAATAGAGCGTGTTTCTAAAAGAAAAATGCGTTTTTACATAAGAATTTGCAGAACATTTTTGGCGAAAAAGATGTTCTCTATTATTGAAGAACGAAGAATGTGCGCTTGGTTGACATTTTTCCTCGCGCCGCGCAGATGAACATGTATTCAAATTTCAGCGTTTACCCACCCCATTCCCCCCATCATTACGGGAATATTGGCAAGGAAAAGCGTCGTTGTTTAAGAGAGTTTCAGCCAGAAGAAACTCCTCTTGAATGCCGTCTCTTTGAAGTCAGATTATGTCACAGCTTGGAGTGTTAGGCACGATGTTGGCGCAAGCCGCAAAAGATTCCACCTCATCAGTCGCAGAGTTAATCGCGACGCAGAAGCAGACCATCGAGCAGGAAAAAACCCCGGAAAAACCCGAATTTCAGAAGATTCCCGGCAAAGCCAATCCACACAAACGCCCGCATGGAAAACGCCCGCCCAAAATGACGAGACCCGCGCCAGAGAGCGCGCCGACGCCAGAACCGTCGCCGTCACCGTCGAATTAACTAAAAATTTTTTCATAATTTGGGGTTGACTTTCACGGCAGCGCGCTCTACAGATAAGCGAACGAGCAAGCGATGTTTGCCGTTTGATGATGTTGTCTTTGAACGCCGAGAGACGCTGTTTTTCAAAAAACAACGTTTTTTGGGGCCAGCGAAAATTTCATTATTTGGCAAGGGCGTCATTGTCAATAAGGGCGGCGCAGGCAGGGCTGCCTGAATTTGGCAATGATATTCCTTTTCATCATTGTATGCTGAAAGATCGAGTGGAGCAAGTGATTGATCAAAAAGTGCGCCCCGCGTTGCAGCGCGATGGGGGCAATATTGAATTGGTGGATGTGAATGACGAAGGCGTCGTGAAGGTGCGTTTGCGCGGGGCGTGTTCAGGGTGCCCCGGCGCGATGATGACCCTGCAATTCGGCGTGCAGCGCATTCTCCAGCAGGAAATTCAGGAAGTCACCAAAGTCGTTCCTGTGGCATAATAAGGAAAGCTGTCAGACACCTTCAAGGTGTCTGACAGCTCTATCCATCACCTTGTATGTTTGACCGGTTTACCGAACGCGCACGGCGAACAATCGTCATCGCCAAAGAAGAAGCCCTACGTTTCCGCCATGACGAATTAGATTGCGAACATCTGCTTTTAGGCGCCATGCGCGACGAAAAAGGCGTCGGAATTCACGCACTGGAGCGGCTGCGCGTGAATATGAGCGAACTGCGCGCCGACCTTGAACATCGCCTGACTGTCGGCAGATTCCGGCTGCGCGTGAGCGATCTTCCTTTCAGCCCGACCGCCAAAGAAGTGCTGCGCCTTTCCATCGAACTCTCGCGGGAAATGGGGCATAATTATGTCGGCACGGAGCATTTGCTGTTGGGCATGCTGCGCGAAGGCGACAATCTCGGCGCAGCGATTCTGCAAGAATACGGTGTGACCGAAGAAGCGCTTGCCTCGCAGATTTTGGAACTGCTCGGCGAAACCCGCCAAACCGCAAAGCAGAAGAAAACCGCCTCGAAGATTCTGCGCCAGTTCAGCACAGACTTGACGCAAGCCGCCGCCGAAGGCAAGATTGATCCGGTCATCGGACGCCAGACCGAAATTGCCCGTGTCATCCAGATTCTCAGCCGCCGCACGAAGAACAATCCGATTCTGCTCGGCGAGCCGGGCGTCGGCAAAACCGCGATTGTCGAAGGATTAGCCCAGCGCATCGTGAGCGGCGACGTGCCGGAAGTTCTGCTGGAAAAACGGGTGATTACGCTCGACATGGCGAGCATCGTCGCCGGAACGATGTATCGCGGACAGTTCGAAGAGCGGCTGAAAGCGATTATGAAAGCGTTAATCGCGTCCGACCGGCAGATTATCGTTTTTATTGACGAAATCCACACGCTGATGGGCGCGGGCGCGGCGCAAGGCTCGCTCGACGCCTCCAGCATGCTCAAGCCCGCCCTGTCTCGCGGCGAGATTCAATGCATCGGCGCGACGACGCTTGACGAATACCGGAAATACGTGGAGCGCGACGGCGCGCTGGCGCGGCGGTTTCAGCCCGTCCAAATCGTTCAGCCCGGCCTCGATGACACGATTTCGATTTTGCAAGGCTTGCGAGAAACCTACGAGCAATATCATCACGTCCGCATCCCGGACAGCAGCCTGCAACTCGCCGCGCGCCTCGCCGGACAATACATCACCGACCGGTTTTTCCCGGATAAAGCGATTGACGTGATTGATGAAGCGAGTTCGCTGCGGAAACTGCGCGGCTACCGCTATGCGGCGGAATTAAGCCGCGTCGAAACGATGCTGAAAGAGATTTCCGGCAAAAAAGACGCGGCGGTCTGGGCGCAGAATTTTCAGGAAGCCGCCGCGCTGCGCGAGCAGGAGCGCGCCGCCCGCAATAGTTTCGAAACCGTCAAAGAACTGTGGGAAGATGAAGAAGACGTTCCGTTAGTCAGCGAAGAAGATGTCGCCCATGTCGTCTCGAAATGGACGGGGATTCCTTTGACGAAAATCGAGGAAGATGAAACGCAGAAACTGTTGCGCATGGAAGCCGAACTGCATCGCCGCGTGATTGGGCAGGAAGAGGCGATTGAGGCGGTTTCAAGGGCGATCCGGCGTTCGCGCAGCGGCATCAAAAACGCGAAACGGCCGGTTGGCACGTTTATGTTTCTCGGCCCGACCGGCGTGGGAAAAACGGAATTGAGCCGCGCTCTTGCCGAATATCTGTTTGGCCGCGACAGCGCGCTGATTCGGATTGACATGTCGGAATACATGGAACGCCATGCGGTGTCGCGCTTAATCGGCGCGCCGCCCGGCTACATAGGCCACGACGAAGGCGGGCAGTTGACCGAAAAAGTCCGGCGCACGCCCTATGCTGTGCTGTTGTTCGATGAAATCGAAAAGGCGCATCCCGATGTCTTCAATATTTTGCTGCAAATCATGGATGACGGCCAACTGACGGACAGTTACGGGCGCGCGGTTGATTTTAAAAACACGATGATCATCATGACCTCGAACGTCGGCGCGAAGATGATTCAGAAACGGGCGCATCTCGGCTTTCATCAGGTCAGCGAAGCGGCCACGCACCAGCAGATGAAAGACCTCGTGACCGGCGAGTTGAAGAAGACGTTCAATCCCGAATTTCTGAACCGCGTGGACGAGGTGATTACGTTCCACGCCTTGACCATCGAGCATATTCAGCAGATCGTGGACATCATGATTCGCGAAGTAAATGCGAACTTGCGCGAAAAAAACTTGACACTTCTGCTTGATGATGAAGTAAAAGCTTGGTTGGCGAAAAACGGCTATGATCAGACGTATGGAGCGCGCCCGCTGCGCCGTTTGATTCAAAGCGCCATCGAGGACATGCTTGCGGAAGAGATGCTGCACGGGCATTTAGCTGGTTATCAGCAGATTCGGCTCTTTTTGAAAGATGATTCGACGATTGGCTGCATGCCGCTTGAAGAAGACATTGAGACGCTTTCATTTGATGATATTCTGCTTACAGAGCTTGCGTGAGCGTTCGATATAAAGAAAAAAATTGGGTTGTTATTCAGGAGAAGGGGAGGTGACGGTTGGTATGCGGAAAGTGCAAGTCGAAGTGACGGTTGACGGCGACATTAATAAAGCCCTCTACATTTTGAGAAATAAGTTTAATAAAGAAGGCTTGAAGAATGAGATTACCAAGAATCGGTTTTATGAAAAACCGAGCGAAGCCCG
>CAZCGG010000150.1:5935-9147 GCA_964498135.1 uncultured Candidatus Moduliflexus sp.
TCGCCCGACATGACGACGCCCATCTGCTCATGCGGATGCTGATGCATCGGCAGCGCCGCGCCTGCGTCGAGATCGAAAAATGCCATCATCACCTTTTCGCCAGACACGGCTTTCAGGCGAATTCCTGCCAACGGCGTCTTTTCTGCAATGGCTGCCAAATCAAAAAAGCCCATGGTATTCACCACCTTTATTCATTGCGATCATAATCGTCAGGATAATGGAACAGGCGCGATTCTGACGGGGCATTGCGGCCGGGTTGCTCCGATTTCCCAGAGGGCTGCTCAATCACGACTTTTGGCGCGCGTTGAATTTCCTCAAGATACAGCGCAAACTGCTTGCACATGTCGCGTTTCCCCTGCAAATATTGCCACGTGGTGTTTTCATCTTTTCCGAGAGCGTTTTGCCGCTCGACAAGCGCCTCCTCGTCATTTCTGAGGCGGGCGGCAAGATACTCGGCTAACGTCGGCTCAACCGCAATACTCATCTGCGTTTTCATGGTTCTGCGCTCCTTCCGTGTCATATCAAGCGTTCATTCGTTTAGATGGGATCATCAGCATTCATTAGAGATTGCGAGAAGAAGAACTGTCAAGTTTGTTTTTTCAGGTTTCACAGAAAAATGACGCCTTACAGCCCGTTTTCCTGCGCATACCACTCCATCACGGTTGCCAGCGAACTCAAAATTTCTTTGGATTGCCGTTCTGCGATATATTCTGAGGGATGCGCGCCGAAATTCCCAAGAATGCGGACATGATTCAAGGCATGATAAATCACCTTGTGTATCGGATTGTTTTTATGACAGGCCACAAGCATTTGATTTAGCATATGTCCTCGCGAATTCGATCCTGCCTCGGTTTCATGAGTCAACCCTGAAAAAATTTTTTGATGTCGCAAGCGAATGATTGTTTCAATGACTTGACGAGAGCCAACCATGACATCTTTTACCTGAGTTTTTTCAAACAACTCTGCGAGCTGTTTCTGTACGTCTTTCAATTCATCGCGGAGTTCCTCAGCTATATGCGGATTTTTCACGCCTCGTTGAATCCGCGCATCATACGAGCGCAGTTCTTCTAATTCATTTTCCCACAGGCGCACCGGAAACCGATCCACTTCGGCGCGCAAGGCGTCGGCATCAGCTTGCAGCACGACGGCCTCACATCGGCGATATTTCCAATCCAGCCGAAGCTGCTGATAAAAATGTTTGCTCTGGCGATATTGCGGCGCAAACAGTCCATCTTCCCGCGTTGGAAACCCGCGATATTGGCGTTTGATATTTTTCAAATTGATGTCGGCGGTCAGAAACACCATCTTCATCTTTTGCAGCGTTGCTTTCACGCTTGCCATGGCTTGATCGAATTGAACGAAATGCTCTTTGACGGCGAGAAGACGGCGCGTTTGCTCATTTTTTCGCCATTCGGCATGTAAATCTTCTACTCTCTGCCGCGCGATGTTCATGCCTTTGTCATAGGCGCTTTTGAATGCGTCAGCCTGTTTTTCTTCAAAGATCAATTTTTGGCGAAACGCTTCCCACAGCGCAAACGGCCCTGCCAAAAAATTGTCGCCGTTCACGGCAAGCTTCCGATTGGTGACCAGCGCAAGAAACAACTGCGATTGGAGCCAATAACATACGGTACCCCAATCGAAACGGCTGAATGCAGGCTGATCCGGCTTGGGGACACGAAGGTATTCGGCGGCAATCGTCTGCGCGATCTCTGCTGGATCGTCGTCTGTTTCAGCAAGCAGGACGGTAGCGTGTCCAATCTGATCGCGGCGGTCGGCAAATGGCGGCGTTGCCGCTGCTTCCCAAAAACTGATCGCGTTGCGCCCATCGTCGTTCGGCTGGTTGACAATCGATTCGGAAATCAGCGTGTCATGCGCTAAAAATTGAATGAGATACTGATTGTCATCTTGACTTTGACATGATGCAATCAATACTGCAGATGGCCGTTTTCGTCCCGAAGGCGCGACGATTTCAGCAGGGCTGCTGAACGGCGGGCCGGGCAGGATAAGATGATGCGCCTCGCGCAGCGGCGCGGCAATTTCCTCCGCCACGCGCTTGGCATCCGCGTCTGCCATGCTGGGAATATGCGAAAATAAATACTGGTAATAACATGCCGATGTCACCTTCATAATTGAACTCCATGTTGAGCGGCAATTTTGTTGATCATCCGCCGTTGGCCTGAAAACCCGTATTGCTGGCACAATTGTTCAGCGCGGCGCAAGGCGTCAAGACCGCCGGAAACGTCCTCGGTCGAAAGCCGCAGATCGGCAAGCGTCCAATAGCTTCGGACTTGATAATATGGGCTTTGCAGCACGGCGGCTTGCATCGTCGAAGCGATGATGTCATGCGCGTCATCATGCTTTCCGGCGTGAGTCAAAATGCGCCCGACATGCTGACGGCAAGTTTGATACGTCCAATTGGTCTCGATTGGCTCAAAAATCTCCATGCTGCGCCGTCCGAACTGTTCGGCGCGGTCGAATTCGCCGAGTTCGTCGTACAAACAGCCTGTCAACGCATAGTATTGTCCCGCGCGTTTCTGATACGATGGCATGCGTTTTTCTAGTAAATTAAATGCGCGTTGATACCAAGCGATCCCTTTTTGCGCGTCTGCTGTGCGGCCTTCAATGCCGACAAGATAGCGATAGATTTCGCCAAGGCTCAAGAACACATCGGCTTGATTTTCCCGGTCATGAATGGCCTGCCAACATTCTACTGCGTTCCCCATGGCTGTCAAGCTGTCTCGAATTCGATGTTGCTGGAGATAGATGACGCCGAGATTCCGATGACAGATTGCCGTCAAACGCTTCGCTTCTGCTTCATTATTTTCTTCAAATTTGCCTAAGATCTCCTGAAAAAGCTTTATAGCAATTGCATGATCGCTATGCATCTGATAAAAAATTCTCGCATTTTCGGCAAGCTGCCAATCATGTTCAGTGACGGAATGCGCGAAGAGATTTTGGGCGACGAATGGCAAGGACGAGGTTGCGGTTGCGGCTGCCGCGCCGAGACCGAAGCCGATAATTCCTGAAAGGAACGCGCGGCGGCTGAGGCCGGACGTGATCGGTTTCAACGCCGCGCCATAATAGGTTTCGACGGCTTCCTTCAAGTTGCGGACGCGGCAAATCTGGAGATTCGGATGGCTGTCAGCGTGACCATCGGCCGGAAGAATCATGCGGCGAATGTTGGGACGCCGCTCAACAGCCTCAATCTTTTG
>CAZCGG010000150.1:9247-11635 GCA_964498135.1 uncultured Candidatus Moduliflexus sp.
TTCGCACGAGCGCCGCATGGTCTCATCCACCTCATCTTTGAACGTGATGCCGTCTTTTTCTGTGGCGGTCGAGGCTTCGGCGACCATTTCAAACCGGAGAATATCGGCCTGTTCCGTTGCCAAATCCACCAGCGCGGCAGATGGATAGAGCAGATACGCAAGCTGATCCCATAACAGCAGTTCCAGTCGAGACGATGAGGTCTGCAATGGTTCTGGCAGGCGATGCAGCAACGTTTCTGTTAGAAAAGCGACCACAGGCGGCGCGATAAATGGCGCGTCACAAAATTCCCGGTAACGTTGTTCGAAATGGCGGTCTTTTTGAACGGACGCGAGTGAAACGCCGAGCATCTCGCCGAACGCGCGGCAAAAGGCGGCGGCGGTGGGATAGTGTTTATTCCGCACATTCCGCAGAAACGCCCCCAGCCCTTCTTCAATTGGTTCTGTTGTCTTTTTGTGCGCGTTCAGGTGGGAAATCGTCTCCTGAATGGCGGTGCTGACCATATTCGACAGCGGCGGCTGAAGCCTATGCGGCATCACTGTTTGATACCGTTCAAGCACGCTCACGCACAATCCCCGATAATATGAAGGCAGATACCATGAGGGATGCTCTTGCGCCGCCGTCATATTAAGACGCTGATGCCATCTGCTCAACGCACGATCCTGCCGTTCGATTGTCCCTGAAATCAGTTCAGGCCGAATCGCGCGTAAGCTATCCTGAAATTCGATCAAGCGTTGCATTGCGCGTCACGCCGTCATGTGAAGGAGGGACAAATCAAGATTTGCCCCCCTTCACATGACTGGCTCCATGGCATGGCGACCGCTACATTTTTTCTGACACCAGCAGGCGCATCTCTTTGATGGCCTGAAGAAATCGGCGAGGCTCGTTCGTTTCAACGAGGTCTTCAATGGCGCAGACAACCACCTCTTCATCTTTGCGCAGCGCGACGGCCTGCGTCACGCCCGAATCTGGCAGCGTGTAACTCAACGTATAGGCTTGGTCAGGCTGACACTCTCTCAGCCGATACGTCAAAAAATTGCCGCGCCGCCAAAATTCGCCGCGCACGCGGATGGTTCCGTTGGCATAGGTCATGGTGAGCGGAAATTCAAGCGGCTTGACGGCATGGCCAGAGGCGGCCATGCGCCCAAACATCGGCTCGTCGTCATAGTCAAGCAGCAGGTTGTGTTCGAAATCATCAAGCAGTTCAATCGTCGGCAGGGGAATTTCGGAAAACGGGCGATCCGCGAGGCGGCGCAAGGCCCATTGCACGTACTCAAGTTCCTGCTGGCATCTATCGCAAAACGGCAGATGCGCGTCAAACGCCTGCCGCTGCTCTGCGGTCAGCGTTTCGGCCATATAGCCGTCAAACAATTCTTCACCGACTTCGGAGTCAACGCAGAGATAGTCATTCATCGTTAGTTTATCTGCCATATATCTGTCCTTTCCTCTTTATTCAGGCTTTCTACATAATCTTGCCATGCCGCTCGAAGTTGTTCATTCTGACGAATTTTTATCACCATGCGTTTATAATGGCCATTCGCGGTTGACGTTGGCATGTTAAGCTTAGCAGCGATTTCTTTCCAGCCCAAACCTTGCAACTGCCAATTGATCATGCAACGTTCCTCTTCTGAAACTGTCTGGCGAATCGCATCAAGCGCGTCGCGTTCCCGCGTTTCCACGTCTGCCGGAGTCGAAGGCGTCTGAGGAGGCGCAACCTCATCAAGTGGCAGGCTTCGCTTTATATTAATCGCACATACATTTAATATCGCCTGTTTAAATGGTTCGTTTTCTTTTCCCAATGCCTCCCGAATTTTTTTAAGAAACGTTTCTTTACTGACAGGTTTCAAATCAAGCGTCTGTAAACATGCCAGCATATCTTCCGGCATATTGAAAAGCCGTAATTGTTCGATTGCCTGAGAGGTGACGACAAAACGGCGGCATGATTGATACGAACGTATATTGACACAGCAGTTATGCGTCATCGTCCTGACGTAGCGCGCCAAATCCTCTATCGTTGCCATTCTCGGTTGCTTATTATACCCGCCTTCAAGCAATTTTTTCGCCACCTCTTGCGCGACATCTTCAATATCATCCTGAGCCTGTCCAAGCATTTTTGCTGCCTCCGGCTCGATGACTTCTGGACGTAAATACTTCTGAAAAAGTTCGTCAAAGGCGTCGAAGGCGTGTTCGCCCTCGCTTCGAGCTACGTTCAGCAGCGCTTGCCACTTCTGATCCGGTCTATTCATAATAACAAACGGAGACTCATATTTCCAATCAATTTTTACGATGGCCGCAAAAATTTTTAAAAAATCGTCGCCTCCGCTCGGAAAAAAAATTTCATGATTGTTCTTATGTATGAACGCGCCGAAGAATACGCGACGCGCAGAGAT